>JAUXAI010000006.1 GCA_030619985.1 bacterium | reverse complement strand
GGTCTCTCCAGAAGGACCTCTGGATACTTCTTCACCTTAATTTTCTTAAGAGCCTCTTGAAGAGACTCAATGATTTTTTCTCTAATCTCCATCGCAATTCACTATTCAGATTGACAAGGAAATTAGTTGGATTACACTTCTATTCCAACTAATTCACCAATTTCCTAATATACTAAACCAATCCAACTATTCCAACCAGTCCAACTATTTTACTTTTCTGGGCTTGGGAAAGGGCTTCCCTGGCCGGGCGAAGAGATACCCCTGACCAAAGTCTACTCCCAGCCTACGCAGAACCTTAAGCTCTGTTCTTCTCTCTACTGCCTCAGCGATTGTCTTTGCTTTTGCCCCCTTTGCGCAGTCTACCAAGACCTTAATAAACTTTTCTTTCAGGGGATCCCGCTCTATATTTCGCATCAGGAAAGCAGGTAATTTGAGGTATTCTGGCTTCAATTCCCAAAAGACCTTTATGTTATTATAGCCTGTTCCGGTATCATCCAGAGCAAAATGAAAACCCTTCCTGCGAAAGAGGGCCATGTTTTTCTTAAAATCTTTGATATCTTTTATTGCACTTCTCTCTGTGATCTCAAGAACAATATCTTCTGGCCTCAAGGCCGATTCTTTAAGATAGTCCAACCTCTGGTATAGGCGGCTATCCAATACCGGAGTTTCAATATTGAGAAAGAGTTTCAGTCCTTTAGGAAGTCTTTGGGCGCTCTTGATGGCCTGCCTGTGACAGAGATTCTCTAATTTTAAAGTCATACTACTGGCATTTGCTGTTTTAAACAAGAGAGCCGGTTTCTCCAGGGCCATGCCCTCTGGTCCCCGACTCAGGGCTTCATACCCCAAGAGCTTCTGATCTTTTAAAGAAACAATGGGCTGGAATAAGGTATGAATCTTTTTCTCTTTAATGATCTTCCTCAATTGGACGATTCTCGTCTTCTCAATGGTCATTATTCTATCCTCAGGTAATCTCGACCGATGATGACTGTGACATCAACCAGGGCCTTCTTCTCTATCCTATCTTGGGGCTCACCACAGCCTACTACCCTGGCTACCTCCCGAGCCAATCCCTTCTTCCCGCTTCTATTCAAGATGAGCGTCTTTCTATACTTGAAGTTCCGGGCATTTCCGATATTTACCACATCCAGGCCCTCTCTTCTTAAGTCTTGAGCCACTTGGAAGGCGATCCCCCCTCTACCACAGCCATTCAGGACCTCAACCCGGATGATTCCTTCTCCCTTCCCCAGTTCTCTACTGAGTTCCTTGAATAATTGAGAGGTAGCTAAAGTATCCACCTGCCAGTAGCTCATCCAGTCTCTATAAATGGTTCTGCCCGGAATCTTTTCTACCTCTATCCCAGCCTCTCTTATATTTTCTGCTTCCTGAGCCAAGGCCAGGATATCCTTTACCTTAAGGTTGGTAAGGAGGGAACTTTTGAGGAGTTCTCTTGCTAATTTAGAGTCTGGGGAAAAGTCTCCAAATCTCTGGATGAGGGTCCAGATGAATCTCTGCCAGCGGGAGAATTTGCCGAACTCGCCAAAACGAGGTTCCTCAAACTCCAAGTAGGCCAGACATTCTTTCCCAGATAACCTCCTCTTCCCCTCTAGAAAGCCATTCCCATAAGGAAGGGGCTGATTGATCTCTACTTCTATTCCTCCCAGAAGGTTAATAATTCTGACTATATCTTGGTCATCGAGCACAACATAGAAAGGGATCTCTAAATCCAAGAGACCCTCCAGGGTCTCTTTCACCAGGAGATACCCCTTCTGACGGTAAAGGGTGCTCAGCTTCATAGATTCAGTGACCAGGGTCTGGGGTGGTATAATTACCAAGGCTATTCTCTTAGTATTGGGCTGGTAGTTAATAAGCAAGATATCTTTCAAGCTCTGCGGTTCCTCTACCCCCTCCAGACCGATTATGAGAAAAGAAAGCCTCTCTTTCCCTTCCAGCCTCCTCTCTAAGGCACTCTTTCTAAGAAGAAAAAGGGATGCTAATAGAACTATTAGGATGAGGGCAAGAATTATCCTTTTCATCTTAATTATTATTTAAATCCTTCTTTGAGGAGTTTGAGCAAAAGCCCCTGCCAGGGATGCGAGGGATTGGTATTGATGGAATAGAAGACCCAGGTTCTGGTCTCCTTGGTCTTCACCAATCCTACATTCTCCAGAATTCCCAAGTTACGTGAGACCCGGGCAATGGTCATCCCCGACCTCCGGGCAATGAGGGTCACCGGTAACTCCCCCTCCTGCCAGAGAAGCCTCAAGAGCTTCAGCCGCGTCCTGGACCCTAAAGCCTTAAAGACCTTCTCCGACTGTCTCAAATCCTTCATTATCTCCTCCTACTCTAAAAGGACTTTTTGTATCTTCAAATTATTGAGAATTCATAAATAGTATATCAAATTAAAAGATGCTTGTCAACCCCCGCCCCCATTTTGTTCTTATGTCATACGTCTATATTATTCAGAATAGAATTTCACATAAAATTTATATTGGTTCCACCACGGATTTGAGACGGAGGATACAAGAACATTGGGCAAAAGACAAAAATTGGATTTTGATATATTATGAAACTTATCGTATCCCAAAAGATGCTAGAGAACGTGAGCAAAAATTGAAACATCATGGAACCTCGCTTGCCAATCTCAAGCGCCGAATTAAAAGAAGTTTTCTCTAATACAAATGGGGGCGGGGTCAAAATTTGGCCACTTTTTTAAGAGAGCTTCTCAATCCGTGATGGGCCAGGGAGTAATCGAAGCTGAGCAGGGCCTTCTCGTAACCACAGGATACTTTAGGAAATAGATTCTTATTCTCTATCTCAACAATCTCTTGATATTCAGCAATCGCTTTCTTGAATAAGCCCCGGGAAGCATAGAGGGTGGCCAGGTTATAGCGGGCCTCGGCATAATTTGGCTCGTAGTAGACTGCTCTTTCAAACCTCTCAATCGCCTTATCTACCCAACCTATCTTAGCATAGATGACCCCTAAAGCGAAAGAAGAAAATGGGAAGGTGGGATCGATCCTCAGAGATTCCTTAAACTGGGTGATGGCCTTATTCATCAGGAGCCTGTCCCTTCCCTGGGAGGCGAGCCAATAGATGACCCCTAAATCCCTCCTGTAATGATTATCCCGAGGGCTCAACCTGACCATCTTCTCACATTCCTCAGTGGCCTTCTCCAGCCAGAAACTCCTCTCTTCTTTAGAGAGAAGAGCCAGGTGGCGATAGAGGTCTCCTAGGTTCTTATGATAGCGGTCGTTGGTGGGCTCTAATCTCTGAGCGGTGAGATAAGAGGATATTGCTTGATCGAAGGCCTTATTCTTTTGATGGTCGATCCCTTTTCTATAGTGTCTATAGGCTATCAAGGGAAGAGTTGCCTGGCCAGCGAGGATTAAGGCAACACAGATGATGAGGCTACCCCGGATAATGCGGCTCTGGTAAAGATGGCGGAAGAGAAAGTCTGGTTGACGGATTTCCCCGTTTCTCCGTTTCCCCGTCTCACCGTCTCTTTGTCTCCCTGTCCCCCTGTCCCCTGTCTTCGCTTGGAGCATGATGAAAGCAATGAAGTAGATGAATAAGATATCTGTTGCTGGGGGACGGAGGACGAAGTCGATGAAACTGTGAAGGAGAACCCCAGTTAGGCCAGAGAGGAGGCCGATGGTTATAAATGGTTTACCGTTAACCGTTAACCGTTTACCGTAAACCTCCTGTGCTACTTGAGACTCTTTTAAGGTCCTTAGGCCGGTGCGGAGGATGAGAGTTATTATCCATAAGAAGATTATTAGGGTGGGGAGGCCAGTCTCTGCTGCTATCTGAAGATATTCGTTATGAGCGAATCTTGCCGATTGACCATAGCGGGCAATGGTTCCGGAAGTCAAGGGGGTAGGGATCTTATGCCTCTTGAATATTATCCCGTAAGTCCCCATCCCGCTACCCAAAAGGGGATAGTCCCTTATGATCTCCAAGGTTCTTCCCCAGATTTTAAGCCTATCGAAGATGAACTTATTGGTCGAGGTTCTCTGGAAAGAGAAGGAACGGAAGGAAAGTGGTTCTCCCAAGAGGATATCGCTTGAAGCATCGGAATTTGAATAATTCCGATGCTGAGGATTAGGGGGGTTGGGGGAAAGAATCTGCTTGCCCTCAAGGGGTGACAGGGAATTTTTCCGAACTGTTGCAGGAAAAATCCCCGCCAGAGGGGTGAAACCCCTATGGAAGTATTCCCGAAGGGGATATCTTGGGCCCTGGGCCTCGATTCTCGGAGAAGAGTTAGCCTCCTCTACCTGGGGAATCTGCTGGACTGAAGAGGGCTTGGGAATGAGACAGAGGGAAGAGAAGGTTCCCGAGAGAAAGATGAGCAATAGAACCAAGGTTAAGAATCTCCATCTTGCCTTTAGAAGCTCTTCTCTCTTTAGATACTTGAAGACGAGAATGAGGAAAAGGATCAGGGAACCAAAGAGGGCCAATCGTCCTCCTCGAGAATGGGTGGCAAAGAGACAGGAATAAGTAAGAAAGGAGATAACAAAGCTCATCCTGGAAAGCCACTTGGGGGAAGCGAATAGGGCATAGACAAAGGCCAGGGGAATGATTAAGAGGAGATAGCCGGCCAAGGAGTTAGGATTGGGAGGGAAGGTAGAGGAAATTTCAGTTAAATTCGGCCAATGGGAAAAATACTGATAGAGCCCATAAGCAGCAACAATGCCTCCTATACTCAGGATAGCAAGAAAAAGAGACCTGAATTGATATTTCTCTTTAAGATTATTGATTAAAAGGAAATAAAGTAAAATGAAGAGAATGACCTTATAGAGTTCACTGAGACTCGCTCCTCTATTGATAGAGAAAAGGGTGGAGAGAAGAGCAAAAAGAAAAAAGAGTGCCAAGGGAAGATTTAGGGGACTATTTATGAATCTAAAACTTCTCTGGCCATTCATCCTCAAGAGCCAGAGCATGCTCAGGAAGAGGATGAGAATATAGGTAGTGGTTAAGGTGCCAATCCCCTTCGTGGCATGGATGAGAGGGGTATAGAGGATGATAGAAAGGAGTCCCCCTTCTATTATTCGAAACAGAATCCTTCCCTTCATTTGGCAAACCCCTTGCAGGCGAGCTGGCGAGAAAGTGAGAAAGTGAGCTTTTTACTCAGCTTCCCATCTGCCCACTTTCTCCATTTTATTCCGTCTCCAACGGGGTAAACTTTACGAATATGGGATTGGAGATTATTTTACTTCCCCGGGCAGCGATGTCCAGGCGGTAGTAGATCTTCTCTCCAGTTTTATAGTAATCATCCTCATAAATGATCTCTTCTGAGTTCTCGACATCGAAAGTCTTGATGATTTCCCCTTTTCGGATCAGTCTTATCTTGATCCCTCCTTCCTCAGGAGCAGGGCGAGAGACTCTAATGGAGATGGTAGGTCTATCTCGGGAAAGGAGTGTCTCGCCCATTAAGGCTACTTTATTATTATTCTTTACTACAAAACTATCTAATGAGAGGGTTCCCTCCCCGCGGTTATCAAGAGCATACATCCTCCCCTTCCTCAAGGCATCGAGTACTGCTTCCTCATTCAATTGGGGAATTAGGAATACAGTTTGAACGCTGTCGATTTTTTTACCCGTGCCGCCGCGATAATCTATTTCCCCTATGGCCCAGACCGGCCTCTCCCTCTTTCCTTCGCAGTATTCCTTCAGTATCTCATCCCAGATACCACCTGGTTTGGCAACTATTCTCCATCCTTCGTAGAAGGCAGTGAAGCCAGAGTAGTTATGAGTAGCTAACAGGGATTCTGGAAAAGGAGGAGTATAGGACCTCACCTCCCCTCTCTTTACATCTGTGGTCGCTTCAGGAAGGCTCCAGAAGGTGAGGGCATCTCCCTGATTGGCATAGTCTATCAAACCTTGGTAAGGAGTCTCTCCTTGGTCTCCATGATATTGGTCATAAGGGGCAATTTTGAAAGGGAAGTTGTTAAATAGAAATAACCCGGAGAGAATGATTATTATTATCCCCAAAATACGATGGGGGTGAGACGGAATGGTAAAGAGACGATCCTCAAATCTGAGCCGCTGGGCTCTGCGCTTCCTGATTAGCCAAATACCCAGGACCAGGGGTAGGAAGGGCCAGAGGAGATAGATGCTTCTCCAGGTGTAATGGGCTGAGAAGGGATTCGAGACCATGGGTAGATTCTTAAAATCTTGAGCCTCATCCAGTCCAACGACCAGGAACTGCTTATGCCAGTTATGCATGGTCAGATCTTTTGTCTTAAAGTAACTCCCTGTCCAGTAGTAGAAGGGGGCAACCTCTGTCCCAGGAATGATGACCATTTTAGGATGGGAACTATTTATTCGGGATATATAGTTGAGGTAATTCTCTACCCCATAGTCCAACAAGGATTTCTCTGTGAATGCTCTTCTCACTATTCGTCGTAGGGGAAAGAGCCCATACTCGCACCTGATAAGAGCATGTTCTGTGACGATTGCTATGGGAATACCTCTTTCTTCAAGTTTTTTTGCTATTTCCTCCAAGGAATGAACCCCGGTGCCCATATCGGTATGAATGCCGATGACCCCTGGAACGAGGGTATATTCTATAGCAAAGGCTGGCCCTATTAAAAAAGAAGTAAAGAGTAGGAAAGTAAGAAAGTAGAAAAGTAGGTGCTTACATTTCATCGTTTCCTGCTTATTCTTCTTTCTATGAAGCCCAGGGTTCTCATTCCAGCAAAGGTCCCCATACTAAGCAGAATGAGGAGGATGAAGGCATATCTGAGAGGAATGAGGGTGAAGAGGTAGCCCATTATTCCCAGATAGATGGAGACAAAGTAAACAAGTAAAACAGCCTCTCTATGGGATAGGCCCATATCTAAGAGGCGATGGTGGAGGTGCTTCTTATTGGCGATGAAGATAGACTTCCTCTTTAGGAGCCGGCGGAAGATGGCCAAAAGGGTATCATAGGTTGGTATTCCCAGGGCAACGAGAGGAACCATTAAAGTGACCGCGGTCATTCCTTTGCTGACGCCGATGGTTCCCAGGGCAGCTAAAAGGAAGCCCAGGAGCATACTTCCCGCATCGCCCATGAATATTCGAGCCGGATGGAAGTTATATCTCAAGAAACCCAAGCTGGAGCCCATAATGGCTACACAGATGAAGATAGCCAGGAGGTTGGAACGCTGCAGAGAGACGATGAAGAGGACAGAAGAGGCGATGATGGCCACCCCCGCAGCCAGGCCATCCAATCCATCGATCAGGTTTATGGCGTTGGTCAGGGCCACAATCCACAATAGAGTAACGAAGAAGCTCAAAGCCGGAGGGAAATGAATGATCCCGCCAGCAAAGGGATTGAGAATGTATTCTATTCTAAACCCATACTTGAATAGAATAGAGGCTGCTAATATCTGTCCTAGAAATTTAAGGGAGGGTCGCATTCCTTTGATATCATCGAACAAACCTATAACTACAATGAACGTTCCCCCTAAGAAGAGGCCTACCAGATATTCACTCCTGAGCAACTCTTCCAGGCAGGAAGCAAAGAATAAAGCAGAGATAAAGGCGAGATAGATGGCCACCCCACCTAAGTAGGGGATGGGCTTTTTATGGACCTTCCTCCCTCCCGGTCGGTCGACAATCCCCTTCCTTAGGGCTATTCTCCTCATAAACGGGGTCAGAAAGAAAGAAACAGCCAGAGCAATGGCAAAAGTAAAGAAAACATCTCCATAATTAATCATTTCTATACCTCCTTTTTAGACACAGATTGGCGCAGATTTTTTCACAGATTAGCACAGATTGCTGTCACAGATGGGCACAGATATTTTCACAGATTAGCGCAGATTCTATAATTTCGAAATTCGAATATCGAAATACTAAACAATCTCTAAATCCAAATCTCAAATGTTCAAAACTTATGTTTTCTGCAGTATGGAACCAAAGATTTTCATAAGTTCTGTAGCTTCTTGAATTAAACTATCCTTTTCTTTTTGGTCATCTTTCAGGGGTTCTGTTAATCTTAGCCAATATCTACTTTCCTTTGATTCTTTACGACAGATTTTAATTCTCATAGTAAAATCTTTTTTACTCAGGGCTTCGTTGGCTTCAATGTAATTTGCTCCCACAGAACCTGCTGCTCTTACCAGTTGTTTCCCATTTTCAATATTGGAGATTGTCCTGGGAAGTCTATTGACATACTTATTTACTCTTTTAGCAAACAGGAAGGTTCTTTCTTCTAGGTCGTATCGTCTTTGTTTTGGATTTTGAGTTTCGGGCATTCGAATTTGTTTAGGATTTCGGATTTCGTGCTTCGGATTTCACATTCTATGAATGGCTTATCTGTTTCCATCTGTGCTCATCTGTGCTTTCAATCAGTTCTTCATAGACTTCAGAAATCTTTTTCACCATAGTCCGAGCAGTAAATCTTTCATCTATTCTCTTCTTCCCTGCCTCTCCCATCCTTCGGGCTAATTTTTCATCTTTTAATATAGTAACAATCGCTTTGGCCAAAGCATCTGCATCTCCCGGTGGAACCAATATCCCAGTCTCCCCATCTCTTACTACATCCACGATACCTCCCACCTTAGTGGCTACTACTGGCTTGCCTAAGACCATGGCCTCCAACAATACCCTTCCCATTCCCTCAAATAGGGAAACGAGCAAAGCGAGATCAAAGGTAGCGGTAATCTCTGGAATGTCGGTTCTGAATCCAGTAAAGATAACTTTGTTGGATAGACCCATTTTTCTAACCTGCTTCTCTAATCTATTCCTCAAGTATCCCTCACCAACAAAGAGGAATTTGACATTCGGTATTTCTTTAATGACCTGAGGAGCGGCTTCTAAGATGGTCTTATGCCCCTTTCCCTCCCAGAGTTTGGCCACCACACCAATTACCTTCTCCTCTGAACTTATTCCTAATTCTCCCTTCTTCTCATTGATATTGATGTTAATTTTAAACTTCTCGGCCTCAATGCCGCTATAGATAGTGACATACTTCTCTGGTCTACCAATCTTTAATCTTAGACCCCACTCTTTAAGCGGCTCTGAAATGGTAATTAACTTGTCACACAGTCGGGCAGCAAGTCTTTCCAACAAAATGAATAATACCCTCCGAGGGGGCCTCTCATATTCGTGGAAGGCAAAGCCATGGATAGTATGGACGATTATGGGTATTCCAGCGATCTTGGCTGCTAAACGACCAATGAAACCCGCCTTGGAATTATGGGTATGGACGATATCATACCTCTTCTGCCTCATCAAACGAGTTAGTTCAAATAGGGCTAAGAGATCATGAAGAGGACTAATCTTCTGTCTAAAATGATTTATGGGGAAGAATCCTAAGCCCTCTTCCTTAACCCTATCTATCAATGTCCCCCCCGGGGCACAGGCTAAATCTACCTCATACTTATTCCTATCCAGCCCTTTCATAGTCAAAAAAGTATTTATTCCCGAGCCACTGATTACTGGTAAGGTATGAACATGCAATACCTTAATCCTCTTCATTTTGGAAATCTTCTTAACAACTCTTCTGCTGCCTGCAGAACATCTTCCACAGTAATTAACTTCATACAGAGATGCTTCCGGCATTTGAATTTATAACAGGGGCTACACTCTACATCTTTTTTGACAACGACATATCTATTTCGATCTCCATAAGGGCCATACCTTGCCAGGAGGCCAGGACCAAAAAGAGCCACGAGAGGGGTCTTCATTGCTGCAGCCATATGCATAGCGCCAGTATCATTACTGATAAACAGATTACATCTTTCGATTAAAGATACCAATTGTTTAATGGTTACTTCTCCTGTGGCAATGATCAGTTCTATTTTTATCATATCTGCTATTTTCTGAGCCAGTTCTATTTCCTCTGGCCCACCAGTAATGATTATCTTTGCTTGATATCTTTTAACAAGCTCATCTCCTACTCGAGCAAAACTCTCTTTACCCCAACGGCGAGAGGGACGAAAAGCCCCGGGATTAAGGCCGACCACTAAATCATCCTCACCAATTCCATTCTGCTTAAGAAATTCTTGAACATATTCTCTATCTTTATCAGAGATAGGAATCTCCAATTTTTTATCTTTTATATCAGCGCCTAAGGCCTGCACCACATCCAGATTATACTCTACCTCGTGCCTTTCAGAGAATCGCTCATCGGGCACCTTGATAGTATAGAAGAAGCCCCGACTATCGGTGTCGCGACCAACCCGATATCGAACCCCAATTAAGTACATAAGGAGTGCTACCTTAAAGGCCCCTCTTAGAGTAAAGAGATTATAGAGGTTAATCGCCACATCGAATCGTTTTCTACGCAATGATCGGATTAGATTGATTACTCCTCCCAAATTCTTGCTTGTGGAGCTTAAAAAGAAGAGTTCATCAAGATAGGGGGAGCCTTTGATGATTTCTGCTGCCCGGGGAGTAGTAAGAAGGGCGATATAGGCTTGAGGAAATTTTCTCCTCAGCGCTCTTAAGGCGGGAGTAGCTAGAATTATATCTCCAATCCCAGCCAACTTTATTACTAGGATTTTCTGAATATTTTCCAGTCTAATCTTTTTTCTTACTTCCATTAGTCTTTTAGTAACCCAGGTAATTCTAAGGGTTTAAAGAAGTCGTTACTATCAATGAAGGTTCTATGCCACAGTTCAAAGACCAACAAAGCCCAGATTCGGTGAGTATTGTCTTTTCTTCCACTATAATGTTCTTCCAGTAGCCTCTTTACATAGTCGGATTTAAAGTATCCTCTTTCACTCGCCTTAGGTCCCAATAAAATCTCAGAAGTGAAATCTTTTAACTCCCTCTGGAACCATATACCGAGGGGAACCATGAACCCCTGCTTCCCTCTCTTTAAGATGGCAGGAGGTAGCAGTTCTGACATAGACTTCTTCAACAAATACTTCAGGTGCCATCCCCTTATCTTCATCTCCTGAGGAATAGTGGCAGAGAATTCTAAGAGTCTGTGATCACAGAAGGGGACCCTCAGTTCCAAGGAATTAGCCATACTCATCCTATCACCCGTAAAGAGGAGATCATCAGGGAGATAGGTCTTGACATCTACATAAAAGACCCTATCCAGAAAATCCTCTGCCCCCGCTTTCTCAAAGTAGGACTTATGGATTTCCATAGTATCCTGATAGGTCCCAGAATAGAGCTCTCCTCTCGCCTCTTCATCGAAGAAGGAGAGCCAGCTGATGTATCTTTCTTCTGGAGGAAGAGGGGAAAAGCGAATAAACCTTTTTAGCCTATTGGCGAGATGACTTCCCTTGGTTGACTCTGGCAATCCATTAACAATCCTCGATATTACTTTCTCTCTCAAAAATTCAGGAATCTTTAGATAACTCTCTGCAAAACGAGTTCCCAGATACCTGGGATAGCCTCCAAAGGCCTCATCGCCCCCGATACCCGTGAGGGCAACGGTAACGTGCTCTCTTGCTACCTGAGAGACTAAATAGGTTACAATGGCAGAGGAATCGGCAAAGGGTTCTTCAAGGTGCCAGATAAGTTTTGGTAAGAGTTCAATTACTTTTGGCTCCACTATGAATTCCCGATGATCTGTTTTGAAGTGCTTCGCTACTAAACGGCTATATTTTAGTTCGTTATATGCCTGGGCCTCTTTCCCATAGCCGATGGAGAAGGTCTTGACCGGCTGGTCCATTATTCTACTCATCAAACCAACCACAATACTTGAATCTATGCCACCGGACAGGAAAGCGCCCAAAGGGACTTCACTCATCAACCTCTCCTCAACCGCCTCTTTCAAAAGCTCATAAATCCTCTCAGCATAATACTTTTCGTCGTGAACGGTGATCGGTGATCGCCCGCCAGAGGCGGGGTCTCGCCCCTCCGGGGCGGAGTGATCGGTGATCGGTAAGTCCCAGTATTGTTTAACACTGATCTCGCCATTCGCATAAACCAAGATATGGCCGGGAAGGAGCTTTTTTATCCCTTTGAACATAGTCTCTGGCGCAGGGACATAGAGAAAGGTTAGATAATAGTCCAAAGCCCTAAGATTTACCTCCCTTCCAATCTTCGAAGATTGGAAGATAGACTTAATGGTAGAAGCAAATAATAATTCTCTGTTATGGGAAAAATAATAGAGGGGCTTGATGCCTAATCTATCGCGGGCCAAAAAGAGTTTCTCTTTCTTCTCGTCCCAGATGGCAAAGGCAAACATTCCCCTCAATTTTTTGACACAATCCTCGCCATACTCTTCATAGAGATGAACAATAACCTCAGTATCGCTCTTAGTATAAAATCTGTGGCCCCTCTTTTTTAAATCAATCCTTAAATCCTTATAGTTATAGATTTCACCATTAGAGACAATCCAGATAGTCTCGTCCTCATTATGTATCGGCTGATGCCCGGTCTCCAAATCAATGACCTTAAGTCTCCTCACCCCCAATCCCACCTGGACTTTGGACTTTGGACTTTGGACTTTGGACAGATACATTCCTTCATCATCCGGCCCCCGATGCTTCATTACATCGCACATCTTCTCTAATAACTCTTTATTCGAGAACCCCACTGTTCCACAAATACCGCACATCAGCAGGCTCCTAATTTTTCAGCAATAACTGTTTCATATAGTTGCTCATGCTGTTTTATCTTATCTTCAATGTTGAATTTTTCTTCCACAGCTTTTCTTGCCATCTGGCCCATTTCTTGAGCTTTTTTACTATCTTTTAATAAAGAAACTATTGCTTCAGCCAAAGCAGAGGAATCTTTCGGTTGAACAAGTATGCCCGTTAAGTCATCAACTACTGTTTCATTTACTCCCTCAATATCCGTAGCCACAATTGGTTTACTCATAGCCATTGCTTCCAGAAGTATAATGGGTTGACCTTCACGAATTGATGGTAAAACAAAAATATCTAATGCAGATAAAATTTCCTTAACGTCTTTTCTAAAACCAGTAAAGATAACTCTACTACTTAGTCCTAATTTTTTAATTTTTAGTTCTAAATTCTTTCTCTCTTTTCCTTCCCCAACAATTAAATACTTTATTTTATCTACCATTTGCCATTTACTATTTGCTATGTGCCTTATTGCTTGAATAAAATAAGGTAATCCCTTCTGCCAGACTAATCTCCCTATCGTTCCGACAAGCACTGTATTTTGAGGAATCATAAATTCATGCATTATCTTATTCCTTACATCCTCTATCTCACTTTCTACGTCTGGATTAACTTCTACCCCATTATAAATTTTAATTACTTTCTTATGTGGAATTAAATGCTTTCTAACTAGTCTCATCCTAAGCGCTTCCGATACGACAATAAATTTATCAACGAACCTTTCGCTAAAACGGTCTAACACCACATATATTGCCTTCTTCAATAATCCTACATCATATCCCTCCACCGGCATGGCAACAGTAGATACTACAGCTGGAACTTTTGCTATTTTCGCAGCAATCCTAGCGAAAAAATCAGCCCTTCCTCCCTGGCTGTGAACAATTTGGATACCCTTTTCTTTCATAATTTTTGCTAATTTATGAATCCTTGCTACGCTTAGCCCATTTCGAAACTTAAAGGGTATTATTTCTACAGAAGATTTTATTTTTTCAATAAATTCACCGCTTTTTGAACAAACAACGTAAACTTCATATTTTTCTTTATCTAACCCTCGGATAATCTGCGAGAAAGCCCTTTCTCCACCGCCAAAAAAAATATTTTCAATTACAAATAAAATTTTAAATTTCATTTCATTTATGATGTATTCTCACTAAATACCAATTTTACATTACTGAAACAATATATAGTTACCTTCTTTTCTCTTTATTCTCTTCTGCTAATAATCCCTTAACTAAATAGTATCTCGCTACTAAGTTAAAGCAGAAACGATAACCTATTTTTAATCTAATGGAGATAAAAAATGTAATTAGCTTTTTCAGTAAAAAAATTGTAAGTTTATTTGAAAGCATACATTTTGTTATTTCTTTCAATTTTTCAATTTTTGATCGATTTGATTTCAAAACAACTATAGTTCCATCTTTATTTTTTACCATCTCCTCGAATTTTTTTATCTCCGGATGCTTCCTATAAAAAATCAATACTGCACGACCAACATTAAATTGACGCTTACAGTATTTATTGAGATCTATTGGGTGACTATGGTAAGCCACCGCCTTATGGCCAAAAATAATTTTCAATCCTCTCTGTTTCAGACGATATCCCAATTCTTCATCTTCATAGGCTGGATAAAAATCTTCATCGAATAGACCTGCCTCAAGCAACCTTGTTCTACTTACCGAAATATTGGCAGTCACGAAGTAGTTAAAAGGAAGATCTTCCAAATTGTCTTTTATTGAAGAGGGATCGAGATAAGGGCCGATATTTGAAATATATTTCATAAACGGAGTAAATTCAAGAGCAGGATGACATTTTGTGTACCCTAAACATGCAACATTATTTCCAAACTTTTTATGGCAATTAACGTGTTCTTCAACTACCCATTCGGAAGCTTCAACGTCATCATCCAAAAATAGGCATATCTTGCCAGATGCATATTTGACACCTAAATTTCTTGCTGCTGCCGGCCCCCTCCTATGTTGAAGTTTGTAATATCGCAACCTGTAATTAAAATTATTCATCATAGATTTGACCAATTCTTCGGTCCCATCTGTTGACCCATCGTCTACAACAATAATCTCGTATTCAGATTTAGGATAAGTCTGCCTAAAAAGGGCATTAAGACACTTTTTGAGAATTTCTTTTCGGTTGTAAGTGGGGATGACTATGGTTAATTTCATCTTTTCAGGGAGTTCCCTGCATCTGTCAGGTTATCAATGATTTTTACTAACCTCTTTGCTACTTGTTCCCACGAAAATTTGGACAGTATAAATTTTCTACTCTTCAGCGCCACCTTCTTTGCTTCTTCAAAGTTTTCATACACAAAACGCATCACCTCAATTAAACTATCGACCTTTACTTCACACCAATGGGGATTATTTCCAATCTGTAGATTTTTTGTATCCAAGCAATTTCCCATTGGAACAATTTTGTACTCGACTGGAAAGCAGTTTTGAGGACAAGCATACTCAGTAGGACCACTAAAGAGAGGTAATATCGTTGGTAAACCACAAGCCATTGCGTCTAATATTTTCATACCGAATCCTTCTCCTCTAAAAGAAGATACAAAGGCATCGCATGAGTTATATATCCTTATTAAGACATCTTTGGGGAGAAATTGAGTGATATATACTATTTCTGGGTTGCCTTGATACTGGCGGATCGCCTCTTCAATGTTAGGATCTCTTCCACCATAATCCTTGATTACTAAAACAACATCGTCTTCCCCAGAAAAGGCTTGGGTGAAAGCTTTCATTAAGACATCACTTCCATACCTATCAGGGTCATGGGCATTGGTAATTGCCAGAAATTTGAATTTTTTCGTTGTTGGAAGATTCAATTTTGCCTTTACCTTCATTATTTCTGGTGAAAAACCAAGAGGCAGCACAAAACATCTGTCTTTCGAGATACCTGCTTCTATTAGCACATCCCGGCAAAAGGTACTTACAGGCAATTTATAATAATTATTGTTAAGAATACTTTTAACCCAATGATCAAATTTCTTTTTATTATTATCTTGAAAGAAATAATTTATAGCAAAAATCTCTAAATTTAAGTTTCCATTCAATTTCTGCTTCAAATAAGATTTCCAATAATGTGACCATTTTATCTGAACTTTTTTACCTGGAGCTTTTCTCATCAATTGTTCTAATTGCACCCGGTCTTCAACCGCAATCGTATCAGGAAGAGATGATGGATTAATGGATACTCCATAACCTAAAGAATCCAAAGCCAGAGCAAGTTTGACAGTCACCCAGGTAAATGCATTTGAATAAGAAAGATCAATGGCAAAATGAATCTGAGAAGAATCTTTAATCTCTGTTGCTTTCTTTAACTGCTTGTTTTCCTTATCAAACACCTTCACCTTTCTGTAAACAAACGGTGCAACAAAAGGTAAGGGCTCTCTGGGCAAAGCCCAAGGGTAAAAGCCTACCTTCTTAAATTCTTTATCCCACCACTCTCTTCTTTCAAATATGCGATGCTCTTTGGCGTAAACAAAAAAATTAAATAGATTGTTCGGATAAAGCGGGATGCAACAGACAATATAGTCAGAGGTTATTCGCGCTATTTCTTTTAAAAAGGAGTGAAGTTCTTCCTCTTTAAGGTGTTCCAGAATACTGATAAGGGACACCACCTTAAATTGATTATCTTTAAAATCGGCCGGGCTTTTCAGGTAAACCTGTTCAGTAACCTTATGCTCAATCGCCCACCTTGAAACTTCTGTTCCAATTGTTTTTGTATAACCCTCTTTTTGCAGCTCTTTAACAAGAAATCCCCTTCCACATCCAACGTCGTAAATTTCATCATCCTTTCTGGGGAATGTAGAAAGAACAAGTCTTTTTGCTGAATTTATATAAGTCTTATAATTTTCATCTTCTAATATTTCGTAGTATTTCTCATCCTCATAGCTGGCCTTAACTATATCTTTATCAGTGTATTTTTGAAATCCCGCGTTTCTCCAGTATGCCCTTGCCTCATTCTTTAGCCCCCGCGCATACTTAATTAATCCTATTGTGAGAAGGATTAATCTTTTGAACCGGTCAGACCGGTCTCTAAACGCTATTTTTATAGGAATGAGTAAAATATACTGCCAGATCAATCTGGGGTTCTTAACCGCCTTTAGGATTTTTCTAAACATAGCCTAATGCCTCAATGAATTTATTATCCCGGGTTCATTTAACACAAAAAACTTCCATCAAATTTCCCATGAAAGGTATTTTGTCTCTAATTAGAGCAACATCTCTTCTATCAAAAGGCTTTTTATATTGTAAAGCGATTAGATAGAAACCAAAGAACAATATTGCTTGTATGAGAAAAATGAACAAACTCGTCATGCGACCTGGATTAATTAGAAGTATTTGTAACCAATGACTTATGGTCCAAATAGGTAAGCCAATACATATACAAATAATCATCGGATTCAAAATTATTTTTTTCAAGAAATTTAGCAAAGGCAATTTAAGTTCCTTATGTAACTCTCTGACAAAATATCCGATGGCTAAAAATATAGAAATGGATGTTCCTAATACGACACCCATGAAACCAAAATTTATTATCAATATAATGCTCAAGGTAAGATTTAGAATGATGTTAATTAAGGCGCCACGCATCTGAATCTGGGGTTTTCCAACCGCCTGCAGTACCGGGGCACCTACCCCGCCGAACAACGTATTGAATAACCAACCGATTGCCAATATCTGGATAATCCAGACAGACTTTTCATAACCATGTCCCATCCAGACCATCATAATATGGGGTGCCGAGATAATCAGGAGGGTAAAAAGGGGGAAGATAACAAGACTTAGGTATTTAGTCACTCTAATATATCCCTCAATTAGTTTTTCTCTTTCCCCTTTAGCATCCATTTCTGAAAAAGCAGGCAAGAGGGCTGTAGTCAGTAAGAGGGGTATTAATTTTGCATACCCAACAATTGAACTTCCCAATTGATAGAAGGTTACTAAGCCAACGGATAAAAAATAGGTAATCAACAATTTATCAATATGCAGTGAGACCATTCCAGATATTCTGGTTACCTGTAACTTATACCCAAATCCAAATAACTTTTTAAACATCTTCCTGTTGAATAAAAAAGGACTAAATCTTAACGCTGGCAATATCCTAAAGGCAATAATGATACTGATTATACTACTTATGACAAGGATAATGGCATTATTGACCATAAGTCCTGGCAGTCCATATCCTCTTTCCAAAAAAAAGATTGTTCCCGCAATCATTGGTATAGAGATGGCTATTGCTACTTTATTACTAATATCCATCCGCTGCAAGCCACCTTGAATTGCTCCAAAGGGACTTAAGGCATTGGAAATACCAAAGAGGATAATCCCAAGTAGAAAGACGAATAATGCTTCGTTGTATAGATGGGGAGGAATTTTAAAGAAAGCAAGTAGGGGATTAATAATGAAAAAGGCCAAAGTAATAACCAGTATTGCAAATATTGAATAAAAGATAAAACCAGTATTGACAACCTGATTTATTTTTTCATAATCTTTCTTGGTATAAAATTCAGAGATATACTTTACAAAAGAAGTCCCGATTCCAAAATCAAGCAGGCCAAAATAACCAGTAAGCACCCCAACAATCGCCCAGATTCCATATCTTTCAATCCCAATATGCCCAATGATATATGGTGTTAAAACTAAGGCAACTAAGATTTTCCAAAAACGCCCAATTGCGTTAAAAATGGTATTTCTAATAATTTTTTTTGATGTGCTTTGTTCCATTAATATTTAAAATTTCCCCTGTTCTTTAATTTTTAGAAAAGTGTTAGACTTGGCATTTAACACTTTAATATAGATTTTTTTGCGCGCGGTAGATATAAAATACCATTGTAGCTAATAAACGGAATAGATAATATATTGCGAAAAAGAACAAAAATAAATCTACTATCTTAAGTGCTGCACATAATGCCAATATTATGAGTTGTAAATTGAATGCATTAAGATTAATGAACAATAAATACCATCGATATTTTCTGTAAGTAGAACTTTTAAAAGCATCTGTAATACTTCCCTCGGATATAACATTATTCTGATTCTTTCGAATCAAATTCGCATAGTAACTTCCCTGGAATATAGCGCTATAAAGTCTCCCGCACATAATAATCACACCTGATAGAAACACAAGAAGCTTACCTTCATCTCCCGAGCCCAGGGAACCTAACCCATGTAAGTCGATTGGGTTTAAATACAAACCTAATCCTAACCAAAAGCAAAAACTCCCTTCTATAACTACACCGAGTATTCCATCCAAAAATTTCCCGTAATAGGTTACATTTTTACTTACCCGGGCAATATTCCCATCAACTGCGTCAAGGATAGCAAAAATAATTAGCAATATGATACCTAACCAAATTGTCAGGTGCGGAATAAATAAGAAAGAGAGGCATCCAAGTAGACCAATGAAAAATCCTACCCAGGCAACACAGCTTGGTGAATCGGTAATACGAATTACCAGATAGGTCAGATAGAATGATATTGGTCTAAACAAATAGTAGCTGACGGGAAATTGCCATTCCCAATCTTTTTTCTGTACATAGGCTCCTTTTATTTGAGCTAAGGAATATTTCGCCATATTATCCCCCATCTTTTTAGTATTTTTGAATCTTAGGTTTTCGTTGCCCTGACAATTACTCCACTTGAAAAGAATTCCCTTTTAAAATTTCTTCCGAAAATATTTTTTATTATATCCTTTATCTTTCCTGCAAAATTAAAACTCTCCCACTGAAATAAACCAAATTTCTCTATCTTTTTGAATCCAACATCTCCAAGTAAAAGCTCTACATCCTTGAACGTAAAGTAATGGATATGTCCCCCATCATAGCTTTCCAAATCTGATGAAGTCTTGGGAAAACGCCCTTTGAAAATAAGAGGAATTAAACAATAGATATATCGTATATTAGGCGTAGAAAGAATGATGCATCCCCCGGGTCTTAGTATCCGTAAAGTTTCTTTAACTAATCTGGCCGGGTCAAAAATGTGCTCGATAATATCCAAACAAACAGCAGTATCGAAGAAACAATCTTCGTAAGGCAAACTCTCGTAATTTAGATTGGAGATAGAAACAATTACTCCCTTTTCCTTAGCCAGCTCTGCTGCTTTGTCAGAAAATTCTATTCCATAAACCTCGTCATACTTCTCTTTTACCTGAATTGCCAAAGATCCATCTCCACAACCAATATCAAGTAATCTTTTTCCACCAGAGGCAAGTTCCGCTCCTGCAATTACTCTCAAGGGCAAAGGGCTATTTTTTATATACTTTGCTTTTCGTTCCCAAATATCCTCATAAAGCCTTCTTTCCGTTTCAATCTTACCCATTATACCAAGCCCTTGGAAACCTTAAGATAATTGTTAATCATAATATCCCTGTTAAATTCATTAACAGCTTTTTGCCTTGCATTTCTGCTAAACTTAACCATAAGGTCAGGGTTGTTCAAGATCTCAATTGACTTTTCAACCAACATATTTACATTTCCAGGCTCTACAAAGAATCCACTAACTCCGTCATTTATTGTAGATTTTACTCCTCCAATACACGTAACAACCGAAGGCAAACCACAAGCTAATGCCTCAACTATAACAATAGGAAGTCCTTCTACTCGGACAGTAGGGTTAAGAAAAAGGTCAGCAGCATTATAGTAAAATGAGGTGTCTTTATTAGAAACAAATCCGCAAAATATAACATCATCTTCAATATTTAAATTATTTGCCAAATTTTTTAAGGAATCAAGCTGCGGACCATTTCCTACAATTATCATTTTACAATTAGGAACTTCTTTCTTTATTTGAGTAAAAGCTTTCAGTCCTATATGCATACCTTTCTGTCTATGTACAATCCCTGCCATTATAATTACCTTGGTTTCATCACTTAGAGAATATTTATTTCTTATAGTCATTCTTTTATTTTCATCGGGTTTAAAGACATCGGTATCAACACCATTATAAATCACAGATATCTTTTTAGGGTCAATAAAAAACTCTCTCTGTATTGATTTGGCAGTCTCATTGCTTACTGCAACTATTACATCTGAATATTTCAATGTCTTCCAGAATAGAGGCAATGACAAAAATATAGATTCTGGCAAATACTTTCCCATAAAATTGAAGAATTCTTTAAATGACGAGATAGAACTCCATCCGCTTTTTATAACCCCGATAATCCCTCCTCCTTGCATTATAGAAATAATTGGGATATTGATTAAGGGTTTGACTTTGCAGGCATAGTAATAGCCAGAAAAACTTTCAGCCCAGATTACATCAAATCTATTTTTATTATGTAACTGGAGGATCTTTTTTGCGCTTTCCTTCCACCAATATTTGCTGTAGCGGGAAGTTCTTGTGTCTATTAAATAATGAAAGGAAATGCCATTATTTTCTTCGAACTCTATTCCCTCTGGGTGCCTAGTAGTAATAACCGTAACTGAATGGCCTAATTCAATTGCTAATTCACTTAAGGTTTGGGCGTGAACTTCCATCCCTCCCATTTGATGACTAAGGGTGGATTTGGTTAAAATACAAATATTCATGCTAGTTTCCATCTTTATAGTTAATTTTTCTTAACTTTTAAAAGAAATACTATGCTGTCAGCAAATAAGCTGGGCATGCATTTACGCAAAAATGGAACTCCTGAATGTGTACGCATACCAAAAATTTTGAATCCAAGGTCACTGACCCATTTCTTAAAATCTTTAACTGTCCAGAATCTTAAATGTTCACTAGGGTGAAATGCCCACTGAATTGGAAAATGGCCAAACAGCAAACGAAGACGATGCATATAATGTCCAATGTTTGGAATTGAGACTATTAACATTTTATTAAATTTGCCTTTCACTTTTTCCATTACATCTTCAGGATTAGAAATGTGCTCAAGGACTTCGGAAATAATAATATAATCATATTCTTTAGTAATCTGAAACTCTGGAGTTCCTATATCAGCCACAAAGGCTTCAATTCCCTTGGACCTTGCCACCTTAATTGCCTCATGGGATATATCAACACCTTCACCTCTTATATTTTTTTTCTCTATTAAAAATTTAAGAGTTGCACCGTTACCACACCCGATATCAAAAAGCGTAGAATTTTCTTCTATTATCTCAGCGAATACCGGATATCTTCCCGAAAATTTGAAAGGTGCTTTATCAATCCAGTAATCATCATAATCCATCCTCTTAAGTTTTGAAGGATAATCTTCGAAGATACATCTAAATACATCTACAGGTCTTTTTATATAATATTTAAATTTCTTAAAAAAATTTTTATTCATTTTTACATATGGCCAGGGGAGAACTTGGATTTGGATAATAATAATCAAATATCACAACGGTTTTATCGGTCATTAAATCCTTAGCTGAATTCCTATTTTATATTTTTTTACAAACAGCTATCAAGGTAATCGCACCTTGAAGGTCTTTAGTGTAATCGATGTGTTTTACGCTCACCTCGTTCAAAGTGATATCACCAGACCTCCTGGCAACCCAATTTCCTATCGAATGTCTTATTTTTCTAGGAATAAACTTACGGAATCCCAGCTTATCCCATTTTCTTACTGCATCTAGGTTATTCTCTAGCCGTAAAAGTTCCGGTTTCAACCGCCGCCCATACAATACGACGTCCTTGAAATATTCTTTTAATAAATTCCGGAACTCTTCTGGGGTATACTCTCTGAAATGGGACGGAGTTGTTGGTTTTACTCCTTTTTTTCCGTGTGGAGTCGAAATAATAAAAGCCCCCTCCTTTTTTAAAACCCGACACATTTCTGACAAAAACATCCTATCATCAGTCACATGTTCAATCGTTTCCAATGAAAAAACAAAATTAAAGGTGTGATTTCTAAAGGCCATTTCCAAGCAATCCATTTGAACAAACATAAGGTTATCTGCTTTATAATTTTTTTTGCAATACCCGATGCCTATTTTCGATTTATCGATACCTACCACTATGCGAGCTTTCTCAGCTAAGTAAAACGAACCATATCCAGCACCACAGGCTGCATCCAATACCACTGAGTCTTCCAAAGAACCCACCTGTTCTACCCCCCAGGCATATCCTGAAAGATTAACAATGTATTGCGTGTCGGTTTTACATTCTAATCGGGCCTGCAAATCAGAAGTCATATATTATCTCTTTAAAAATGATCTAACATATATTGCTTTCCCTAATAGCCACACATCAAATCCTTCGACTGGCATAACGACAGCAGATGCTACAGCCGACACTTTTGCTAGCCCCGCTGCTATCCTGGCAAAAATCAGCCCTAGCTCCCTGGCTATGAACGATATCAATCTTTTTTTCTTTCATTATTTTCGCTAATTGATAAGTATTTACTAAATTAAACCTGCTTTGCAAGTCCAGAGATAAAAGTTTTGCAGAAGTTTTTATCTTCTCTTCAAATATTCCACCTGGTAAGCAGGCAACGTAAATTTCATATTTTTCTTTATCTAAACCATTGATAATTTGGTCAAATACTTTCTCTCCTCCGCCAAAAAAATATTTTCAATTGTATATAAAATCTTTATTTTTTGTTTCATTTCACATAGATATCCATTCTAAACAAAACATTTTCAATAATCCTTAACTTAAAACTTATGAATTCTAATCCCTTTTTACGCCTTTTTCCTTGCTATACAAATAAAAGTAGGGCATTTTCGTCTGACTGGATAGTAATCCCACAATAGCTCAATGCCAAATCCTTCATCTGTCAAAATCTTTTTTATTCGTTTGGGTGTATATCCACTCTTGTGAAACAGACCAACATTATCTTGAAAGCCGTATATCATTTTAATGCCGTAATTCCATTTCTCCTGCTCATTCAATCTTTTCCATAACTCCATAACTCTTTCTAAATGGGGTGTAGTTACTATTAACCATCCATTTGGCTTTAAAATTCTTTTCCATTCTCTAAAAGCTTTTTTTGCTTCTTCAAAAGAGAGATGCTCTATTAAATGATGGTTTTCAATTAAATCTACACTTTCATCAGCAAACTCTTTGAGGTCACAAACGTCTAAATTCTTATCAGCCTTTTTATTGTGTAAGTCAATATTAATGTATCCATCTATTAGTTGCTGTCCACATCCCAAATGTAAGCAAACTTTGCTTTTAAACCTTATTTCATTCAGTAAAAAATTTATTTTTTTTTCTTTAAATAAAAAATAAATATTTTTTGGGTTTAAACAAAAAATAATATTCCTACGTGTAATTTTTTTAGCTATTAACTTAAACTTATTAGCTAAATAATTTAACATATAACCTCCATCAAATATTAAGAATTGAAGTTTTAAAAATATTTTAGGCTTTTAAAGTTTTATCAAAAACCTCAATCAACTTAGATAAAACCGCTTTGTATGAGTAACGCTCTTCAACAGTTTTTCTTCCCTCCATTCCTATACTATATCGAAGCTTTTTATCATCAATCAGGCGAGACAACTTTTCAAACCATTCATTATCTGAATTAGCTAAAAAACCATTTACTCCATCTTGAATAACTTCCTTGTTCATGCCAATAGGTGAAGCTACCACTGGAATTCCCAAACTCATAAATAATAAAGCCTTATATGTACATTTTCCTCTTGTCCACTGATCATCTGTTAATGGCATAACTCCAATATCAATTGTCCTCAAAACTTCCAGTTCTAAATCTAATTCCCATATTTGATTAATTACTTCTAATTTTTTTAAAAGGAATGGCTTATCGCATATAACTTTTAATTTTACTTCATCTCCTTTCTTTTCATAAATTCTATTGAAAACTTCCTTCAATTTTTCCAAATAAAGCAAATTATTACTCATCCCAATCCAACCTATAATTACTAAATCTTTTTCTTCTTGATGATTCATAATAGGTTTATACTCTTTGCAATCAATTGGAGTTGGAATAACCGTAACGTTTTTATTATATTTTAAAGCATAACTTTTTAAATACTCATTTCCTGCGATAATATGTTTACAACCTTTCAATATTTTAACTAATATAGGTTCAACATCCGGAAATAAAAATATTGCATCATCAAAATCAAAAATGATTCTATTATTGAATAACCTTATCAAGCGAAAAAGATATTTTAGAAAAACTCTTTTTTGTATGAAGACGATATCTGTTTTAAGGAGGTAGAACATTAACCTAATTGCATATATTACTCGAGAGAAGAAATTAGTGCGATGTGGCTTTAAAACTTTACATATAATTCCTTTTTGTTGAAGCCTTTCTATATAAAGATAGACACGATGCCTACTGCTAGCCCACAGTTTTGAGTAAAAAGGTATAAATAGAACTTTCAACTTAATTCCTTAAGTTTTTTAATAGGAACTTAAATTCTTTAAAAAAGATCTAAAACAGTAATAATAGGACTTCAGATAATAAGGACTTAGCATAATAGATTTCTGAATTGCTATATCTTCTTTGCAACCACCAAAATCGTATCCCTAAAATGTGGTATACAATAAAATGGAGACTTGCATAAGTCGATTAATCGGCGTTTCATTGTTTTGATATCGAAATATCTCTCAGTGCAATTAAAAAATGCCTTATCCACAACCTCGAAGTCAACTTTAGACAATAAACTAACTAACTCCTCCATTGAGAATTCACGAAAATGTGGTCGCCATTCATCGCTCTCATCATAGTAATCTATTGGCATAAGACGATCAAGATTTGATTTCCCTATTAACAACTTGAACACTGAGCCAATTCTTGTAACATTTGGTGTAGTAATTAATATTTTGCCTCCTTTTTTCAAAACCCTCCCCGCTTCACAAAGCATATGAATAGGCGAAGTTAAATGCTCAATTATTTCAAGAGCAAAAATAAAATCCATGCTTTTATCTTCTAACGGAATTTGGTTCGGATAATTTTTATTTTTTAATTGTTCATTCTTTGGGTCAAGGTTGACCGCCATAATTGTCGCATTGGTTCTATCCTTCATCATTTTTACAAAATCAGGAGTAATGCGTAATCCTGCTCCATATAAATCAATTTTATAATCAAGCAAAAACTCTTTTAAAATGCGAAGCATTGTTCCCGGGTAAGTTCCTAAGTCTAAAACTTTTAAAGTGTAAGATGAGAAATGCTTAAGTGCATATTTTAGCGTAATGTAAAATCGATATCTATTTTTTAATGCATAGTCAACGTATCTCTTCTTAAGGGTAAATCGAGGGTCTTTTTCAGAAAATTCTTCATAATGTAAAGACTGATAGTTGAAGAGAAATTTATAGAATTTATTTTTACTTAGCATTTTTACCCATCAGTACATCTAGCCTACGGTTTTTAAAACACTTGTTACCTGATTGGCAATTGCTTCCCAAGAGTATCTTTCCGAAATAATTCCCCGTCCATCTTTTGCTAATTTATTCCTTCTTTCTTCATCAGATAGCAATTCAATTACTGTCCGTGCCAATATAATTGAGTCATCTGGAGGTACAGTCACAATAGAACCATTGAATTCTTTAGCAAGTAAATGAATTGAAGGTATATCTGAAGCTACAACAACCTTTCCACAAGCTAGCGCATCAAACACTTTTAGAGGAGAAGTTTCGCCTCGGTTAGAAGCAAAAGGAGCAACAAAGATATCCATTGAATTAAAATGGACGGGCATCTTCTCATAGGGAATCTGTCCGGTAAAAATAAACGAACTTTCTACGCCTTCAGATTCTACCAAATCTTTCCAGTATCTGCCCATAACACCTTCTCCAACAATAAGAAAAAGCGTATCTGGATATGATTTTAATATGTACTTAGCTGCACGGATGAGCGTATCAACTCCCTGATGAGGATAGAAAATTCCTGCAAAACCAATAACAGGACGGCCTGGATTCAGTCCAATTTTTTTCTTTGATTCTCTGGGATCTTGGGAAGAAAAATGTTCTGTATCCGTACCACTAGGGACAACATCAATTTTATCAGGAGATACTTTATACTGTTTTAACAACATCTCTTTTAGGCCAGGAGTAAGAACGATAATCTTATTGCTAAAGGCTACGTTAAACCTTTCTGTGACTGAAAATATAAAATGGCGCAAAAATGATACCCTTACTGTCTTATGAAACTCGTGAAAACTGGCATTTACCTCTAAAACTGTCTTGGCTCCTAAACATTTGCCAAGAGTTATGGGAAGCATATTTGGCGAGGTGCGAAAATAAATTATGTCTGGTTTTTCTCTAAGGCCCTGAACCAGTGCATAAAAAAACATTGAAAGATAAGCACTTATAGCACGTAAAAGAGAAAAATTAAACAAAGGGTAAGAAGTGTAAGATATTGGTTTCAGTGGATAATGTTTAGGTAGTTTTGGAAAGAAAATTCTTACTTTATGGCCTTGTTTTTGCAATCTATCTGCCAGTTCCCATAATTTCCTGAATCCACCGATATCTCCAGAAATTCCAACCTCATAGGCATAGGAAAAAAAATAAATTTTCATTTTCTTTAGAAACTTAAATATTTTACAGTAATTTTCTTACTCAGCTAAGCCTCTTTTTTTTATAGAGGGAGATTATAGTTTTAGTAATATCTAAAATTGTATGGTGAATGCCTGTTTTCTCGAAGTAGCCTCTTTAATAATTTCTTCATTTTCTATGGATTATTCTTATGCCATCTCCAGGCAGTTTGAATAATATTTTCTAACTTAGTATACTTAGGCTTCCAGTTTAGTTCTCTCTCGGCTTTACTGGCATCTGCTACTAATTGGGGAAGATCACCGGCTCGCCTCCCAGTTTCCACTATTTTTATTGGTTTCTTCGTAATTTTCCGGGCAGTTTCAATAACTTCTCTTACAGAATATCCTTTTCCAAGGCCTAAGTTAAAGATATCACTAGATTCTTCTTTAGTCAATTTCTCCAGAGCCAAAATATGGGCTCTTGCTAGATCGCTCACATGAATATAGTCCCTAATGCAGGTTTTATCAGGAGTATTATAATCTGTTCCAAAAATTTCGATATTTTTCTTTTGTCCTAAAGCAGTTTGTAAGACGAGAGGAATGAGGTGGGTTTCCGGATTGTGATCCTCACCTATCTTTCCACTTTCATCTGCTCCTGCAGCATTGAAATATCTTAAGGAAATATACTTCATTTTATAGGCTCCTTCGTAATCCTTTAAAATCTTTTCAAAGATAAGTTTGGTCATTCCATACGGATTGATCGGATTTAAGGGGTGCGATTCCGGAATAGAAATTTTTGCTGGAATACCATAAACAGCGCAGGAAGAGGAAAATACTATCTTCTTCACCCCGAACTCAAGCATTACTTTTAACAGATTCAAACCGTTAACTACATTATTTTCATAGTACCAGGCAGGATTTTTGACTGATTCCGCAACATAGCAACTGGCAGCGAAATGAATCACCACTTCAATTTTATATTTATCAAAGCATTTTCTCAATTCTTCCTGATTAGCCAGGTCACCTACAATTAATTCCCCACTTAAAACTGCCTCTTTATGCCCCTGAGAAAGATTATCATAGACAATGGGATAATGGTCTCTGGCCAATAGTTCTTTTACCGTATGACTTCCTACATAACCTGCACCGCCAGTAACCAATATCCTCATATTTTGGCCTCTGATGGCAGATGTTCTTCTTCTGCCATAATCTTAGGGAGCATTATGACTATGGCGGCGATGAACCAGAAGGGTTCCATAATGCGTACAATGATGAAGGCATTGGCTGTCATGGCTAAGATGACCAGGCCGATGAAGCCCGCCAGAAAGCCCAATGTTAACCCTTGAGAGAAGCGGTCCTCTATTTTTCTATAGACTCTCAGGCCACTTCTAAATATGGCTACTAATAGCCAGATGAAGACCAACAGTCCAATGAGGCCCAATTCAGCAATGGTGCGTACAAATTGGCTATCGATGAAAGCAAATCCCGTGATTCCATAACCTAAGAGAGGCCGCTCCTTCCATGCTCTGAAGACATACTTCCAGCTCTCCACCCTTGCTCCAGCAGAGGTAGCCAAAGGGGTGTGTATCGGTCCGATCTCATATTCTCTGCCCTTAAAGGTGCCTGTTATACGTCCCTTCACTGAATGAGGTAGTATGATGGGACTTAGGATAAGAAAGGAGACCAGTATTATGGTGAGGATGAGTCTCTTCTCTCTGGTCAGCAGGATAAGGGTAAGGAACATAAAGGGGAAGGCTAAGAAGGAACCCCGGGATAGGGTGAATAAAAAGGGAGGAATCATGAAGCAGGCTAAAGCCCCTGACCAGAGGCGTCCCATTCGGGAAGGGTTATAGAGAGCGAGGCCAGAAGCGATGGGGAACATGAATAAGAGATATCCTCCCAAGGTATTGGGCTCCCCCTTGGGACCCTCAAAGGGAGCGGTGATCCTGGTTATGCCCTGGGCCATCTGGAAGTAGCCATAGAAGCAAATGATGAAACAGACGATTAAAAAGACGAAGAGAAAATTCTTTACCTCTCTCTTACTTCTGATATTATTTGCTACTAAGAAATAGAGGAGGAAATATTCGCTATACTTCAAAAGATAGAATAAACTCTTCCTGGGATAGCCCACATCCCCAATGATCACCCCTTTCAGAGTGAAGAGAAGACAGACTGATATATAAGCAATGATGGGCAGGTTCAAGGGAGTGCGGACCAATAGTCCCAGTTCCTTATTGATAGCCGTCTTTGCTAACCAGGTGAAGATGACCCCAATGAGCAGAAAGTCCTCTATTCGAATGACCACCGCCCTTCCCGGAACCCCAGCCACCGTTAATTCTGGAGATAAAAGCATGCTAAAGATTATGATCCCCAAGGCGATATCCGTCCTCACTAAGGTAATGATGCCTATTATTACCCCACAGGCCAGGCCGATCATTATCCTCGGGGGAAGTTTGACGACATTACTCCCTATGAAGAGGGCTAGAGCAACGATAAGCAGGAATAGGAATATCGCTCTTACGTTTATCTGACCAGATTTTTTAATCAATCTCTTTCCCCTCAACCAGATAGGCACTCGTTTCACTCGTGCTCTATCTTCCTTCGGCCTTCGCCGACCGAAGTCGGCTATGGCCGACGAAGGTCGGACAGCCCCTTTTGTCAAAGAGGCTGGGTCGTATCGTCTCTGTGCCTATTGCAGTCCCGCTCCTTGACCCGAAGGGCAAGGGGCGGTCGGAATTGAATTTATTCAAATTCCGATACAATAAAAAAAGTCGCAAAGTCGCCAGGTCCTATAGCAGATATTAAATCCTAAAGACCTGCGACCTGCGACTTAGCTCTTCTTTCTTCTTCGGAAGATGCCCCTTCTCTCCCCCCTCTCCCCATAGTATCGGTAGCGGTAGTAGTAATGGGGGGCGAGGCGCATCTCCGCTGCCCGGATATCGTTAAGAACAATGCCCAAGATATGGGCCTTGGCATTATCCAATTGCACCTTGGCCCTCCTTAGAGCACCCCGGGCGGCCCTTCCCACCTGATAGACCATGACCACTCCATCCACCTGAGCACCCAATATGGTGCCATCCGTTACCGGAAGGACAGGGGAGGAATCGAAGAGGATGACGTCATACTTCGTCTTGAATTCACTTATCAGTTCCCTCATCTCTGGGGAACCCAAGAGTTCTGTGGGATTGGGCGGGAGGTGTCCTGAAGTAAGAACACTTAGATTATCCAATCCCGGGGTCTTTAATACCTCCTCCATCTTCAGATCACCCAATATGATATCCGTGGTAGTCCTTATGGCTTCTTGTGCCTTGAGTTTCTTTATCAAAATGTCTGTCAGGCCCGGCTCCTTCTTCAGCCCAAAGATGCGATGGAGTACCGGACGGCGCAGGTCGCTCTCTACGAGGAGCACCTTCTTCCCCATCTGGGCAAAGGCCACGGCACAATTACAGACGGTTAATGTCTTCCCCTCCCGTGGCTCGGCGCTCACGAAGAGCAAGGTATCCCCCTTCTTCCCCATTCTGGTGAAGTCGATATTGGTCTGGAGGCTTCGATAGGCCTCAGAGACCGTGGATTTTGGATTCCAGTGGACGATGAGTTGCTCCCTCAATCTGGTGCCCTTTTCCTTGACCTTAACCCGATGCCTCCTCCAGAAGGGGACCTCCTCCCGTGCTTCCGGGATGTGGGGAATGACCCCCAAGACCGGGACCTTGAGATAGGCCTCCACCTCCTCTATGGTCCCCACTGAGGTGTCCAGACTCTCAGTAACAAAGGCAAAGAGGAGGCCTAACATGAGCCCCATAACCGCTCCCACTCCGAAGTTAAGCTTCTTATTGGGGCTTACCAGGCCCGCTCCCACTGCCCGGTCGATAACGCTCACCGTTCCTACCTTCTCCGCCTCCCTTATCTGGGCCTCCTTGAATTTCTTCTGGAGCATGAGATAGAGGCTCTCATTGGCCGAGACCTCCCTCATAATCCTGGTTAGTTCTATCTCTTCTGCCGGAGCGAGCTTCATCTCCTTTCTCAGATTCTCCATCTCCTCCTTTATCTTAATCACCTCAGGATGCCTCTCAGTATATCTACGCAGGAGACCGGAGAGCTTGAATCGGAGGTCAATGAATCTTGCCGTCAAGGCACCGGTGATCCCGGTTCCCTTCCCCTTCTCCCGAAAGGCCTTCAGTTTCTCCTCCGCTACCCTTAGCTTCTCCTCCACCCCTGCTAACTGTTCCTCAATGAACTTCCGCACCATCCGAGCATCTTTTCTTCTTTCCTCAAAATTATAGGCGATGAAGGCCTCTGCCGTAGTATTTGCTAAGCGGACCGCCTTCTGGGGATTGTCTGTAGTGGCCATGATGCGTAGGATATTGGTCATTCCCTCCCTCTTCACAGAGACGGCTCCCTGAAGACCACTCGCTATCCTATCTTTCTCTTCCTTGGGAGTAGCCTCAGTGACCAGGCCCATCCTCTTAGCTACCTCATCGATTATTGGCCTACTCTTAATGATCTCTGCTGAGGTGGCCATGGTATCTCCCGGGCCCCAGGTTAATAATTCAACAAGCAAGCCAGCCATTGACTTGCGCTCCTCAATCTTGATAGTCGTTGAGGCACGATAGATGGGGATCTGCATCTGGGTGAAGGCTATGGTCGTCCCCAAGACAGCGATGAAGGATAGGATGATGACCCACTGCCTCCTCCTGATAATCCTCCAGTAATCGTAGAAACTCATCTCATATCTTGGCATATTTACTCTCCTTTAAAACTTCCCAGAGATTATTCTGTTGGCCATCTCCTCCACTCCTCCATCCATTCTGCCGCCCTCAAAGAAGGCATGATCTGTCTTATCACATAATTGATGCTGGCAATGACCCTTGTGGGAACGAAGATGATATCCCCGGGCTCCAGGGTGATATCCCTCTGGAGTTCTCCCTTGCGCAGGATCTTTTTCATATCGACCAGGATCATCTGGGGACGATCCGGGCTCCACCTCAAGAGGGCCACGGTCTTCAATACCGCATCCTCTGTATAGCTTCCCGCCAAGCCACCGATCCCCCCCAAGACCCCGATCTTCTTCTCCGGTAAATTGTAAGCTCCAGGGCTTTTCACCTCTCCTAAGATGAGAACCTTCTTGGCCTCTGCAATGTATATGGTATCTCCATTCTGAAGCATGATATCCTCGCTCTTATCCCCCTGGATGAGGAGTCGGTTGAGGTTAATGGGGATGACCTTCCCCTCCTTTGTAGTAACGGTCACCTTCTCAAAAGAGGCCTCCTTGGTCACCCCTCCTGCTAAGGTAATGGCCTCAGTGAAACTCACTTCCTCAGCAAACCTATATATTCCCGGGCTCTTGACCTGACCTAAGATGAAGACCTTATTCTTCCTCACCACCTCTGGTCGAACAGCCGCCACCTCCTTGACAATGACCGTCACCTGGGGCTCCTTGACATAGAGGGCCAATCCTTTGGTTATCTTCTTATCTAATCGGCTGGGGGTGAGATCGCTTGCCTGGACATCCCCAATTAAGGGGAAGGATATCTTTCCATCTGAGCGGACGGTGACCTCCTTGGCCAACTCATCATACCCCCAGACAGAGATATCCAATAGGTCACCAATTCCGATAATATATTCCTTGGGTTCTTTGGGGATAGTAACCTCTTCTCTCCTCTCCCTCACCTCTTCCCGCACTGCCAGAGGCTTAGCGATGCTTACCAGAATCTTATTTCCTTCTCTCCCCACCCGATATTCGACTCCTGGCACCTTGAAGTCTATCACCACTCGACTGATGGGAGGCTCCTCCTGGAACTGGCCACACCTTATCCTATGGATAGCCCCTTTCTCTATTTCCATTTCTTTCTTTTCCCACTTCAAAATAGTATCCGGGATATCGATGACCAATCTTGGAGGATCCTTCAGTTCAAAGGAGGAATAGACTACTCTTCCCGTAGGGATGATGATTACCTGGGTCTCCTTGGGAAGTTCCCTCACCTCTATCTCTTCTACCTCCAAGCCAACCGCCTCTTCTACTCTTCGGGCAATCCTCACTTCCTCTATCTCTCTCGCTTCCTTTCGGGCAGCCTTCAGTTCTAATATCTTCCTCTCCTTTTCCAACTCCTCTCGCGTCTTACGGAGGTAGACCTCTTCCCTCCCCCGGAGACGGGCCTCAACAAGCTTTTTCTCCTCAGCCTCTCTGGCCAGTGCTACCTTGCATCTCTCTCGGTATTTAAGGGCTTTTTTATTCTCAGGATCGAGTTTTAGTACCTTTTCGAAGGAGGCTAAGGCAAGAGAGAACTCACCCTTCCCATAGTGAGCCCTTCCCTCTTCATAATAACGGGTGATTCTTTTCTCCTTCTCTTCTTTCTTTCTTTTAGCGAAGACTTCTCTCAATTCTTCTTCTGTTTTCTTCTTATTCTTTAGAGCGCCCTTATGTTTTGGATTCAGGGCTAGTACTTTATCCCACTGGGAGATGGCCTTCTGGAGCTTCCCTTCCTGATAGAGGGCCTTCCCCAAGGTATAGTGCTTCTTAATGGTTTGGCTTTTTCTCTCTTCCTCTCTCTTGCTTGCTCTTTCTATCTCTCGGGCCTTTAACCTCTCCAGCCTCTCCCTCTCCAATTTCTCCTCTTCCCTCATCCCCTTCTTTGCCTTTTGGATATAGTTCTCTGCTCTCACCAACCTGGGATCGAAGTCCAGTGCTTTCTCAAAATCTAAGATGGCCTCTTCAAACTCTCTCCTCTTATAATGGCGCTTTCCTTCCTTATAATATCTCTTAGCCTCTTTCGCCTGCTCCTTGGGAGTGAAGATCCCCTCCTTGTCGAGCTCTAAGGTAAGCAATCTCTCATCCACCTCCATGGTATAGGAGGTGGGATAGGCGAGATAGATATCGACCTTAACGATAAGGGGTTTCTCACTATACTGCTCGGCCTTTATCCTCTCCACTAGGCCCGCTTTATAGGATATCTCTTTCTCCTCCCAGCTGAGGATAGTCCCTGGCAGATATATGCGCAGCCTGGGGGGGTCCTTTAACTGAAAGGCCCTGGGCGCTAACCTTCCATCAGAACTCAGGGAGACTATGGCCTTCTCCCTCATATCCTGGACCTCAACCGTAATGAGGTGTATCTCCTTCTTCTGAGCAGAAAGGGAAAGGGAAAACATAAGGCATAGGATCAATACTCCTAAGGCAAGACTACTTTTCTTCAGGTATTTTTTCTTCACTAAGAGCCTCCTTAATAGATATGTAGTGATGCTGGAGAAGGTTCAACCTCTTGGCCTCCTTCAGTCTCTCACTATCCGGGCCAAGAATGATATTTATTATTGGTCGGGAAGGGGAATTCTTATTGGCTCCGATTACCCTTCCTATTTCTCCGGTATTCAATTTTACCCAGCTCCCAATGGGATAAAGGGAGAGTTGATTTACAAGGGTCTTCACCATCTGGGGAGCAAATAAATCCTCGCTATAGTCTATTATGATCTCAAGCGCCTTACAGGGTGTCATTTTCTTGCGATAGACCCGAGGATGGGTTAAGGCCTCATAGACATCCACCAGGCCCACTATCTGGGCATACTCGTGCACCTCCTCTTCCTTTACCCCTTCTGGGTATCCCTGGCCCTTGAGCCTCTCATGCTGCCGGTAGGCGGTCTCTACGGCTGACTTTGAGATTTTCCTTATTTTCTCTAATATCTCTTTCCCGTACTTAGGGTGCTTCTTTATCTCCTCATACTCCTCTTTCGTCAGCTTCCTCGGTAATTGAGCGATCTCTATGACCCTCACCATCCCCACGTCATGGAGAAAAGCACTCACTCCTAAATCAACCAATTTATCCCTCTCATAACTCAACCCCAGCCCGACCTTGATGGCTAAGATAGAGACGTTTATAGAATGGGCATAGAGGTAGTTCTCCTCTGTTGCCCTCTCGCTCGCTAAGATAACCAGGCCATCATCCCTCTTCGATAGGGAATTAACTATCTTTGTTATTAGAGGGGGGAGCTCCTGATGGCTCTCTATCCTTCCCTTCCCCGCCTCCTTCAATATCTTCTCTATCAGGGAGAGGGCCTCTTCATATATGGCCTCTGGTCTTTCCTCTGGTTCTTTCTCCTTGGCTATCTTGGCCAGGCTTACCCCGGGCTCGAGGGGCTTCTCCTCTTTCTTAACTTTTTCTTCCTCTCGCGCCTTCTTAAAGAAATCCGCCATCCGCACCACGATCTCTCCTACCTTCTACTCAATTCGTCAGTTTATTTTATGTTCTGCATGCTGTGTTTTAACTCACAACGCATGACTCATCCTTTCTCCGATTCACCCATTCCCCGTTTCCCTTATTCGTCTACCTCACTCTCCCACGCTTCGCCAGAGGTTTATCCACCAATCGCTCCTTCCCAATTCAGACTCTAACTTCTCCTCATCAATGGGCTCTACTATGTGGAGGAGACCACTCTTCACTAAGTCGACCTCCTTGGGCTCCTTAAGTCGCTGACCATCCCGGTCGAAGAGGATGAGTATTCTGGGCCTCAAGGGAAAACACTTATTGGCCCCAATGACCCTCCCGATCTCTCTGGAATCCAATCTCACTATGCTCCCTATGGGATAGGTGCCCAGTTCCCTCATCAATTCCTTTATTGTGTGTAAGGAAAAGAGGTCCCTTGAGGAGTCAACAATCATCCTCATGGCCTCATGGGGCGGGAACCTCTTCCTATAGACTCGAGGGTGGGTCAATGCCTCATAGACATC
>JAUXAI010000043.1 GCA_030619985.1 bacterium | reverse complement strand
TGTTCCGACCCCAATGTTCTAAATCCCAATTAAGGGATATGATATCGGGGCGATAGGGCATGGCGGGAAACGGCCATACCTCCCGTGTTTGGAAAGGAGATTTAAACCAGCTTCTTTAAACCCACGGGAGCTGGTTTTTTTGTGACGCGAATCAACGCGAACTATTGGGCAGGAACGCAATAAACAAACGCGAATAGTCGCGAATAAAAGAGTGCGAATGAATAAAAAAATATTCCTTTTGGGATTTATAATAGTTGTGGTCTTTACGCTGGGCTGTAAGCGAAAGGTTCTTCATCTTATTCTGGCTACCACTACAAGTGTAGAGAACTCTGGACTCCTCGATGTCCTGATCCCTGCCTTTGAGAAAGAGGCAAAAGTGAAGGTGGACGTTATCGCCTGTGGAACAGGAAAGGCCATCCGATTGGCAAAGAATGGGGATTGCGATCTCATTCTAGTCCATGATCCGGAGGCAGAGGAGGAGTTCGTGAGGGAAGGGTATGGGGTAAATAGAAAGAACATTATGTATAATGACTTCGTCATTGTTGGGCCAGAGGATGATCCAGCGAAGATTAAGGGAATGAGTGGAGTAATATCCGCTTTATCTGCTATCGCTCACAAGGAAGTGCTCTTCATCTCCCGGGGGGATGATTCTGGAACACATAAGAGAGAAAGACAACTCTGGGAAAGAACAGGTTTAATTCCAGAGGGCGAGTGGTATCAAGAGACCGGACAGGGGATGGGAGTCACTTTAGTTATCGCGAGCCAAAAGAGAGCCTATTGTCTAACAGATCGTGCTACCTATTTGTCCTATAAAGAAAACAGTTTTTTAGATATTCTTTACGAAGAAAATAAGCTATTACATAATCCGTATAGCATAATATTAGTTAACTCTAAAAAGTATGCTTATATTACTTATAAAAGGGGTACAGCATTTATCAACTTTTTGATTTCAGATAAAGGACAGAAGATAATAAGGGAATTTGGCAAGGAAGAGTTCGGAGAGCCACTCTTCCATCTTATAAGGACGTCTTCGCCTTCGGCGAAGAACCTTGTTTCTTCACCCTGCTCAGAAATCGGGGAATAGTATGGGTTACATATTGACTGGACTTAAAGAGGCTGTTCATTTACTCTTTAGTTTTGACAGAGGAACCTATACTATTATATTCCTATCCCTGCGCATCTCAGGAACTGCGGTCTTATTGGCCTCATGCCTTGGCATTCCCCTGGGGGCATTGGTCGGACTCCACAGGTTTCCAGGGAGGGGAATAATAACTACTATACTCAATACTTGTTTTGCCCTTCCTACAGTAGTGGTGGGGCTCTTCGTCTATCTCCTCCTATCCCACAGGGGTCCTCTGGGTATGTTGGGACTTCTCTATACCCCGGGTGCCATGATTACTGCTCAGACCATCTTAGCCACTCCCATTATCGGCGCTTTATCCTTAGTAGCAGTGAAAGGCGTGGACCCTGCTATTACTAAGAGTGCCATCTCCCTTGGGGCAACAAAGGTCCAGACGACGCTCACTGTCTTAAGAGAGGCGAGAGTGGCCATTTTAGCAGCGTTAATCGCTGGATTTGGGAGGGTAATTACTGAGATCGGAGCAGCCATGATTGTGGGAGGGAATATAAAGGGAACTACCCGGGTGATGTCTACGGCCATCGCCCTGGAGACCGGGAAGGGAAGGTTTGAGCTCGCTTTGGCCTTAGGGATTATACTCTTGGCCGTTGCTTTTCTAATTAACGCCGGACTTTATTATTTACAGAGAATTAGAGAATGAGTCCCGCACCTTTTATCGTGTTTTATACTTATCTTTTAAAAAGCAAAAGAAAAAGCCTTGTGAACCTCGCCCCTTCCTTGCACGCAGCCGGGGATTTGGGGAGAAGAAGGAGCGGGGTGAATCATAAAAAAGGTGCGGGATGAAAAACTATACCATACAAACCCACAATCTATCCAAGGAATATAATGGAGAGGCCGTTCTAAAAGAGATAAATCTTCAATTGGAAAGGGGAAGAATACATGCTATAATAGGGCCGAGTGGCGTGGGAAAAAGCGTCTTACTGCGCCTCTTAAATCTCCTGGAAGAACCAACCTCTGGGGAGATCCACTTCGATGGAAAAGCACTAAGAGAGAATAACCGCCTGAACCTACATCGCAGGATGACTCTGGTCTTCCAGAAGCCCGTCCTTTTTAATACCTCTGTCTATGAGAACGTGGCCTATGGATTGAAGGTGAGGGGAGAGAATAGGAGCTCGATCCTTGAGAAAGTAAAGAAGGCCTTAAAAGTAGTAGGCCTTAAAGGGTATGAGCATAAAAGGGCAAGGGATCTCTCTGGAGGCGAGAAGCAGAGGGTGGCTATAGCAAGAGCCATGGTCCTGGAACCAGAGATCCTCTTTCTGGATGAACCCACGTCCGATCTCGATCCCAGGAATGTGGCCATAATTGAGGAATTAATAAAATACATTAATGGAGAATTCAAGACAACGATTGTTATTGCTACTCATAATATGTTTCAGGCAAGGCGCCTCGCTCATGAGGCCAGCTTCCTATTTGAGGGCCGGATCATTGAATCAGGAAATGCTCAAGAGATCTTTACCAGTCCCAAAGATAGGCGTATCTTAAGATTTATTAAAGGAAAGATGATCTTTTGAGACGCAGATAACCGCAGATATAGATGCAGATTATCGCAGATAAAGACTCACCATTCTAAGTAGAACGAGGTTGGGATGTTAGAACTAAAGACGGTTGATGAGGCAAAGAAGATATTGGGAAAGATAAGACTTATGGAAACTGAGACTATAGAAGCCACTGAGAGTCTGGATAGGTTCGTGGCAATTGATGTTATTTCTCCGGAGGATCTGCCGCCATTCAATAAGGCCATGATGGATGGCTATGCGGTTAAAGCAGAAGATACCTTTGGGGCGAGTGAAGAAAAACCTGTTTCTCTATCTTTAATTGGAGAAATAAAGATTGGTGAGGTTCCAGAGAAAGAGGTCAAGAAAGGTGAAGCGATAAAGATAAATACTGGTGCCATAATGCCTCAAGGGGCTGATAGCGTTGAGATGTTGGAATATGTAGACTCTGTTAGAGGGGAAAAGATTTTGATAAGGAAGGCCTTAACTCCTGGTGAGAACGTGGCAAAAAGAGGAGAGGATATTAAAAAAGGAGAGGTCCTATTAGCAAAGGGACATAAAATAAGATCTCAGGATATCGGTGCCTTAAGCGGATTGGGAATTACTAAGATAAAGGTATTCAAGAGGCCAAAGGTAGCCATCATCCCTACTGGAGATGAGCTGGTTCGTCCTTCGAGAAGGCCTGAATCTGGACAGATCAGAGATATGAATACCTATTCCTTAGCTGCTCAGATTAAGAAGTGTGGAGGAGAGCCCATTTCTTTTGGGATTATTAAGGATAATTATAAAGTTTTAAAGAAGAAGATAGAGGAGGCGTTATCTAAAGCAGATATGGTTCTCATCTCTGGAGGAAGTTCAGTTGGTGCTTATGATCTTACCCTAAAGGTAATGGGTTCTTTGGCCAAAGGAAAGATCTTGACTCAAGGGGTAGCCATAAAGCCGGGAAAGCCGACCATTATTGCAAAAGTAAAAGAAAAAATTATCTTCGGTCTTCCTGGAAATCCGGTGAGCGTTATGATCGTCTTTAGAAAGATAGTCAAGCCCACTATCTTAGCCATGATGAATGCTAAAGAAAAGGCAAAGATAGTAAATGCCCGATTAGTAAGAACCGTTACCTCCTCCACGGGAAGAGAAGAATATATTCGAGTAAGACTTGAAGAAAAAGAAGAAATGCTAATTGCCATTCCATTGCATAGGGGTTCAGCGAATATCGTTTCCCTGATAAAGGCAGACGGACTGTTAAAGATTCCTAGATTAAGCGAAGGAATAGAGAAGGGCCAGATGGTGGAAGTGGAGCTTTGGGACTAAGAACGCGAATTAACGCGAACTGTAAAGCAAAAACGAAAGATAATTAGAACGCGAATCATCGCGAATAAAAAACGTGAATAAAGATAGGCTAATTCGCACGAATTAGAGAATAAATAAGGAGGTGCACGATGGGAACATTTAATTGTATAGTGGCGTGAATAATGGCGTTAGCTACTATAGTTATAGCAGCGGCAACAATAGTAAATATGAAGATCAATAAATCTATGAAAGAAGTGATGAAAATATCTACAAACCTTAATTTAGTATCACAATCAACATTAATGGTGACTACCCAAATGGAATTAATTTATCGCTCCATTGAATTGAACACTTCTAAAGGAGAAGAACTACCTGAAAAAGAACAAGAAAAAATTAACAAAAATTTGGAATCGCTAAACAAAACAAGAGAGAAAGCAATAGAAACTTTGGAAGCAATATCTAAGGCTTTCGGTGCCATTAGATAGATAATAATTTCCTGATAAACCAACTGATTTAATTTTGCATTTTTCAATTTGTACTTTGAATTTTTAATTTTTAATTGTTCAATGTTCAATGCTCAATGTTCATTGTTAATTGATAAGGGGGTCAAAGATGGAATACGGACATTTTGATGAGAAGAATCAGGAGTATGTGATAACCAATCCGGCGACGCCTCGTCCCTGGATCAATTATCTGACCAATGAGGATTACTGCGCCCTGGTCTCTCATACTGGGGGAGGCTATAGTTTCTATAAGGACTGCGGAATTAATAGAATTTTAAGATGGGGCCCAAGTAATTTCTTGACTGACCGGCCGGGAAGGTATGTCTATCTGAAGGACTTAACCACTGGGCAGTATTGGAGTTTGAACTGGCAGCCTATGAGGAGGGAACTGGACTTCTATGAGGGAAGGCATGGTTTAGGATATACCACCATTACTACTAAGGCCTTTGGGGTGACAGGAGAGATAACCTACTTTGTTCCCCGGAAAGAGCCCTGTGAGATCTGGAAGGTGAGGATAAAGAATGATACCAGAAGAAAGAGAAGATTCCATCTTTATGGCTTTATTGAATGGCTTATCGGTCAATATTTTTTAGAGTTGCGCATCCATAATGTTACTACTCTTTATAATAAGGTCTGGTGGGATGGTGAGGCAAAAGCCATCTTAGGGCGGAAGTCTGCCCAGTGGCAGGAAGGAGATATTAGACCTTTTGAGGGGCTGGTCTTCTTTGGCTCCAATTTTAAAGTGGATGGCTACGAGTGTCTTAAGACAGCCTTCACCGGAAGGTATAATGATATCTCGAATCCCGATGGACTGAAGAACGAGGCTTTAGGGAACTCTAATTGTGAAGGAGAGGATGCGGTAGGAGTATTGCAGCATAACTTTGGATTGGATGGATTGGAGGAAAAGGAGTTTGTCTTTATTCTGGGGCAGACCGAAAGTAAAGAGAAAGCAAAAGAAACTCTAAATAAATATCAGGATGTCATTCAGGTGAGGAAGGAATTAGATGCCGTAAGGAAGGATTGGAAAGAGAAGACATCAAAGATTAAGATTGAGACCCCAGATGAGGATTTCAATACCTTAGTAAATACTTGGCTTCCTTATCAGTTATATATTAATAACCTCTGGAATCGTAACCCTTCCTACTATCATGGTGGGGGTCCGGGAAGAGGATACCGGGGAATAGTACAGGATGCTGAGAGTTTGGCGGCTTTTGAACCGCAATTGGTGCGCGAGACTATTTTGAAATTAGCCTCTTTGGTGCGTGCTGATGGGACGAATGCTGTGAATTACTCCCTCTGGGGACCAGGGGATGCTCCACCCATGAAAGGTCAGACCATCTGGCTGGCCTACCTCGTTTCTGAGTACATTCGGGAGACTGGGGATATCGGAATCTTAAGGGAGAAGGCCCCCTATTTAGTGGATGAGTGGTGTCCTAAAGAGGGAGAAGGAACGGTTATGGAACATATCTATCGGGAATTGGACTATACCTATTCTCATCGGGGGACACACGGTCTTCCCCTTATAGGCCGAGGAGACTGGAATGATGGTTTGGATGCCTGTGGGATTAAGGGGAAGGGGGAAAGCGTGATGCTTGCCCAGGCTTTTGTGGGTTCCCTTAAGGTTGCCTCCCGTTTAGCGGCTCTTATAGAGGATGAAAAGATGTCCCAGAAGTTAAAGGATCGGGCAGAGGAGATGACTGAGATAATCAATGAGAATGCCTGGGATGGGGAGTGGTATCTCAGGGGATTTAAGGATACTGGAGAGGCCTTTGGTTCGAATAGGAATAAAGAGGGAAAGATCTTTTTAAATACCCAGTCCTGGGCTATCCTTTCAGATATTGTTCCCAAGAAGAGGTTGAAGTTACTCTTGGAGTCAATAGACAAATATCTGGATAGTGACCATGGCCCGGCTTTATTCTATCCTACCTATAGCCAATATGAGCCTTCATTGGGTCGGGCGACTATGTTTGCTCCAGGAACTAAGGAGAATGGCGCTATCTTCTGTCATGCAGCAACCTTTCTTATCGTAGCCTATCTTATGTTGGGATATTCCAATAAAGCTTGGCAGACACTGAAGAAGATTATGCCCAATAAACAGAAGGATTACGAACTCTATAAGATGGAGCCCTATGTATTCAGTGAATATCTGGTGGGACCTGGCCATCCCTATCTCTTTGGGGAAGGGGCCTTCTCCTGGCTTACTGGCACCGTAGGCTGGGTCTATATGATTGTTACTGAATGGATGCTGGGTGTTAGAAAGCATGTGGAGGGAATAAGGATTGATCCCCATCTTCCTTCCTCTTGGAAGAAGGCAAAGATAAGAAGACCCTTTAGGGGAGCGACCTATGAGATTCTCATTGAGAATCCAAAAGGGGTAGAGCATGGAGTAAAAGAAATCTATGTAGATGGAAAGAAGATAGAAGGAAATCTGATTAAGCCCCACAAGGATGGAAAAAGCCGTAAGGTAAGAGTAGTAATGGGAAAGTGAGAAAGTGAGAAAGTGAGAAAGTGGGAAGGCGGGCAGTAAATTGGGTGGATTGGTTGGATTAGGTGGATTGGTGAGGGACAAGAGATAAAGCAGATGAGCAGATGAGAAAGTGGGAAAGTGAGAGATCAAGACAAAAGGATGCGAAATGGAGCTACTAATTGATAGGTATCAGCGTAGAATCAATTATTTGAGAGTCTCTGTAACTGATAGATGCAACCTGCGGTGCATTTACTGCATGCCTCCAGAGGGGATTAAACCCTTAGGACATGAGGATATCCTGAGGTTTGAGGAAATAGAAGAGATAGTAAGATATAGCATAGATTGGGGGATAGATAAGGTCAGGATTACTGGGGGGGAACCTTTAGTGAGAAAAGGGGTAGTCTATTTAGTAGAGATACTTGCTAATCTTAAAGGCGTCGAGGATCTGAGCATGACCACTAATGGGATTCTCTTAAGGGATTATGTTCGGGATTTGAAGAATGCTGGACTCCAAAGGATAAATATTAGTCTGGATAGTCTGGATGCCAATAAGTTCCATCGCATTACCAAAGTAGGGAGATTATCTCTTGTCCTGGATGGAATAGAAGAGGCCTTAAAAAGGGGCCTTGAGCCGGTGAAGATAAATGTTGTAGTCATGAAGGGAATAAATGATGATGAGGTTCTGGACTTTGCTAAGATGAGCCTGGATCGACCACTGCACATTAGATTCATTGAGTATATGCCCTTTTGTGACCGCAAAGGCGCAAAATTAATCGCAAAGACGCAAAAATCATCTTTCGAGTTTGTTCCCACTTCTATCATTAGAGAAAGATTGAGAGAATTGGGAGAATTGATTCCAGCAGAGGTGAGGGGTGCTGGACCAGCGAAGTCTTTTAGATTTGAAAAATCTTTAGGAACCATAGGATTTATAACGCCTATGAGTGAGCATTTCTGCGCTACCTGCAATCGCTTAAGGTTAACAGCGGATGGAAAGTTATATCCCTGCCTCTTCTCTGATTATGGGATAGATATTAAGACACTCTTACGGACTGGCGCAGGATATAGAGAAATCAAGGAATTATTTGAAGAGGCTTTAAAGAATAAACCGGAGAAGCATTTCATTAAAGGAAATGACCAGGTTATGTCTAAGATAGGAGGCTAAGATGGTAAAACTTACTCATTTTGATAGGAAAGGAAGGGCTAAGATGGTGGATGTCAGTGGGAAGAGGATTACAAAACGAGAAGCGATAGCCTCTGCGGATGTCATTATGAAGCCCAAGACCTTAAGAATAATTAAAGAGGGAAAAATGGCTAAGGGGGATGTGTTATCTGTGGCCAAGGTGGCCGGGATTATGGCTGCCAAGAGAACCAGCGAACTCATCCCTATGTGCCATCCTTTGGAGATCAGCAATATAGAGATCACTTTTAATCTAAAAGGAAAGGATAGAATCGGAATAATTTCAAAGGTGAAGTGTCTGGGAAGGACCGGAGTGGAAATGGAGGCTTTAATGGCAGCAAGTATCAGCGCTTTAACCATCTACGATATGTGTAAGGCAGTGGACAGGGAGATGGTCATCTCAGATGTGAAGTTAGTAAAGAAGACCGGAGGAAGGAGCGGCGTCTTCATTCGAAAGTAAGGGAGTGGAGTATGATAAAAGTAGGAATACTGGTAATTAGTGATAAGGCATCGAGAGGAGAGAGGAAGGATGAGAGTGGTCCAATTATGAAGGAGATGGTTAAAAAATTACCAGCAGAGGTCTCAGAGTACAAGATCATACCAGACGAGAAGGATCAGATTAAGGAGAAGTTGATAAATTGGGTAGATAAATTAAGGCTCGATCTGATCCTGACCAGCGGAGGAACAGGGATCGGGCCAAGAGATGTTACTCCAGAAGCAACGAAAGAGGTAATCGAAAAGGAAGTGCCCGGTTTCGCGGAAGCTATGAGGATAAAGGGATTGGAGAAGACCTCCTTTAGCATGCTCTCCCGGGCTATAGTGGGAACACGAAAGAAGAGCCTCATCATTAACCTGCCCGGAAGCCCCAAGGCAATTAAGGAAAACCTTGAGGTCATTCTACCAGCAGTGAAGCACGGGATTGAAATACTAAAAGGGAACACTAGCCACTGTTTATAGCGGGTCCTGCCTCGGCATTCTCTCTTCGCGGGCCCCGCCGCCCGGTGTGGATCCTCCCACTCATAGAGATCTGCCGAGTCACCCGCTTATTAAAGTTATACTTTTAATTCAGTAGAGATTATGGTAAAATAGGTAACGCGAAGACGCAAAAGAAAATCGCCAAGACGCCAAATTGTTTTTTTGCGCTTTGGCGGACTTTTAGCGTTTTGGCGGTTGCAAGGAGGAATGAAATGGGCCAGATAACAGAAGTAACCAGGATTATAGGTGGAGTCCTCACCCCAGCCATTATGGTCTCCTGCTGTGGGCTTCTACTCTTAAGCCTTCAGAATAAGTATGGAAGAATCATCGACCGCATCCACCAGTTCAATACTGAAAAGAGGGCCTTCTTGGCCAAGGAGGTTTTGACCAATATTGATAAAACCCGTCTGGAGAGCATCAAGAAGCAGCTTGAAATCTTGGTAGGGAGGGGAAGATACCAGAAGAACGCTACGCTCTGTCTCTACATAGGTGTTATTTTCTTCGTCATAACATCTATAAGTATTGCCTTAAGCTTCAAGATATCGGCTATAATAATGCTTGCTATACTTATGTTTAGCCTGGGGATGCTTCTGGTCTTGGTTGGGGCCATCTTTGCCGCTATGGAGATTCAGATATCCTATAGAACAACGCTCATGGAGATTCAGATAGAAGAAAAACTTATGGAGGATTAGGGCTCCAGGCTTCAGGCTACAGGTCACATGCAGATCGAGGCTTGTAGCTGGTAGCCTGCTTGGGCCAAGTTATCCACAGTCCATCCTCTTTCGTCGAAAAGTTTCTGAGAAACTCTGAAGCCAGGGAGTCTATAAAATCAGTATTCTATCCCTCTAAACCCCTGTGAATAAAGGACTTAGAGCCAATATCGACTGTAATCCAGACCACTGGACCTGAAGTGGACTAATTGACCTCTACTTATAAGTTTGCATTAAGAGTTATCCACAAGTTATCCCCAAAGGAAGGAATATGAGTTTTAAGGATATCATTGGGCAGGAAGGGGCGATTAAAATACTTCAGAGCGCCATCAAGAATAATCGCCTATCCCACGCCTATCTCTTTGTTGGGCCAGATGGTGTGGGCAAAGGACTTACTGCCAAGACCCTAGCTAAAACACTGAACTGCCAAAAAGGCGATATTGATTCTTGCGATAAATGTAGAAATTGTATCCGAATCGATCTTGATAAGTATCCAGATGTCAAAGTAATTGAACCGACCGGAACTTCCATAAAGATTGAGGAGATGAGAAAGATTCGCAGGGAGGCT
>JAUXAI010000031.1 GCA_030619985.1 bacterium | reverse complement strand
TAAAGATTACTGGCTTCAGCTCTGAAGGGATAAGGGCCTTAAGTTACTTCTCCCGCCATTATGGAGGAGACCTTATTACCGATATGGGAGGTGTCCTTACCTCAGCCATCATTATCGGTGCGGTAGGTGTGGTCATGGATGTAGCCATTACTGTCTCTTCCAGTATGTCTGAGATAAAGGGGGCCTATCCCGGGATCGGCCAGAAGGAACTGATCAAGAGGGGAATGAACGTGGGAAGGGATATCATGGCCACTATGGCCAATAGTCTCATCCTGGTCTATCTGGGGGGAGGTCTATTGGCCCTCATGATCTATATCGCGGGAGAATTCCCCCTCATTCAAATCATCAATACAGAATTTGTTGCCTTAGAGGTAACCCGGGCCTTGGCAGGAAGCCTGGGATTTGTCTTCGTTATTCCTGCTACGGCTCTCATCAGCGGGTACTGGCTATCCAAACCACTGAGAACACGAAAGAGCAGGTGAGAAAGTGGGAAAGTGAGTTGATAAGCTATCAATCTATTAAGTATCTGTGATCTGTGGCAATCTGTATTTTATCTGTGTGAATCTGTGTTGTAAGGAGGTAAAGAGAATGAAGATTGCTATATCATCTACCGGAGGTTCGTTGAGCGCTCAGGTGAGTGAGAAGTTTGGCCGGGCACAGTATTTCCTCATCGTTGATTCTGATACTATGAAATTCGATGTGGTGCCCAACCCTTATATCGGGGAACTATCCGGGGTAGGCCCTCATACCGCCTCTCTCATTGCCAAGCATGGAGCAGAGGTGGTTTTGACCGGCGCCTGCGGCCCCAATGCTAAGGCAGCTTTAGAAAGCGCCGGAGTCAAGGTAGTAACCGGAATAAGTGGTACTGTCTCAGAAGCAGTGAAAGGATATAGTGGGAAGTAACAGAATCGGAATAGCCATTGTTAAAAAAGAACCTGTAGGAATTGAGAGAGTGAAATCTCCGGATAAACACTGTCATTTTGTTGGCCAGGCCAGAGGAGGGACTATTCTTTATGCCCGAGGCGAAGATATCTCCTGCCCTCTGGCCAGATTTTATTTAGGACTTGAAAGAAAGAATTTAAGAGATCTCTCTCGAACTTTGGTAAAAGAACTCTCTCAGACTTTAGTTAGCTGGGATGATGCTATTGATGAGAAGGTAGCCTTAAGCTATTTGAATTCAGGCCATTGTCTAAAAGAGAGCGAAAAATGTATTATCTACTTTCCTTATCCCACCAAAAATCTAAAAGCAGATGTCATCATTATCATAGACAATCCTCAAGAGATTATGATTCTGGTGCAGAAATTTTCTCGCACTACGGGGAAAAGAATTAAGGCCTCTATGAGTGGAATTGGTGCCATGTGCGGGGAGTGCACTGCCTATCCCTTAATAACTGGCCAGGCCAATATCTCTTTAGGCTGCTATGGTTCAAGGCCGGGAGTAAATTTAAATAAAGAGGAACTTTTCTTAAGCATTCCTACCGATTCCCGGGTAGCCAAAATTTTATTGGAAGGAAAGTAACTATGTATAAAAGAATTCTTGTTATTGTTTTATTTTCTGTTTTGGTTCCCGTAGCGGCTTTTGCCCAGGATATATCCTTTACCATCCTTTATAACAATGTTCCCCATAATGAGGAACTCACTACTGCTTGGGGTTTCTCCTGTCTCATTGAGGGTTTGGAAAAGACCATCCTCTTCGATACCGGGGGTGATGGTGAAATACTATTATCCAATATGGAAAAGTTGAAAGTCGATCCTCAAAAAATAGATGTGGTAGTCATCTCCCATATCCACTGGGACCATCGGGGTGGATTATTAAGTCTCTTAGATAAGAATCATGAGGTCACTGTTTATTTGCCGGCTTCCTTGCCCCAGGATTTTAAGGAAAAAGTGGGGAGAAAGGGGGCCAAGGTAGTCTCTGTCCACAATCCAGTAAAAATCTGCAAAAGTGTCTATACTACAGGAGAGTTGTCCGGCTTTGCCGGATGGATCAAAGAGCAGACTTTAGTCATTGATACCAAAAAAGGATTGATGGTTGTTACTGGCTGTGCCCATCCGGGAGTAGTAAATATTGTCAGAAGGGCCCAGAGGTTATTGAAGAAGGAGAAGGTTTACCTTGTCTTAGGAGGATTCCACCTCTTAGCCTATAGCGAACCCCAAGTCAAAAGAATCATTAAAGATCTGAAAGCAATTGGTGTGGAAAAAGTCGGTCCTTCCCACTGCACAGGAGGAAAGCCGATAGAGTTATTCAGAGAGACTTGGAAGGAGAATTTCTTCGATCTGGGCTGTGGAGCAAGATTAGGTAACGCAGAGTCGCCGAAAGTAAAATAGAAACGCAGAGGAAATCCAGTGCCCCTATAATCTCGGCGTCTCTGTGTTTAATTCTGCGTTTCAGCGGTTGCAAGGGAGGTTAATTGATATGGCAGAATGTAAGATAACGGAGAATAAGGCAAGATGCAATTGTACCTATGAACCGTGCGATAAAAAGGGTCTTTGTTGCGAATGTATTCAGTATCATTGGAGAATAGGTGAACTACCAGCCTGTCTCTTTCCCAATGATGTAGAAAAGACCTTCGATCGTTCCATTGAGAGGTTCATCAAAACCTATCAGGAAAGGGGACGCTGGTGGTAAAGAAAAGAGACTCAGAGGTTAGTAAAAGAAAAGAATTAGCAATTAAAGCCGCTAAAGAAGCAGGCAAGATATTAAAACATTATTTTGGCAGAACCATTCGGATTAAAACCAAGGGGGAGAGGAGCCTGGTTACCGATATCGATCTCAAGGCAGAAGAAAAGATTGTAAACTTAATTAAGAAAGATTATCCAGAGGATAATATCCTGTCAGAAGAAACTAAATATCAAACCTTCGATTCTGATTTCAGGTGGATTATCGATCCCTTGGATGGAACCCATAACTATATCCGCGGTATGGAGAACTTTGGAACCTCCATCGCCTTAGCATATAGAGATAAGGTTATTTTAGGGGTCATCTATCTTCCTATGAGTGATGAATTATATTTTGCTGAAAAAGGTAAAGGGGCCTTCCTTAACCAGAGAAAAATCAGTGTTTCTCGAAAAGATTTAGACCATACTACCATGATCTACGATAGCACCATCCGACTTAATAAAGGGCCAATGCTAAAGTATCTGGATAAGTTAGTGGATGAGGTCTTTAATATCAGGATGTTTGGCTCTACAGTACGCGGCCTTACCTATGTAGCAGAAGGCAAGGCAGACTTAGAGATAGAATATAATGATAAACCTTGGGATTTTGCCGCTGGCCTTCTTTTAGTAGAAGAGGCAGAAGGCAAAGCAACCGATTTAAAGGGTAAGAGATGGACCCTAAATAGCAAAGGATATATTGCATCTAACAGAAGAATACATTCCAAGGTCCTTAAGATAATAAAGTGAACGATGTTTATATACTTTTCATTCGGGTTTCCCAGAAAAAGAGGATTGTAATAGGAAGCCTGGGGAGAATTGCTTTTAAGAAAGGAACTTACCTCTATATCGGAAGGGCGAAGACAAACTTTGCGGCAAGAGTAGCAAGGCATTATAGGAAGAAGAAAAAATTATTCTGGCATATAGATTATCTTCTCTCCCAGAAAGGGGTAGAGATTAAAGAAGCGTGGGCCAGTAGCGGCCTAAAGGAGTGCAAATTGGCCCAAAAGATTTCTTTACTTCCTTCATCCCGCTTAATAAGAAGTTTTGGTTCTTCTGACTGCCGATGCCCAAGTCATCTTTTTTATACCAATAAGGAAAGTGAAGTTAAAACCTTGTTAAAAGAACTGAACTTTGAAAAGTATGTTATAGGGAAAGTAATGGGAGTCTGTAGGAGTAAAAGAAAGGAAAAACCGAAGAATAATGTGAAAAAAGGTTATCTAAAGAAAGGATTTGGTTTGGTGGGGGATGCCCATTTTGGAACAGAGAAAGAGGTGAGCCTCTTAGCCATAGAAGATGTAAAGAGAAAGAAACTTCCTTTTCCTTTCCAACCGGGGAACTTTGCTGAAAACATTACTACTCAAGGAATAGATATATTATCTCTACCCTTTAAGACAAGATTGAAAGTAGGAAAAACAATATTAGAAGTGAGTCAGATTGGCAAGGGAAAAGGGCCCCATGCCTATTCCTATCGAGGCTATTCTTTACTTCCTAAGTATGGGGTTTTCTGCAAAGTCAGAAAAAGTGGCCAGATAAAAGTTGGGGATAACATATGGGTAATCAGGGAATAAATAAAAGAAGGCATCCTGATTGGCTCAAGGTGAAGATTCCTTCCAGGAAAGAATTTTTTAGAATAAAGTCTCTTTTAACATCTTCCAGACTTCATACTATCTGTGAGGAAGCAAAGTGCCCCAATATCGCAGAATGCTTTAGCAAGGGAACCGCTACCTTCATGATCTTAGGGGATGTCTGCACCAGGAACTGCACCTACTGCAATGTCAAAAAGGGAACTCCTTTAGAAGTGGACTTAAATGAGCCCCGCCCGTCACAGACGGGACGGGGTGAACCAGAAAGAGTAGCCAGAATAGTTAAGAAGTTAAACCTCAATTATGTGGTCATTACTTCTGTTACCAGGGACGATCTATTAGATGGTGGAGCAAGCATCTTTGCTCAGACAATTCAGGCAGTAAAAGATCTATCTTCAGGAACAAAAATAGAAGTCCTCATTCCCGATTTTAAAGGGAACCCAGATTCGTTAAAGAAGGTGATTGACGCCAAACCCTATGTTTTGGCCCATAACTTAGAGACGGTAGAAAGGTTATTTCCTATCGTGAGATCGCAAGGAAATTATAAAAGGTCATTAAATCTCTTAAAAGTGGCGAAGGAAATAAACCCCGCCCCTGCACGCAGGAGCGGGGTAAACCCAAATATTTTTACCAAATCGGGAATAATGGTTGGGATGGGAGAGAGAAAAGAAGAAATTACAGAAGTTATGAAGGATTTAAGGGAAGTAGAATGTGATATCTTTACTATTGGCCAGTATCTCCAGCCTTCTCTGAATCATCTTCCTATCACTAAATACTACTCTCCAGAAGAGTTTAAAGAGTTCAAAGAGATAGGAGAAGAGTTGGGCTTCTTACATATTGAGTCCGGCCCCCTGGTCCGCAGTTCCTACCATGCTGGAGAATATGTATTGAACCACTTGACACCTACGCGGTGGTAAATGGTGGGGGAGCCGATTAACGATTGTTCGGATTTATACCAGAAGTTGTATAAAGCTTGTTGTGACAAATGGAAGTGTGTAAAGAAGAAGAAAAAGAAGAAGTGATACTTGTAAAAGAAACATAATGAAATTTAAAAGGAGAAAAGTAGAATAAAAAAGATATATTTATTGTTAGTAGCAGTAATAGTCGTTGCTTTAGTCTGGGTAATGGCACGGAAAAAGCCAGAGATTATAGAAAGACCTGAAATTGATAAAGAATATTTTGAGACTGGTGCTAACTTATACAAAAATGCCGACATATCACCTGAAAAATATGAAGCTTGTGAGAGTTTGCCACCAAAGAAAATAGATTACATGAATATTAACGTGGCAGTTGTATATTACGGAATAAATGAAGTAGAGTTGACAAAACTTAAGAAAGGAATAGAATTGGCAAGAAAATTTTACTGGAGAAATAGCGGGTTAAAATTAAATCTAAGTTTAGTTTATGTCCCAATAAATGAAATAATAGGAAAGAACTCAAATTGGGATCAAACTATTGAAAAAGCTGTAAATGATGCCGGCTATCAAATAAAAGATTTTGGAGCAATATTCCACATATCTACGGATGTTGGTGGCACATGGTCTTGGGGAGTACACGGAAACTTCGATGTTGGTTTTTCCCATTCTGTATTTCCGGTGCCAACAGGCGTTGTTTATCCTATCGATGATCCCTCTGTGAATTATAAAATAACTTGGATATTCGTACATGAATTTCAACACGCTTTAGATGAAATGTATAAACGGAGTGGTTATCCTGAAATGTTTCATGGAGACCAACCATTAGCATATGCTTTTAAAGGCGGAGAACAGTTCAGTTATCAGGCGGAAGGGTTAAAAAAATTTAATAATTGGTTAGGTCTTAGTAGGAAATGGGGAACTATAAACCACCTTATCGATTATGATGAAAATGGTATTCCAGATAATAAGCCTGACCTTCCCATTGATGATAAACGGTTAGGCAAAGGATGGAATAAAAAGAAATATACGGTCGGTATTTATCAAGGAAGATTAACGGGAAGTCTTTACGATATCTGTTCAGAGGTTGAAAAGTTTTCTCCCTCTATTGATGGATATATAGAAGCAGGATGGACTTTTTTAACTGATAAAAGAACATATGATGAGTTGCATATTTCATCAAAAATATATTCTACTTGGAATAAAAATAATATTTATATTGCAGGAGTTGTAAATAAACCTACAAATCTTCATTTGTGGCTTGATATAGATGGAGACGGTTAGTGGCACGGTAGAAATAATTTAGAAATTCTTTTTGATATTCCAACAAATAGAATAAATTTAGCTCATGCGATGGATTGTTCTAATAAAACTAGAAAGTACCAATGCACTCTTGGAGGACCAAAATTGGATGATAAATTGTGTTTAGAGATGTGGGATAATAATTCAAATTATCCATATGAAAAAATAATCTCACCAAGAGATATTGAACATTCAGTGAAATTAGCTGGAAGAATTTATTCTTTTGAAATTAAAATACCAGCTAATTTAGAAGAGGGTCAAGAAATAGGCTATAGAATTAATTTTGAGAAAGATAATAAAAGGGCAACTATTTTTGAGGATTATGAATTTTATTATATTCCTAAGAAAAAGCCCAAACCCAAAAAGTCACTAACCTCTGAGGATAAGGCAAAGGCTCTTTATACCCTGGCAGAGAATTATAGGATAAACAATCTATCTGAGCCGGCCCTGAAAGAATATGAAAAAGTGATTAAAAGATATCCCCAGACCTCTTGGGCAGAGAAGGCCAGCCAACGAATTAAAGAGATAAAGACCGAGTAAAAATAAAGATAGGTTTAAAAAACAATTGGCAGGACTCAATCGTCCTGCCTTTTTTCTTTGTCCCGTTAGATGTTTACTATCTAGCGGGGTTTGCCTTCTTTCCAAAATTATGGTAAACTATAAATTGAGTTTTATAAGGAGTTAGTATGCCTTGGCGGTTGATTCAGGATGGTTACCATAATGCCTATACCAATATGGCCATAGATGAAGTATTGCTCCAGAGCGAGGTCCCTGTTCTGCGCTTCTATAGGTGGAGGCCACCTGCTATCTCCATCGGTTACTTTCAGAGGTTAGAGGACGAGATAGATTTAGAAGAATGTAAGAGACGAGGAATAGGCTATGTGAGACGCATTACTGGGGGGAAGGCAGTCTTACATGATAGGGAATTGACCTATTCTTTTGTCATCTCTCAAGACTTGATGCCCAAGAGTATCACCGAATCCTATAAAGTAATAAGCCGAGCAATCCTTACCGCCTTAGAGAATTTAGGGCTGGAAGCAGAGATGAGTGAGAAAGTGAAAAGAACTCAGAAATCTTCCTTTTGCTTCAATGATCCCTTTTATTATGAGATTGTAGTCAATGGAAAAAAGATTGTTGGCTCTGCCCAAGTAAGAAAGAATGGAAAACTTTTGCAACATGGGAGTATCCTTATTGATTTTGATATAGAGAAGATGTGTTCTCTTTTTAAGGGAGGCGGCAAAATCTCTCAAGTGCAGGAAAAAGTTACCTCATTGAATACCAAAAAGGTGCGGGGTGAACTGGGAAAGAGAATAGAATTTGAAGACCTTGCCCTCGCACTCAAAAAAGGCTTTGAGGAAAACTTTAATGTCAGATTAATCCCTGATGAATTAACCAGAAAAGAAAAGATTCTTGCTCAAGAGATAGCGGCTGCAAAGTTCAGCACAAGAGAATGGAATTATCTCCGCTAATGGTTTTTACATGGGAAGAGTTCTAAATAAGGTTCACTATTATGATGGGAGGATCTATGAGCGAGTCATCGATCCTTACTTTGCTAAAGTCAGGGATAGGATAAGTGAAATTGTTCCATCGGGAAGCAGGGTTTTGGATGTTGCCTGTGGAACGGGAGCCCTATGTTTTAAATTGGCCACCAAGGGATGTGAGGTAATCGGGATAGAATTATCTCTGAAGATGGTTGAACGGGCAAAACTAAGACAGAGACAAGAAAAAATAGAGAATTTACAATTCATTCATGGAGATGCCACAAGGTTAGAGAAGTTTTCTGATAAAGCGTTCGATATTGCCATTATCTCTTTTGGACTGCACGAGATGACCCCAGATGAGAGACGGAAGATTTTGCTTGAGATGAAGAGAGTAGCAAAGAGGCTAATCATTGTTGATTATGCCGTTCCTCAACCTCATAGATTAGCGGGCATTACCTGTAGGTTTAAAGAAATAGTGGCGGGCTGGGGCCATTTTTCTCGTTTTCGGGAATTTTATCGTTTGGGAGGCCTAAGTTTTCTCCTGAAAGAAGCAGGGATCGAGATACTGGATAGGGAACGAATTAAGAAAGAAACTATTGAAATAGTTCAAGTGAAAAATTCTGTGTTTCATAAAGGAGGTGCGGGGTGAAGATAGGGGTTATGGCTGATAGTCATGAGAATATGCCCATGATTGCCAAGGCAGTGGAATTATTCAACCGGGAGAAGGTGGGGTTGGTCTTGCATGCCGGGGATTTCATCTCTCCCATCACTGCTAAAGAGTTTAAGAAATTGAAGGCCAAGTTAATCGGGGTCTTTGGTAATAACGATGGAGATAAGCTCTATCTGCGCCATAAATTTCAGGAGATAGGAGAAATTCATCCAGATACCTGGGAGATGAAGATAGAGGGGAAGAGAGTCGCTCTCATGCACCAGCCTCGTTTCCTGGAAGCCCTCATCGCCAGTAAAGAATATGATATTATTATCTACGGTCATACCCATAAAGTAGACCATCGTCCCGGCCCTCCATTAGTACTCAATCCGGGAGAATGTGGAGGTTGGCTTACTGGGAAGTGTACTGTGGGCATCATAGACTTAAAGACCATGAAAGCAAAGGTCTTTTCCTTGCGATAGTTATTTCGTTGCTTTTATAAAAAGGGTATGGTAAAATATTCAAAAAAGAAGATGGAGCATAAAGATGGTAAAGCAGGAGAAACTCTTCCAGCCACCAGAACATTATAAAATTAATAAGGTAATCAAGCGCAATGGTCGAATAGTAGCCTTTAATAGGGAAAAGATTATCAATTCCATCTATCGGGCAGCGGTAGAGGTAGGGGGAAGGGATCGCGCTCTGGCAGAGAATCTTGCCGATCAGGCGGTAAGTCTCATCAACCAGACCTATCCTACAGGGGCCATTCCCTCAGTAGAAGAGATCCAGGACTTGATTGAGAAGGTCTTAGTAGAGAAAGGCTGTTACCAGACAGCCAAGCATTATATCCTTTACCGGGCAGAACATACCCGGCTTAGAGAAGGCAAAATAGAAAGAGTTATTATGGAAGATAACGTTCCCTATAAAGTCCTGTGGCATATCTTCACCTGGAACGTAGACCATAAGTGCGACACCATAGAGAACCTCAATAAGCATATCAGAGAGGGCACCTTCCCCGATCTGGTGAAGGAGGCAGAGGAGGCCTATCATTTAGCGTTGAGGAAAGCGGTGGAGAGAATCATTACCAGAATCAATCGAGGAGTAAAGTTGGTTATTGTCGCCGGCCCCTCTTCATCAGGGAAAACTACCACTACCCTGAAGATAGGTGAAATATTGAATGAGAAGGGAGTGAACTTTTATTCTTTAAGCCTAGACGATTACTTCAAAAACTTGGAGGAGCATCCCAAAGATGAATATGGGGATTATGATTTTGAAAGCCCTCAGGCTTTAGACCTCCCCCTGATTAATGAGCATCTCTCTCAGTTATTGGAAGGAAAGACGATAGAGATGCCCAGATATAACTTCAAGACCGGGAAGCGGATACGGGAGAGAAAGAGATTGAAACTTGAGAAGGATCAGATTCTATTGATCGATTCCCTCCATGGCCTATATCCTGAGATGACCTCTAAAATTCCTCCCAAGATGAAGTTTAAGTTCTACATCGAAGCCTTGTGTCAACTGAGGGATGAGAAGGGGGAGTTCGTGCGCTGGGCGGACTTAAGGATGCTGAGGCGAATGGTAAGGGATTCCTGGCATCGTTCCTACGATCCAGAGAGAACCGTGGGCCACTGGCACTATGTGAGGAGGAGCGAGAAGAGACATATCGTTCCCTTCACCCACAAGGTGGATTACGTCTTCAACGGCTCCCTTCCCTATGAGTTTCCTATCTACAAGAAGTATCTCTTTAAGTATTTTCTTTCCATGGTGAAGAAGTATGAGAAGGACCCTAAAAAGGTAGATGCCTACATCCGAGCCAAAAGAGTCTATAACCTTTTGAATCAATTGGATGAAGCGAATGATAGGTGCGTTCCTTCCAACTCCCTCTTGAGGGAATTCATCGGAGGAAGCAGCTACAGATATTAAATCTCAAGACCGATTTTCAGGCAGGGCCGAAGCGCCCTGCTTTTTTGTTGTTTTTTAGTGAGAAGCATGGTAAGATTTTAAGAAAGGAGACACAACTAAAAATGGCCTACTTATTTAACCCGAAGAATATTCTATCTGTACTAATCCTTTTCATAATCATGGTGGGTGGGATGTCCTCTTATGCCTTCTATATCTCGGTCTGCCCCAGGAGGTTCATAAGTGGTGTTAATCCTTCGCATTTTGGCCTAAAATACGAAAAGGTGAGTTTTAAAACTGAAGACGGGCTTACCCTCAAGGGCTGGTTTATTCCCAAAGAGGGAAAGGGGTCTACCATCATCGTCTGCCACGGCTATCCCTTTGACAAGGGGAATATCCTTCCCTCCAGCCTCTTCTTACATAAGAAGTACAACCTCTTCCTCTTTGATTTTCGGGCAATGGGGGAGAGTGAAGGGAGATACACCACGGTCGGCTACCACGAGAAGAAAGACTTGCTCGCTGCCATAGATTATTTGAGGTCGAGGGGAATAGAAAGCATAGGGGCCTTGGGCTTCTCTTTAGGGGGAGCGGTTATCATTATGACCCATAGTCCAGATATTAAGGCCATTGTCTCTGACTCTTCCTATGCTACTTTAGACCTTATGATTCATTCTCTCTTCAGGCATTACCACTTCCTGAGATATCCCTTTGTTTTCACTGTCAGATTGCTTTCCAGAATGGTCTTAAAATTTGATACCTCCTCTGTGTCTCCAGTGGATATAATAAAGGAGGTTAAATCACCTATCCTTCTTATTCATGGGGAGAGGGATAGCCAGATCCCGGTGAAGAATGCTTATCTATTGCATGAGGCCGCTCCCAAAAGCGAGCTCTGGATAGTTCCTGGTGCAGACCACGGTGAAGCCCAGGCCTTAGCAACTATGGAATATGAGAGACGGGTTCTGGAATTCTTCAAGAAGAATCTGAGATGAGATGAACCCCGTTAGAGATGCAAAACTCATTTGATAGATTAATAATAAAGAAGAACGGCATTTTAGTTAACAACGAGTACAAATCTATGATATATTGATGTTAATTTGTGAAGGAAATAGTTTATTATGAAAAGAAGGCAGAAATCGGCAAAACATAAGAAGGCCGTGGAGTCACTGCGGAAGAGCGAGGAGAGATACAAGGAGTTAGCGGATTCATTACCGCAGACTGTTTTTGAAACTGATGAAAGGGGTAATTTAACATTCGCCAACCGCACAGCATTTGAAATTTTTGGTTATACTCAAGACGATTTTGATAAAGGCATAAACGTCTTACAAACGTTAATTCCTGATGATCGAGACAGGGCTAAGAAGAATATCCGGAGAGTGATGAGTGGAGAAGAGTTGGGCGGTACTGAATATACAGCACTAAAGAAAGACGGCAGCACATTTCCCGCCCTCATACATTCCAGTCCCATCATTCATGAAAACAAACCAGTGGGCTTGAGAGGGTGTCTCATAGACATCACCAAGCGCAAGCAGACGGAGGAGGAAGTTAAGAGTTATCAAAAGAAGATCGAGGCCCTCATCAATTCCTCAAAAGACCTTGTCTTTCTTAAGGATAAGGATTTTAGATATTTAATTGCTAATAAAGCACACGAAAAAGTTTTCAATATAAAGGTAAAAGACATTATTGGTAAGACAGACTTCGATTTTATGCCAAAAGAAGTTGCTGAAGGGTGCAGGAGAAGTGACGAGAAGACATTAAAATCCAAGGATCCTATTGAGAAAGAAGAATTCGCTGGGGATAGATGCTATCATATTGTTAAGCAGCGCGTTGTGGATGTAGAAGGTAACATTATGGGTATAGCAGCCGTAATTCGTGAGATCACTGCGCGCAAGAAGATGGAGGAGGCGCTACAGAAGCACACCCGTGATCTCGGCGAGCGGGTCAAGGAGTTGAATTGCCTCTATGAAATTGCTCAACTTGTCGAAAAGCCAGAAATTTCCCTAGAAGAGATAATTCAGGGGACAGTGGAACTCATTCCCCCTGCCTGGCAGTATCCAGAAATCACCTGTGCACGGGTTACCCTTGAGGCCCAAGAGTACAGGACAGCAAACTTCAGGGAAACCGCCTGGAAGCAGGCCAGCGACATCGTTGTGTATGACAATCGAATCGGCGCTTTAGAGGTCTATTACCTCGAGGAAAAACCAGAAATCGGTGAAGGACCCTTCTTGAAGGAGGAGAGAAGTCTGATCAATACCATCGCCGAGCGGTTGGGGAAGATCACCGAGCGCAAGAAGGCAGAGGAAGACTTACGTCGAGCCATTGAAGAGTTGAAAGCACTGGACAAGATGAAATCTGATTTTGTCTCCAATGTTTCTCACGAGTTAAGAAGCCCCATGACCTCTATCAAGGGCTATACGGATTTGATTTTGATGGGCATAGCCGGAAAAATAAACCAAAAGCAAAGGGAATTTCTTATTACGGTTAAGAAGAATGCGGATCGTCTTACTCGATTGATTGATGACCTTCTGGATATTTCGCGTTTAGATGCCGGCAGGATAGAACTTAATTTACAGACTTTGAATATTCCGGGTTTAGTTCAAGAAATTGTAAAGAGTTACCAGATAGAGGCCAGGGCACGAAAGATTAGTTTAGAAACAGACCTGCCTGAAGAATTTCCTCTCCTCAGGGCAGATAGTGATAGAATAAAACAGGTTTTGACTAATCTAGTAGGTAATGCCCTGAAGTTTACTCCTCCTCAAGGAAAAATAGTTCTGGGGTTTCAAGGGAAGAAAAAGGAAGCCCTCTTCTGGGTGAAGGATACCGGGCCAGGAATAGCCCAAAAAGACCTATCTACCATCTTTGAAAAATTCCAGCAATTGGGGAAGAGAAAGAAAACGGGGACGGGTTTAGGATTGGCCATTGCTAAGGGATTGGTAGAGCTCCACAAAGGGAGAATCTGGGCGGAGAGTCAACGGGGTAAAGGAAGCGCCTTCTATTTTGCGCTACCCAAAGAAAAGAATGGCAAAAGTGAATAAAAAAAAGATTATGATTGTGGATGATGAAGAGGATGTTGTCAAACTTATGGTGGCTGCTTTAGGAACAAAGGATTTTGATATAGCCACTGCCTATAGTGGCGAGGAGTGCCTGGAAAAAGTAGAGAGAAAAAAGCCGAACTTAATTCTTCTGGATATTATCTTACCCGGGATAGATGGACTGGAAGTATTAAAAAAATTAAAGAGCGATGTGCAGACAAAGACAATAACAACTATTCTTATTTCTGCCAGCGCTCATAAGAAGCAGATGGAAAGAGGTCTATCTGCTGGAGCGGATGCTTATATTGTCAAACCTTTTGACCCCTTGGAGTTAAAACGCAAGGTTAGGGAAATTTTAAAAAAGAGTAGTTGACTTTTGATAGAAAGTATTATAAAATTAGTCTGGAGGTGAAAGATATGAGATGGTTTCTCTTTTTCATGGCTGGTCTCTGGACCATAGCGGGCATCTTCTTACTTGTAGTAGCAGGAAAGGCAAAGGAAATATCCCGTAAACTAGTGAAGAACCTGAAGGCCATAAGTTTTATTCCTTTGATTACAGGGATACTGCTTACCTTTTCTGCTCGTTCAAGCAGGCTTTACTGGTTTGTAA
>JAUXAI010000014.1 GCA_030619985.1 bacterium | reverse complement strand
AATCCGACAACAGCCACCACTACGGCGCCATACCTGAAGAACCTGACGGTCATTCTCTTCTTGACCGCTGCTCCACAGTAGGGACATTTCTCATGAATCCCAACAAACCTTCCACAACTGGGACAGATTACCTCTTGGTCTCTTTCCATCTGATTCCTCCTTTGCAATACCTTAGCGTTTTTGCGTTATTAGTGTCTAAAATGTCTTATTCTGGTAAAGACCATGGCTATGTTGTGCTCATTACAGGCGGCAATTACTTCCTTATCTCTTATTGAGCCCCCGGGTTGAATGATAGCAGAAACCCTTGCTTTGGCTGCCTCATCGATTGAGTCCTGGAAAGGGAAGAAGCCATCGGAAGCCAAGACTAAGGGGATGTGAGATGTGAGATGTGAGATGTGAGTTTGCATCTTTGAAATAGCAATCTTTACTGCATCAATCCGAGAAGTCTGGCCAGCACCGATACCCAAAGCCTCGGTCTTATTACCTACGACGATAGCATTGGACTTAATATATTTTACCACTTTCCAATTAAAAAGTAAAGCCTTTATCTCTTCTTTGGTAGGGGATCTTCTGGTTACCACTTTCAGCTCTTTAATTTCGATATCTTCAGTATCTCTATCCTGAACCAATAATCCCCAGTCTACTGTCCGCATATCTTTTTGGTGATCGGTGATCGGTGATCGGTGATCGGTGATTTTTATTACTCGTAGATTCTTCTTTTTCTTCAGGACTTTTAGGACTTGAGGAGTGAATCCAGGAGCGATGACCGCTTCAATGAAGGTAGAAGTTATCTCCATGGCTGTAGAAGTATTGACCTTTCTATTCAGGCCGACCACTCCCCCAAAGGCAGATAATGAATCACAGGCCCTCGCCTTTTGATATGCCCTAGTTAAACTTCTATCCCTTGCCACACCGCAAGGGTTAGTATGCTTAATAATAACTGCAGTCGGCTCCTTAAATTCTCTCACTATGTTCGAAGCAACATCCAAATCCAGAATGTTATTAAAGGATAACTTTTTTCCCCATAGTTGCTTCCAATTTTGCATTTTGCCCCTCGATTTCTCTCGGGATACTTCGCTTGATACTTCGAGGTATCCTGAGCGAAGCGAAGGGCATTTTGCATTTTGCATTTGATACAGGGCTGCCCTCTGATGAGGATTTTCCCCGTACCTTAGCTCCTGTGCCTTTTCATAATCTAAAAATAATTCCTCAGGAAATCTAAAGCCTGTGACCTGTGGCCTGTGGCTTGTAAGGTATTCATACACCATTCTATCATATTTCAGGATATATGCAAGCGCTTTTTTTGCTAAATTCTTTTTACTCTTTAGCGATAGATTGCCTTTTCTTTTCTTTAGTTCATCTAAGATTTTCTTATAATCTTCGGGATCAATAACTACTCCCACATTCTGGTAATTTTTGATTACTGCTCTAATCAGAGCTGCTCCTCCAATATCCATACCCTCCAGATTCTTGAAAGGATAAAGATTGATGACAACAAGACCAATGGGCTTTATATCTTCTCTTATCAGCTCTTTCAAATGCTTTCTGTTGCGTAAGGCTAATATTCCTCCGAAAATCGCAGGGTGCAAAGTCTTTACTCTCCCCCCAAGAATCTCCTTAAGCCCGGTAATCTCTGAGACGGTTTTGACTGGAATATCCTTCTTTTTAAGTGTTCTCGCTGTGCCTTTAGTAGCAACGATCTCGAAGCCCAATCTCACTAGCCCCTTAGCAAAGGGAAGAAGACCCCTCTTATTAAAGACGCTGATGAGTGCTCTCTTAGATCTTTTTGATGACTTCATCTGTTTTTGATACCAGTCCGATATTCTCTTCAAAATATTTTAGGGCGGCCCTATGCAGGTCTCTGTGGGTAGCGCTCACGGCATCAGAGGCCACCATAACCTCATAATCCCGGAAGTAGGCATCCCTTACCGTAGAAGAGACGCAGCAGCTGGTGGTCACCCCGCAGATGATGAGCCTTTTAACTTTTAATCTCTTCAAAAGCCTATCCAAGCCTGTCTTATAGAAAGCACTATACCTTCTCTTCCTAACAATATATTCTTTCCCTTGAGGATTAATCTCAAGAATGAGCCTTGCTCCAGGAGTATTCTCTATACAGTAGGCGCGATTATACTTTTTATCCAGTAGAGCCCAGTCGCTTCTATCCTTTTTGTGAGAAGTAATAGCATAAACGATGGGAATTTTTTTCTTGCGGCAGGTAGTTAAAAGTTTAACTATCTTAGGAATAATCTTCTTGGCAGGTGGAACGTAGACCGGTGAGTTCTTAAAGTAGATGAAGTCGTTCTGCATATCAACGACTAAGAGCACGGTCCTCACCCCGCACCTTTTTATATTCCTCTTTTTCCGTGTTCCTGTCAAAGGTGTGGGGCTCAATTCCTTCTTCTTGCTTAAAGGTGCGGGGTTCATATACCCAATCTCTTGTAAATCTTAGCCACATTGCGAAGATAATATTTGAGATTAAAGCAGCCTTCTATCTCCTGGGGCTTGAGATGTCTAGTGACTTTTTTATCCTTCAATAGACAGTCTTTGAACTCTAAACCCTTTTCTTTTGCCCGGAAGGCATTCCTCTGGACAAGGGAATAGGCCTCTTTTCGAGAAAGGCCCTTCTTCATCAACTCCAGTAATACCTTTTCGGAAAAGATCAAACCCTTTGTCTTCTCCAAGTTCTCTTGCATCTTTTCGGGATAGACTCTTAGGCCCTCTATGATTTCTCTAAACATATGGAGCATATAATCAACTAAGATGCTCGAATCTGGAATAATGATCCTTTCCACAGAGGAATGGCTAATATCCCTCTCCTCCCATAAAGGAATATTCTCCAGACCTGCTAAAAGATTGCTTCTAACTACCCGTGCTAAGCCACAAAGCCTCTCACAGATTACGGGATTCCTCTTATGGGGCATGGCGGAGGATCCCTTCTGTCTTTTAGCAAAGGGCTCTTCCACTTCCCCGATCTCTGTCCTCTGCAGGTTTCTCAAGACAAGGGCAAACTTCTCCAAAGAGGTAGCGATCAGGGCTAAAGTAGCCAGATACCGGGCCTGCCTATCCCTCTGAATAATCTGGGTAGAAATGGGAGCGGGCTCTAAACCCACTCTTTTTAAGACTATCTTCTCTACCTTAGGATCGATATTGGAATAGGTTCCCACTGGCCCAGAGATCTTGCCATAAGAAACCATCTCTTTTGTTTCCTTCATCCTCTCTAAATTTCTCCGGCACTCCTCCCTCCAGAGAAGGAGTTTGAGGCCAAAGGTGGTTGGCTCGGCATGGATGCCATGGGTCCTGCCCACCATAACCGTATCTTTATATTTCCTTGCCTTCTTAAGCAAGCTCTTTATTAAATCCTCCAAGTCCTTAATAATTAAACGGGAAGACTCTTTTAGTTGCAGAGCCAGAGCAGTATCCAGGATATCGGATGAAGTGAGACCAAGATGAAGGTATCTTGCCTCCTTGCCCACCTTTTCGCTTATTGCTTCAATAAGAGCCATGGTCTCGTGGCGGGTTACTTTCTCAATCTTCTTTACCCTTCTAATATCTACTTTTGCTTTCTTGCGAATCTTCTTTGCTGCCTCTTTTGGAATCTGGCCCATCTGGGCTAGGGCCTCGCAGACCAGGACCTCGATCTCCACATACTTTTTAAACCTATTCTCCTCACTCCAAACTTCTCCCATCTCTGGCAGAGTATATTTCTTTAACAACTTCCTCCCCCTTTCAAGATAGGCCTCACTTCGTTCGGCAATCTTCACAGATTAGCACAGATTGACTAAACTGATTAGCACGGATTTAGTAATAAGAATCAGTGCTAATCCGTGTCTTTTAATCTGTGCCCATCCGTGTAACTACTCAAGTTTCGACGCTTCAAGCTTATCTTATCACAGGCCCTGGCTAAAATCAATAAAAAAATCCCTCCCATTATGGGAGGGATTAAAGCCGAAATATTCTTTGTTTTCAAAACTAAGGAAATCTTTTCTCGTAGTGAGAGAGGTACATGGTGTATCCTCTTCTCTTTATGAGTAAGGTCATCTTGGCACCCTTTCTTATTCCTTTTGTTATTCGGGTAAAGTCTGCCCGGGACTGAACTTTTCTCCTATTGACCTCCTTAATAATATCCCCTTCCCTCACTCCCATACGATAGGCCTTGGAGCCCAGCTCAACATCCGTGACTACTACCCCCCGAGTGTCGGTAAGGTTGTAACGTCGCTTGAGCTGAGGAGTGATGGAGGAAACATCCAGCCCCAACCATCTTCCCTCTTCCTCTATCTTTTCTGGTGCCTTTACTTCTATTTCGGGTATCTCAGAGGGTTTCTCAGTAGTAACTACCGGGATATTCTTCTTTACTCCATCCCGGATAAGGGTTATTATTACTCTTTGGCCCACCTTTTTCTCCAGAATCTGTCGGCGTAGTTCAGAGGGGGTCTTGACCTTTTTCCCATCTACCGCAGTTACCACATCTCCCCTCTTTATTCCTGCCTTCTCAGTTGGGGTATCGGACATCACGTCCCCGATTAATACCCCTTCTTTTACTTTGAACTCCTCGGCTAATTCTGGGGTTAATTCCTGAATCATGACCCCTATCCAGGGCTGGATTACTTTCCCATACTCTATGAGTTCATCGATGACTCCCTTGGCAATATTAATGGGAATGGCGAACCCGATCCCCTGAATCAGGGTAAAAAGATGCCTCTCAATGGCCACATTGATCCCGATTACCTCTCCATAGATATTAATCAATGGTCCGCCACTATTTCCGAGATTGATAGCGGCATCTGTTTGAATGAGGTCCTCATAGCCCATTTCGCTTAGCTTCCTTCCGGTAGCACTGATTACCCCAACAGTGACGGTATGTTGAAAGCCTAAGGGGTTTCCGATGGCGATGGCCCATTGACCGATCTCTATACTATCCGAATCGCCCAATACAGCAACCGGTAGATTGTGGGTCTTTATCTTTATGATGGCGATATCGGTCTCTGGATCGCTTCCCACCACCTTCCCTTTAAACTGCCTTCCATCTGAGAGTTTAACCTCTAATTTATCTACTCCTCTTACTACATGGGCATTGGTCAGGATGTATCCTTCTTTGTTGATAATCACTCCCGAACCTAAAGTCGGTACCCCATACTCTCTCTTAAAATATCTATATTCTCTTCTGGGGAAGAACTCCTCAAAGAAGTCCTTTCCAAAGAACTTCTCAAGTAACTCACGCTCCCTGAACCTGAAGGGGAAGGGCTCTATATAGCGCTGGGGATCTCTTCTTCTGGCTACACCACTTATGCTTACTACTGCTGGAGAGACCTTCTTCACGGCGGAGATGATATTATCCTCACTCCTGGCGCTTATCTCCTTCCGGGGCAGAGACCCCTCTGGGGCAGAGCCCCTCTCCAGGACAACGGGAATGGTCTTACTCTCGGTATAGAGTTTCCCTACTGGCTTCGTCTCTTTCTTCAGTTTAGAGACCCCAAGACCGATTCCAGTAAAGATTAGAATGGCTATAATGAAATAGGTTAACTTTTGATTTGTCTTCATTTCATTTGACCTCTCTTTTCTATTTGCGTAAATTCGCGTCTTCATCACCTCTGATATCTATCATATTCAAAACTATTACTTTGTCAAGTCTCGGCATAAACAATGAAGAGAAACCCCGCCCCTCGACAGAGGGGCGGGGCTGTTTGTTAAACTAAAAAATTACTTCTCTAATTTAACAACATTCTTTGCCTGAGGGCCTCGGGAAGTCTCTTCGATCTCAAACTCTACCTCGTCACCTTCAGCTAAGGACTTGAACCCTTCGCTCTTGATGGCAGAGAAGTGAGCAAAGACATCTTTACTACCGTCGTCAGGCGTGATGAAACCAAAACCTCTCTTCTCATTGAACCACTTCACTTTACCTTTCATCCCTTTCTCCTTTCTAAAGAAATTTCTAAAAATGGATGCAAACGGATTATAGCAGATGTAAACGGAAACTTCTTTTCGACAGTTTGTTCATTTGAATCTGTTCAAATCTGTCTGAATCCGTGAGTTTTTCAGAGACCTCTTAAAATTTTTCTTTTGATCTTATAGATGATTCCTTTCCTTCTCTTAATCTCCCTCTTGAGTTGAGGAATGACCTCTTTTGTTGCCTGGTAGCCAGCCCGGAGGAGCTCTCGGGCCCTCTTTAAATCCATTTTGGAGATATCCCCAATCTCGGGGTAGATGATGATATCCGCATCCTTCCTGGCCCTCTCCGCTCCCTGACGGGATATCACATCCCAGGACTGAAGGATGACCTGAAAGACGTTCTTGGGCTCCAGACCTATGGTTGCTCTGGTATTGACATCTACCCCAATAGCAAAGTCTGCTCCCATCCTGCGCAAAACATTAGTAGGAAGAATATTGACCACTCCTCCATCGACCAGAAGCATATCTTCATACTTTACTGGGGTATAGACCCCAGGGATGGAGCAGCTTGCCTGAACGATCCTGGCCAATGGCCCTTCCTTAAAGACCACTTCTTTCTCAGTAATTAAATCTGTAGTAACAATGGCTAAAGGAATTTTGAGTTCTCCAAATTCCTTTGCCTTAGTATGCTCTGAGACAAACTCCTCTATACCTTTTCCAGAGATAAGGCCCATCTTAGGTAGGGTAAAGTCTGCAAACTCCCTCCACTTCAAACCTAAAGCCACACTTTCAATGGTCTCGATATTTAGGCCAGAGGCATAGAGAGCACCGATGAGTGCCCCGCTCGAAGCTCCAGCAATCATATCTATGGGGATCTGGGCCTCTTTTAAAGCCTTCAATGCCCCAATATGGGCAATTCCGCGAGCCGCTCCGCCGCTCAGAGCAAGACCGATCTTCACTTTCATAAGGTTAAACAAGATACCTGAAATAGATATAGAGGGAAGCCATGAAAAGAGAAACGAGGGTAAGGGGGAGGCCTATCTTTAAGTAGTTCCGAAAGGTAAGGGGGGTTCTTGATTTCTCACTAATTCCAGCAATAACCATACTGGCCAGGTGACCAATCAGGGTTCCATTGGCTCCCACTCCCACACCCAGTGCTAGGGCCCACCAAAGGGGAACCATCTGGGAAGGGGGGAGGTTGAGCTGGATCCCAATATGTCTTACTACGGGGATAATAGCCACCACACTGCAAGGGGCACTCAAGAGGGAAGAAGCAAAGGCAGCTCCCCAAAGAATGATGAGGATGATGGCTACTGGATTTTGAGTGAATCTTAGAATAAGTTGGGTAAGATGCTCAATAATACCTACCTTCTCCAGGCTTCCTACCAGAATGAATAGACCAAAGATGAAAAACAATGTAGGCCATTCGATCTTCTTAAAGATCTCTTCTGGATTGATCCTGCTTACAAATAATAGAAGGGCTGCTCCTCCTAAAGCGATGGTGGAAGGAGGAAGGTTAAGGCGATGATGGATAGTAAAGGCGGCCAGGGTAAGTCCTAAGACGACGAGAGACTTCCTCATTAATAGCGGATCCCTTATGGCCTCCCTCTCTTTAAAGGCCGCTATCTTCCTCTCCATCTCAGGTCGCACCCGGAAGTGGCGATGGAAGAAGAGCAAGAGAAGCAGCAGGGTTACTATGAAAATTATGATACAAATTGGGGTTAGATTGATGATAAAGTCCATGAAGGAGAGATGGGCAGCACTACCTATCAGCATATTGGGAGGATCCCCAATTAAAGTTGCTGTCCCTCCAATATTGGCAGATAGAACCCCGGCAATAAGAAAAGGGAAGGGGCTCTTCCCTAAGGTATCGGCGATTAAAATGGCCATGGGGATGATTAATAGAACAGTGGTGACATTATCTAAAAGGGCAGAAAGAACGGCAGTAGCTATAGAAAGGGTGATCAAGATGAGCCAGGCCCTTCCTCGGGCTAACTTGGCGGCCTTTATGGCCACATACTGGAAGAGACCGGTCCTCGCAGTAATGGCTACGATGATCATCATCCCGATCAATAAGAGGAGGGTATTGAAATCGATATACTCCACCCAGGCCTCTTTTAGGGGAAGGATGTTCAGTACTAATATAAGGCTTGCCCCAGCCAGGGCAGCTGTGGCACGATGAACCCTCTCAGTGACAATAAAAAAATAGGTCGCCCCGAAGATGACAGCGACCAGAATCATGGATTGATTCACTTTACTTTTTCTTCTCTACTCTATAAACCGCTCTACAGATATCCATCTGACTGATAATTCCCACTACCTTATCATCCCTTACCACAGGAAGGATGTTTAGATGGTGGTGGGCCATGACAGAGGCCGCAGCCAAAAGGGGCATATCCTCTGTGGCGGTGACTGGTTTGCGGATCATGATATCATCGATTACCAAAAGCTGGTTCAGTTCGGGAAGGACCTCGGCCTTCAGAAGTCCAAAGTCCTCAATGTAGGATAGATCACCCAAGAGGTCGAAGTAGTCGGGGATGAACATCATAAGAAGTTCCTTCTTGGTCACGATGCCCAAAATCCTATTCTCCTCATCCACTACCGGTAATCCCCCATAGTGATGCTCGCTGAATATCTTCATGGCCTCCAGGATGGGTGTGGAGCGGGTGACGGTCACCACCTCTTTAGTCATAAAGTCCTTTACCTTCTTCACCCCGCACCTTCCTTATCATCTAGAAGATTTTGTGTTACAGTCAGTAAAACCAATACAGAGTCTTTCACATCTTTTATTCTCAAAAGATAAATATGGCAAAATATAGCAGAAGGTGCGGGGTTCATGGATTTACTCCTCGGCCTCCTTCTCTTCTTTTCTTATTAAGTTTATTACTTGACGAGGAGACTGGGCAGCGCGCAGCCCATTCCTTATTCTCTCCTCGTGTAAGAGGCGGGATATTCGGGCAAGAACTCTCAGATAGGTCTCGTGAGCCTCCTCTGGGGCAATAATGAGAAAGACCAGATAGACCGGCTTCTTATCCAAAGAGTCAAAGTCTATTCCCTTATCTGATTTAGCAAAAGCGATGATAATCTTCTTCACTAAGTCTGTCTTGGCGTGGGGGATGGCTATCCCATTCCCCACTCCTGTGCTTCCCAGGCTCTCCCTCTCCAATAAGACTTTGACCAACCTCTCTTTATTTGGGATTATCCTCTGTCTTGTCAAGAGATCAGCCAATTCTTCCAAGGTCTCCTTTTTACCCTTTGCCTGAAGGCTCAGAACAATGAGCCTCTTGTTAATGAAGTCTGATAATCTCATTTTTCTTACTCTCTCCTTATTACGTCTTGACCGGAACTTAGCCCCCAAAGTAACAAGGTTCTTGACGAAGTCAAGGCGTCCTTATATTGGAGCCCGCAGAGGGATTTGAACCCCCGACCTAACCCCGCCCCTTTTAACCCAAGCCGAGAGCGGGATTCGAACCCACGACCTATGGTTTACCTGCCCGACTTGCCTGAGCCGCCTCTCGGGATTGAACCGAGGACCTACGGTTTACGAAACCGTTGCTCTACCACTGAGCTAAGGCGGCAAGTCAGGCGGGCGGGCGAAACCATTGCTCTTCCGCTGAGCTATCCCGGCAAAAAGGGGCGGGGCTGGTCCTTGCCCCGTTACGAGACCCGATGGAATCGGGACGAGTTTTACGGGGAGTTAACCGTCCAATTGTATTATTCGCGTTACTTCGCGTCCTAATTTATTCCAATTATGTTTTACAGTTCGCGCTAATTCGCGTCTGTGGTGCCGAGGCGCAGAATCGAACTGCGGACACACGGATTTTCAGTCCGTTGCTCTACCGACTGAGCTACCTCGGCATCTTTAGAAGTGCTTGGTTAGGCCAAGCCTCAGGCTATAATCTCCAGTAAATCCCAGGGTCAGTTCACTATTGAAAATGGCTAATTGATTCCTATGTTTCAAGCTTAATTTCGTACCTCGCTTCAAGTTTAGAGGAGAAAGACTGGTCATCAAGTGTAGCGAACGGTCAACGGGAAAATTGAGAGTGAAGCCATCCCGACTAAAATATTCATTAAGACCGGAGAAGTTGTCTTCCTCAATAGTAGCCCCCTTTTCCATATTAGAGAACAAGTCAAGTCTTTTCTCTTTTTTAATAGAAGAAAACAATTCGCTACTCATAGAAGAGGTTCTATTGGCCTTTGAGGCAATTCTCTCCTGACCCTTACCGGGCTTAACTATCTTCACTTCTTTTTGAAATGGGGTAACAGTCTCGTTGATATTTGAAATTATATGCGGATAGAGCAAAAGGATAGTCAGGACAGAAACTGAAGTAAACAGGGCCTTTTTAAAAGGCATCGTCATTCTCCTTTACAAACGCCGAAACGCAGGCCGAGTTGGGTTAGTATATTAGGTGGATTAGGAAATCGGAGATTAGGGGATTTGGATATCAGGATTTGGAAATTGGGATGTTTGGATATTAGGAACATCTCCAATCCCCCAGTCTCCTAATCACCAAATCCCAGTCTCCCAATTACCCAATCTCCTAAATTTACTAGTCCAACTATTCCAACTAATTCACTAGTCTAACTATCTCCTTCGGCGTCTTTGCGCTTAAAAGATGAGGGTTACTACTCCTACTGCCTCATCGATATCTGTATAATGGATGTGGTCGATGTGCCGCCACTTAAGACCTAAATCTAAGTATTTGTATGCTTGCCAGAAGAAACCACCTTCAATTTCATTCCTCGTTCCCCGGTGGCTATCGAGATCGTAAACATAGGTCTCCTTTGCCCGGAAACGAACGGGTCGCTGAGCAACCTTCAGGGGTGTCGGAATGGAAAGGGTGATTCCATTCAATAGTTCAAAATTGATCTTATCCTTTCCGGCACAGATGTAATCATGGTGCTTATTAATTGTAGCGTACTGGAAGGCGGAATAAAAGTTCAAGTATTTTATTATTTCGAGTTCTGCTTCCAAGCCAGTTTCTGTCTTGCTTAATTCATCCGTCTCAAAGTTATAGGTTATCTCAGTATAGGGAGCAATCCTTAAGATCCGATTTATCCTCTCCAACTTAAAATTCCAGTTCAGGGAAAGCTTGTTGGCATACTGGACTTCATCCTTATGGGTAGAGGATAGGCCATGGATATATTCATTACGACTTCTAAACTCAAACGATTCAGAGAAAGCGAGGGATGAAAATAAGAATAATGTAACAAAAACGCAAAGGAATTTTTTCAATTTCAGTCCTGGGGAGGTCTCTCGTCCTTTCAGTCCTCGAGATTAAAGGTATTTCAGTCGCTACGCTCTTTCCTCTCAGATCCTGAGGATCTCCGAGATCCGAAGGGCGATATCAAAGGTCTTTCGCTTCGCTCGAGATCAAAATTTCCCAAAGGGAAATTTTGGCGGGGGCGAAGGGATTCGAACCCTCGCTCTTGGCCTTGACAGGGCCACGTGTTAAACCAGGCTACACCACGCCCCCTTAACTTAAATAGTATAACAGAAATAGTTCCTTTTGTCAAAATTTAAAAAAGACCTCTCAATTAAATATAATCTTACACAGATAGGCGCAGATTAAATCAGTGCTAATCCGTGTTCCAAATCTGTGCTAATCTGTGAAGAAATAGTTCCTCAGAAATTTCTTAGAAGACTATTGCCATTCCCAGCCAGGGCCGAACATCCTCGTAGTCATCGAAGCCATGGGCTAAGGCAAGTTCCAGGTTCAGAGGAATATGATAGAAGATGAAGGATTTCAGGCGAATCCCAGCTCCGGCATCAGTATCGAAGTCACCGATGGATAGTTTCCCTTGGAACCAAGCAGTACCACTATCCGCAAAGACCATGCCATATAATCTATCGAGATAGAAGAAGGAGAGCTTCTTTCCCATATCCTGCAGAATGGGAAAGCGATACTCTGCGCTCCAGAATCCCATCTTATCTCCCCGAAAGGTATTCTCCCCGTAACCCCTCAAGTTCTCCATTCCCCCTAACAGGAAGGCGCCCTGACTCAGGTTATGTCCCTTACAGAAACCCCCCATCGCTCTCAAAGCCAGGGTATGACGCTTATAGAGGGGAATATATTCTCGCCAATCCAGGGTGTATTCATTGAAGTTGAAATCGCTCCCATAGGACTCATCCGCTAGATCATAAGAGAGGATGACCCGTCTCCCTTGAGGGTTGATATCCATGTCCAGAGTAGGCTTTATCCCATAATGCATAAGGCTCGCTCCCCAGGTAGCGATATGGCCATCATCCGGAAGATTGGGAGGATTAATGTCCCTGTCGGTATCTATGTCATCAACGAAGTAAGCCTCATATTTTAATAATAGATAGCCCACTGGTACCAGGGGAAAGCCAGCACCTACTATTCCTCCCCGTCTCCTCTCCCAGTAATCATCGGTCAGATTATCCTGATTGGGACCCTCAATATAGTTGGTGTAACCAAGAGAGTAATCATAAGCGCCAATCAGGATATTGGGAAAGAACTGGCGGTTAAGATAGTAGGCATAGCCCGATACCCCACCATCTCCTGCATACCCGATAGCGCTCTCAAAGATATGCTTCCCCATGACATCTTGAGCGTATCCCATAACACTCAAGCCCAGGGGCATCCATAGAATGGGTCTTATTCTCGGCCGATACTTTCTTATGGGATACTCTTCTTTCTCTTCTAATTCAGGATTATTGCTTGAAAATGAAGCGGGGAATCGGCGAATCGGAGAATCGGAAAACTTCCCCCTTTCCCCCTTTCTCCCTTTCTCCGTTTCATCTTTAGTCTCTTCCCTCTCTAAGACTTTAATGTCATAGCCATCGGCGCTATAAGAGGAGAAGGCGATCCTCTTTCCTCCAGAAGAGTAGGAAGGCTCAAAGGCTCCCCCAATGACATTGGTCAATTGCTTTATTCTCTTTGTCTCCAAATTAAGTTCATAGATGTTGAAGATTCCCGTCCTATCTGAGGAGAAGATGATTCTCTTGCCATCCTTTGACCAGGAGGGATCCCGATCATCCGCTTTATCATTGGTAAGGGAGACTATTCCTGATCCATCGACATTCATTAGATATAGATCCCTCTGGCCGTCCTTGAATCTGGAGAAGACGATCTTCTTTCCATCTGGTGAGAACTTGGGAGTGAAGTACTGAGTATAGTCCTCGATCTTGGTAAGATAGGTGACCTTTTTCGTCTCCAAACTAAAGAGGCAGATATTTGTTCTTCCTTCTTCATTCTTGATAAAGACAATGCTTCTTCCACCTGGTGAGAGGTAGGGCTCCTTGGCCCTCATCCCCCGGGTGAGGCGCCTCTTCTTATTTACCTTCGTCCAGTCAATAATATAGAGATCACTATAATAGGAACCCCGCCAGTTGTACCAATTCTTAGAGTAGACTAACTTCTCTCCACCATAGGAGAAGGAGGGATCGGGATTGACTTTTTTCTCCAGACACTTATGTTTCTTACTATCCAGGTCCAAGAGATAGAGTCTTAATTTCTCATAGTCCTGGCCCTTATTGGAGACAAAGGCCACTTCATTCTTGGTCGGTGAAAAGGTAGGGTGTCTATCAGACCATCCCCAGGAAACTAGATCCTTGACGTTCTCATCTGGAGTAATTCCCTTAGTCTCTTCCTTGTACTTCTTCTCCAGATCCTCCTTCCATTCTTTATAGAGCCACTTAGAAGTATCTTTTACCCGACGATACATATTCCTTTTTAGGGAAAGATAGTTATGGCCCTTCCCTTCTAAGATGGAGGCAATACCTTCTTCCCCATGCTTCTTCTTCAGATATTTAGTGAGAGAGTAGCCCTGATTATAGACCATCTCATTCCCTAAGCCATTCTTCCCGTAGACCCCCATCCGATTATAGGTGAGTAGTTTATCCTCTAATGTTGCACTTCTTAAGATCATATCTCGATGGCTATCCCAGAATTCTCCTCCTCCAACTTCACTCGTATCCTGGGCCAATCCCTCAATGAACCAAGAGGGAACGAACTCACTGGGCCCGGGGAATCCCGGACCGAATACCTTAACCAGCCTTCTGGGAAGGCCGCTCATGATGTCCAGATGGACGATGTGGGTAAACTCATGGGGAATGACCGTCTCCAGCCACTTATGGGTCCCTCTCAAGGAGATATCCATATGAGTGAGCCAGATGACAATCCTCTGATTTGTAGAGTCAGCAAATCCATTGGCATAATCATCGATATCTAAGATTATGATATGGGTCTTACCCTCTGGCTCATGGCCCAGCCTTTTGGTAATCGGTCCATAGCATCTCTCCGCAATCTCGGCTACATCTTTAGCAACGGCAGTATGTTTTCTTTTGTCAAAGTAGACCAGGAAATGGGGAGCCTCTATGACATACCACTTTATCTCTGGATGGTTAAAGGGAGACCAGGGAACCTGCCCCAGGATGATTTCCTCCGGGGTCTTGGGAATTAGATTAGGGTTTAAGAGATTTTGAGCAAAAGCACCTTGAGAGAAAAAGAGAAAGATTAAGAATAAAAAAAGCGAGGTCTTCTTCATCCCGCACCTTTTTTATGACTCATAAGGCTTTTTCTTTTGCTTTTTAAACGATAAGTATAAAACATAGTAAAAGGTGCGGGATTCACGCCTGAAACCTCCCTAAGATTAGAGAGGCATTGCTCCCTCCATCTGCAAATCCATTTATCAGGACTGTCCCTATCTTCTTCTCCCTTACCTCATTGGGAACATAGTCTAGGTCGCAGGAAGAATCCTTTTCTCCATAATTTATAGTGGGAGGAATGAAACCATTCTCTATTGCCAGGCAGGCGCTTATTGCTTTCAGGCCACCAGAGGCATTGAAGTAGCCGATAGATGAAGAAAGGGAACTGACCGGAACACCTTTACCAAATACTTTCTTAATTGCCTCTGTCTCAGACCTATCTAGGATAGGGGTGGAATTCGCTGCAGCAGAGATATAGCTAATCTCTCCTATAGAAACTTTAGCCTCTTCCAATGCTAATTCCATGGCCCTCGCCATTCCCGCCCCATCACTATCGTAGTCGCTTATTCCAGGATTAGAGGAACTCATCCCATAACCTATAACTTCAGCATATATCTTGGCTCCTCTTTTTTGGGCGTGTTCCAGGGTCTCCAAGACTAAAATCCCTCCCCCCTCCCCTAAAACCATGCCATTTCTTCTCTTATCAAATGGCCGCGAACCCTCAGGATAATCTTTATTCTCTAAGGGAGATAGTATCCCTAAATGGGAATAGGCATGGAATAGTATCCAGGAGAGCTCATCTACTCCACCAGCTAGGATGACCTTTGCCTTATCATGCCTCAAGAGACTATAGGCATAACCTATGGCCCCTTCACCCGTTGCTCCCTTCTGAGTAATGGTGGAGTTGGGGCCAGTAATCCCCAGTTCTATCGAGATATGGCCAGCAGGAGCATTGGGAACGGTATTGGGAAAGAGCATGGGATTTACTCCACTTGGGCCATGCTCAATGAGTCCTCTATGGAAGGCCTCTGTGGTCTCCAGGCCGGTAAATCCGCTCCCCAATATGACTCCACACACTGAGGAATTCTCAGAAGTAATCTCCAAGCTAGCATCCTTCAAGGCTAAGACAGCAGCAGCAACCGCAATCTGGGAGTCCCGATCCATCCTTCTGATCTTCATAGGATTGATATAATCCTTAGGATTGAAATCAGTGACCTCTCCGCCCAGATGAGACCTATATTTCGAGGTATCAAACCGGGTAATCTCTTTTATTCCCAGTCTTCCTTCTCTAAGGCTCTTTAGAAAGGTCTTTTTTCCTATTCCAATGGGTGAGATTACCCCTAATCCAGTAATGACTACTCTATTCATCTCATCCTCATTTTATTCGGATAGTTTACAGTAACTAGTTTACAGTTTACAGTAAAAAAGTAGAAGAGCATCAGATAATCAGATAAAGAGGGTCAGTTATCAGAGGGTCAGATTGAAAGCAGAGAATCTGGTATTCTGAATTCTCATTCTGATGTTCTGATGTTCTGATAATTTATGATTAGACGAGGCAAGCGTAGCGCGTCGTTATATTCTATGACTTTGCTGGTCACTGTTCGTCCGCCCCAGGGGGGCGAGACCTCGCCTTTGGCGGGCTGGTTACTGGTTACTTCCTGCTACATATTTCCCGAAGGCAAGAACCGTATTATTTCCCCCAAAAGCAAAGGAGTTTGAGAGGGCAGCCCTTATTTCCTTCTTTCTTGCTTTGCCCGGAACATAGTCAAGATCACATTGAGGATCCTTTGTTTCATAATTTGCTGTAGGGGGTATCATGCCGTTTCTAATCGCCAAAGAAACCGCAACCACCTCTATCGCCCCGGCAGCTCCCAAACAGTGGCCTACCATGGACTTCGTAGAACTCACCGGTATCTGGTAGGCCCTCTCTCCAAAGACCTCCTTTATGGCCAAGGTCTCTGTCTCATCGTTGAAGGGGGTGGCGGTGCCATGGGCGTTGATATAATCAACCTCTTCTGGTTTAATTCCAGCATCCCTCAAGGCCTCTCTTATTGCCTGGATAGCCCCCCTTGCCTCTGGATGGGGAGCGGTCATATGATGGGCATCTCCACTCAGAGCATATCCCAGGAACTCACAGTAGATCTTAGCATTCCTATCTTTAGCATGTTCTAATTCTTCCAAGATGAGGATGCCTGCTGACTCTCCTAAAGAGAGGCCAGTTCTTCTCTTATCGAATGGTCGGCACCTATCCTTATCCACCACCCTCATGGAGTTAAACCCAGAATAGGTTAACTGACACAGGGCATCGCTTCCTCCGGTAACCATAATATCCGCTTTTCCATCTCTAATTAGATCTGCCGCATACCCAATGGATGTTGCAGAAGAAGAACAGGCAGTTACAATTGTGGAACGAGGCCCTTTTAAAGAAAACTCTTTAGCAATATAATCCGTAGTAACGCAAGGGGGATGGGAGATAAGTAAGGAAGGCTTAGCCCTCTTTAAGTCTTTAGTGAGAAGCGCCCTGTGATATTCCTCAGCCTCAAACATCCCTCCTGCCCCAGCCCCCAAAAGGACACCGATTCTCTCTCTATCTTCCTTCTCTAAATCAAGCTCGGAGTCCCCTATCGCCTCCTGGGCCGCGATTATTCCTAGTCTATCCGTCCGGGACATCCTTCTTAACTTCTTGGAAGAGATATACTTCTCTGGATGAAAGTCCTTTACCTGGGCCCCGGTCTGGGTCCTATGCTCTTTAGTATCAAAGAGGTCTATCTTATTGATTCCACATTTTCCTTCAATTAGATTCTTCCAGTATTCTTCCTTATTCTTACCAATGGCACATATCGCTCCCAGACCAGTTATAACTACTCGTTTCATCTAAGCGTGCTCCTCGTTTACAGTTGAGCGGCGCGTTTTACTTGCCCCGCTGATGAATAACTATTATTCAATTTACCCGCTCCCCCGATTCATCGGGGTTGCTGTTTACCCCGTTGATAACTTCGTATCTGCGGGGTTTACCGTTTACGGTAAAAAAACAGTGAACCGTTAACCGTAAACCGTAAACCGTAAACCCTCTTTAAGTCGTACCTTTGGTAAAGATTAATTCTCCTTGAGCACAGATCTCTTCATCTACCCTTGCCTCTCCTTTAACCCTGAAGAGATTGGCCAATCTCTGAACAACCTCTACATTAATCTCTAATCGGTCTCCAGGCCTGACCGGCCTCTTGAACTTAATCTCCTTTATTCCTGCCAAATATCCCATTCTCTCTTCTGGCTTTACTTCCTTTCCCATCGTCTCACTTCCCACAACAATGGCTGCCACCTGGGCCATGGCCTCTATAATGAGCACCCCAGGCATGATGGGCTCTTCTGGAAAATGGCCTGAGAAGAACTCCTCATTGATGGTAACATTCTTTATTCCCGTTCCCTTCTTGCCCGGCTCAAGGTTAATGACCTTATCCACTAATAGAAAGGGATAGCGATGAACGAGAATCTTTTGGATCTCGCCAATATCTAAAATTTTCATTCACTTTCTCCTTTTTTCTTTTTAACGTATTCCGCTAAAGTATTTACTGAGGTAAAAATCTCTTTTCCCACCTCTTCATCCTTGACCTTGATCCCAAACTCCTGCTCCAGACCAACCACCAGTTCCAGGGCATCTATGGAATCGAGCCCTAAACCAGTTCTGAACAAAGGAGCGGCGCTATCGATCTCCTCTGATTTTATCTCTAACTTCAATCTCTTAACAATGAGTTCTTTAATCTTACTTTGTAAATCTTCAGTCATACTTCCTCCTATTACATGGCTAATCCACCATCTATTCTTATTACCTGACCGGTGATATAGTCTGCCTCCTCACTAACCAAAAAGATTACTACCTTTGCTACTTCCTCTGGAGTGCCTACTCTCTTTAATGGCGTTATCTCCAAAACCTGATCTAACATCTCCTTGGGCATCTTCTTAATCATCTCGGTATCAATGAGTCCTGGAGCAAGGACATTCACCCTTATGCCAAAAGGAGCCAGTTCTCGGGCTAAGGACTTAGTGAAACTGATCATCCCTCCTTTAGCAGCGGAGTAGTTCGTTTGACCCGCAGTGCCAGAAATGGCAGAAACAGATGAGATATTGACAATATTTCCGCTTTTCTGACCGATCATAACTCTCGAAACTGCTTTTGAGCAGTTGAATGTTCCTTTGAGATTGACATCTATTACCTTATCCCACTCCTCCTCATTCATAATCATGAGATACTTATCGATGTTTAAACCAGCATTGTTGATCAGAATATCAATCCTCCCAAACTTCTTATTGAGTTCCTCTACCATTCCATTCACTTCTTCCAATTTAGAGACATCTGCCGTATGACTAATCGCTTCCCCGCCCTTTTCCTTTATTCTTTTTACCACTTCTTCTGCGGCATCCTTACTGTGAAAATAATTGACGCAGACCTTTACCCCTTCCCTTGCCAGAGCAAGAGAGATCGCCTTCCCAATCCCTCTTCCTCCACCAGTCACCAGAGCAATCTTTCCCTCAAGTTTCATTCATCAACCCCTATAAACAAAATTTTAGCACGAACAGAAGGTAAAATCAATTCTTTATTGTCTTGATTGTCTTTTCTAGGGAGGGCAGATTTTCTACATTTAAGACCTTGACTTCGCGGGTTATCCACTGGACGAGTTGGGAGAGGACCTGACCCGGACCGACCTCGATGAAGGTATCCACTCCTTCAGATAGCATTCGGCGTATGCTCTCTTCCCAGAGAACGGGCCTTGTTATCTGCTTTACTAATATTTCTCTTACCCTTTCTTTATCTCTTACGTAGTCTGTATCGAAATGATTAATCAGGGAAATCTCAGGATTCTTTATCTCTATGGAATTTAAATAAGATGCCAATTTCTGAGAAGCCCCCTCCATCGATCTGGTATGTAGGGGGCTGGAAACGTTTAAGGGGACGACCTCTAAGGCATCTTTTTGGGCCAAATCTATCGCTTTATCTAAAGCCTTCTCTTCTCCAGAAATAACGAACTGTTTAGGAGAGTTATAATTGGCAATTGTTGTCCTTGTCATCTGGCAGATTTCTTCTATTTCTTTCTTTCCTAATCCAATGATGGCTACCATTCCTCCAGGGACTTCTTGGACTAATTCTCCTGCTTTCTTCGTTATCTCAAGTCCGTCTTCGAAACTTAAGGCTCCACTGGCTACAAGAGAAGCATATATTCCCAGACTATGCTCTCCAATAATATCAGGAGCGATTCCTCTCCCCTTCAATATCTGGTAAGTAGCGATACTTACTGTAAAGACCCCTAATTGAGCATTCAGGTCCTTATTTAACTCTTTTTCTGGTCCCTCAAAAGAGATTTTTGCTAAATCAAAGCCAAGGATTTCATCTGCTTTCTGAAATATCTCTTTCGCCTCTTTAAAATTATCATAGAATTCCTTCCCCATTCCCACATATTGGGAACCTTGCCCGGGAAAAAGAAAGGCGATCTTAGATCTTTGCATAAGTGGTCTTGCTCACTCCAGGAACGAGGACCTTCCTGGCTGTTAGAAAATAGATGCCCTGGGCCCAGAGATTGAAATAATTTGTCCAGAACCTCTCTATTCTTCTCTCTGGAGAAGTTGGTCTGCCGATCACAGTTTTTATCTTCTTGAATCCTGCCTTTAGTGAGAACTCTCTCAGTATCTCTGTTGAGAAGTCATAGAGATGCATTGGCGGATGGAAGAGGTTGCGCCTCACCCCAAAGAACCTCAAAAACCTCTCTGCCGATATACTCTGAGGAACCCTGACGACCAGGAGACCGTCCTTCTTCAAGATTCTCCTTACTTCCTCTAAAACTTTCAACGGGTTAGGAAGATGCTCCAGGACATAGAACATAGTAATAACATCGAAGTAGTTGTCGCTGAAATCGGTCTTTTCTAAAGAACCCTCTCTGACATTCAATCCCTTACTCTGGGCATACTCAACCGCTTTCTTAGAGATATCCATCCCAAAGAGTTCCCATTTTTGGGGATTCCATAACTTTAAAAATAGTCCCAATCCGCATCCCATATCTAATAATTTTCCAGAAGAATATTTTCTCTCAATGTTTCTCTTTGTTTCCTCATATACTCTTCCCATCAATCTCGAC
>JAUXAI010000001.1 GCA_030619985.1 bacterium | reverse complement strand
TCTCTTCTCCTCTAAGGCCTGGAAAATGGACTTTGACCTGGCTAAGTCTTTAAACTCCGGATGCTCAAGGATATTAATCCTTCCCCCAAGATAGAGTTCCTCTACCCCATCCCAGGTGAAGATCTGATTCATCAATTCCCAAATTTTGACGCTTGAGGCCTCGATCTCTAATTGGTCAGAGATGAATTCTTTAATTCTTTTTAAAGGCAGGTTAGAGAGTCGATCATTAATGAGATTCAGAATCTCTCCCAGTCTTTCCTTGGGAAGAATTTCTTCTGTTTCTATTATCTTATTTTTTACCAATCCCGAGCCAGTGATCAGGATACTCAAGATTCTTCCATTTTCCAGGGAGACGAGTTCTAGGTGATGGAAGATAGACTTCTCTAAGTTGGGGGCCAGGACGAGGCCAGTATAACGGGAAAAAAGGGAGAGGGCCTGGGAGGTTTCTTCCATTATCTGGTCGATCCTATTCATCCTGTGGGAGTATTCTCTCTCAATCCTTGTCTTCTCTTTTAAGGAGAGGTCCACTCGCTCCATTAAACTATTCACATAGAAGCGGTATCCCTTATCTGTAGGGATCCTTCCTGCCGAGGTATGGGGGTGAGTAAGATAGCCCGACTCTTCCAAATCCGCCATACAATTCCTTATGGTAGCTGGAGAGAGGTCGAATCTGTATTTCTTGGCAACGGTTCTCGAGCCCACAGGTATAGCAGTAGTAATGTAGTTATAAACTACGGCCTTTAATATCTTCTTTTTCCTCTCGTTAAGCATTCCTAGCTCCCTTAGCACTCATTAAATAAGAGTGCTAACAATAATTTAGCACAAAAAAAATCACCTGTCAAGTTTTTAGTGAAATAGTTGGATTTGGTGGAATAGTTGGATTGGTTTAGTATATTAGGAAATTGGTGAATTAGTTGGAATAGGGGTGTAATCCAACTAGTATCCTAATTTAACCAGTATACTAAATCTAATCCACCTAATATCCTAGTCCACCTAATTTCCTAATCCACCTTCAGAATGCTTAAGAAAGCTTCTTGGGGAAGAGAGACTTTTCCAATTCTCTTCATTCTCTTCTTACCCCTCTTCTGCTTCTCCAAAAGCTTCCTCTTCCGGGTGACATCCCCTCCGTATAAGGGAGCGGTGACATCCTTTCTCAAAGCTTTTACTGTCTCCCGGGCGATGATTTTCTTCCCTATCGCCCCCTGTATGGCAACAGGAAAGAGGTGCTGAGGAATGACCTCCTTTAATCTTGCTACCAACTCGCTTGCCCTATGATAGGCCTTTTCCTTATGGGTAATGAAGGATAATCCTTCCACCTTCTCATTATTTAAGAGGACATCGACCTTTACCGAATCCGTCTTTCGATAACCGATATGCTCATAGTCAAAGGAGGCATAACCTCGGGAGACAGACTTCAGCCTATCATAGAAGTCGAGGATCACCTCAGATAGGGGGAATTCATAGGTCAAAGAGGCGGTATTGGGGGCCAGATACCTGGTATCTCTATATACTCCCCTTCTTCCCTGAACTAACTGCATAATGGGTCCTAAGTATTCGGCGGGAGTAATGATGATCGCCTTAATATAGGGCTCCTGAATCTCTTTAATCTCAGCGGGAGAAGGGAGTCTAGAAGGGTTCTCTACCCTTTTAATTTCACCCTCTTTGGTGATTACTCTGTAGACCACGCTGGGTGCCGTAGTTATCAGATCCAGGTCATACTCCCTCTCCAATCTCTCTTGGACGATCTCCATATGTAAGAGGCCTAAGAATCCGCATCTGAAACCAGGGCCCAAGGCTGGGGAGCTTTCCTCTATATAACTAAAGGAAGCGTCATTCAGTTTCAGCTTCTCCAAAGCCTCCTTCAGTGATCCAAAATCCTCGCTTCTTACAGGATAGAGGCTGGCGAAGACAAAGGGCTTCACCTCCTTATATCCGGGAAGAGACTTCTGGGCCGGATTTTGGGCACCAGTAATAGTATCCCCCACCTTGGCATCTTGAAGGTTCTTTATATTCGCCATTAGGTAGCCCACCTCACCTGGAGAGAGCCCCTCCACCTTTCTCATCTCTGGAGAGAAGATCCCCACTTCATTCACTTCAAAATCCCTGCCCCTTCCCATAAGCCTAATCCTATCTCTTGGTTTAATGGAACCCTGAACAACCCGGATATAGACCACTACCCCCTGATAGGGATTATAGATAGAGTCGAAGATCAAGGCCTGAAGGGGCTTATTGATCTCCCCTTTTGGTGGGGGGATCCTCTCAACTATTGCTTCCAGGACATCCTCTGTTCCCATTCCCTTCTTGGCACTGGTAAAGATGGGGTCCTCTAATCCCAGGACATCTTTTATCTGTTTCTCTGTCTCTTCTGGCCGGGCATTGGGAAGGTCTATCTTATTTATAATGGGGATGATGGCGAGGTTGGCTTCCCTTGCTAAGTAGGCATTGGCTAAGGTCTGGGCCTGAACCCCCTGGCTGGCATCGATGATCAATAAGACTCCCTCACAGGCAGCAAGAGACCTGGAGACCTCATAGGAGAAGTCCACATGGCCCGGAGTATCTATGAGATTTAATATATAATCTTTGTACCTCAGTCTCACCGCTTTGGCCTTTATGGTAATCCCCCTCTCCCTCTCAAGTTCCATCTCATCCAATACCTGCTCCCTCATCTTTCGGGAAGGAAGGGTCTTGGTATACTCCAATAGTCTATCTGCCAAGGTGCTCTTTCCATGGTCGATATGGGCAATAATAGAGAAATTTCTAATCCTCTCGGTAGTCATTCTAGTACTCCACAGGGGTTACGGGGGGAACAAGGGATATAAGGGGTACAAGGGTTTATTTCTTCCTTAATGAATTGATCAGGCGAGTAAATAAATAATCGGTTTTGCAGATTAAAGCATCTACTTCTTCATATTCTTCCTTACTCATCAATCCATCTTCAAAAGAATCTTCTACATCGCCCTTCAATTCTCCTAAAGAGCCCTGAGAAATGGTTAAAAAGTGAATATATATTCCACGAGAGGCACGCTTATAACCCTCTTGGATATTCTGCTTTGCTGAGCGGGCACTATCTCTCATATGACTGACCCGTCGCATTTCACTTCTTGGGAAGTGAGCGGTTATCTTATAGATTAATTTGCGCAGTTTATAGGTATTCTGCCAGACAATTAATCTCTTATAGCCGGGCTCTCTTTTACTTTTCATCCCTGTTACCCCTGTCACCCTTGCCACCCCTGTCACCCCTTTAACAATGGTTCTATCTTTTGCGTGAAGATGGATTCCCAGGTATAGTTCCTCAATACCTTCTTGAACATAGGGATAGTGGGCTGTCTTTGGTAATACTTAATTATCCCTGAGGCAAGTTCTCTGGGGTTCTTCTTTAAGTCAAGATAGTGAACGTCTTTCTCTCCCACTTCCTTCAAGGGAGGGATGTTGGCACAAGCGATGGGAAGGTTAACCAATCCAGATTCCAATAGGGGGATGCCGAAGCCTTCCTGGGCACTGGGAAATAGGAGCATATCACATAATAGATAGAGGCTCCTCAGCATAGAATATCCTACCTTTATTCCCTCCTCATAGAGAAAGATGACCTTCCTCTTCATCCGGGATTTATTCCTTAAGTCTTTCAGAGAGCGATAATACCTCATAGAGTCGATATTATGGGGATCAGGAGGCCCAGTAATAATTAAAACAGCCTTGAGTATCTTATTCAATTCCTTAGTGATCTTTATTGCCAGTTCCAGATTTTTTCTTTTCACAATCCTGGTGGGCAGAAGCATAACCAGATCCTGATTAAAGAGATTAAACCTCTTGAAGACTTCCAGGGCATCCCCATTTAAATCTAAGAAGCTTTTATGATCGATTCCGTCAGGAACCACGGTTATCTTCTTGGGATTGACTCGGAAGAGGTGAGAGAGCTGCTTCTGGCGCTCACAAGAGATGGCAACATACCTTACTTTTGGAATGGGCTTGGAGATCACATTCCAGGGGTATTTATTCTTGGCCTTCTTCTTATAGACCGGGTCCTTGAAGGTGGCATCGTGGCACCAGGCGATGTACTTTTTCTTCTTATGTTCTCTAATATATCTCTCTAAAGCAGCAGTAAGGGGGAGGTTGAAGTGCATGGTCAGGACATTATGGATGATGACAAGATCGACATTTTTAAACTCTCGAGTTAGTTTCCCGTAGATTCTATCTGTTAATTGATGAAATTTAGCACTCACAAGATTCTTCTCAAGTTCCGCATCTATTCTCTTATTCGTCTTTGAGAGAGAATCCGCCTCGGGAATAATAACAATCGGGATCTTCTTATGAAATTTCTCCCCTCTCCCTGCAACAACCTTCACCTTATAGCCATGCTTGAGCATCTCTCTGGCATGAGCCTCCAAGATGAACTCCACCCCTCCGATTACTGGAGGAGAGGAATAATGAACGATAGCAATTCTTGGTTTAGACATGATAAACTCCTTTCAGATAGTTGATAAGTTAACAAGTTGATTAGTTGACAAGTTTAACTTTTCTCGCTGAGTCTTTTGTGAAGGTAACCGATGTAACCGTTGAGCACTTTTTCTACTTCTCTGCCCTGAGAGTATAATTGCTGGAACTCTTTTTCAACAATATATTTTTCGTCTATAGCAGTATATAGATGATCTAAGACTTCATTTATCGAGCCTCTTGAAACCCGACAAAACTGAATATTTTCCTGATAATGATACCTACCATGACCTTCTGTGATATTGGCAGTTATGGATATTGCTGCTTTACGAATTTGCTGAACTAGGCAATATATCTCTTCCTTTGGGAACTTTCTACTTATCTCATAAATCTTTTTGCGGAATTTCCTTCCCAATTGCCAAACCTTTAAACCTTCAAAACCTCTTTCCATCTTCCACCTTCCTTGTCAACTTGTATCCTTGTTAACTTGTATACTTGTTAACTCATTTTCTGACTCTTGATTGGGGAATTTTGATTTCCTCCCAGCTTGCTTCCTTAGGCAGTAGTTTCCAGACATTAGAGAGATTTATTCCCAACAAATAGCATTTTAATACCGTATTTATCACCTTATGTCCCACGATGACTACCTTCCCTTTGGGATATTTCTTGGTAATCTCTCTTAAAATATGGATTGCCCTTTCGTAAAGGTCCAGGATGCTCTCCCCTCCAGGAGGCCTGACGCTTAAGGGTTCTTCTTCCCATCTTCGGTAAAGTTCCTTATACTTTCTTCTGGCCTCTTTTACCAGAAGCCCTTGCCACTTTCCCTGGTTAAGCTCATTGAGATTAATATCCTTCTTTACTCTTAATTTATGTGGTTTGGCAATAATCTTTGCTGTCTCATAAGCCCGAGAGAGTTCACTAGAATAGATGGCGTCTATCTTCTTTCTCTTTAATTCTCTTGCAATTCTTTTTGCCTGTCTTAGCCCTCGCTCATTTAACTCTATATCCAGCCAACCTTGAATCCTATTTACTGGAGTCCAGGCCGTCTCCCCATGGCGCACCAGGATGATCTTGGTCATCTCATTCTCTTTCCTTTTCCATTCTATCAATAAATTCAATAAAAATCAAAAAAAGGCTTGACAAATGGAGATTTAGTGTGATATTATTAAACTAAATTTAAGGAGAGGAGGGAAAAAGTGGCGAAAAGAAAGAAGAAGGCGAAGAGGAAAAAGAAGGTTGTGAAAAGAAAGAAGGTTGTAAGGAGAAAGAAGAAAAAGGCAAGGAAGGGAAAGAAGAAAAGAAGATAATCAGAATTTAGATAGAGAAAAGCCCCGCACCTTTTTAATATTCATTTCTTTAGGTTGCTACTTTGAATAGATAAAAGGTGCGGGGTTCTTTTTTATTAGGATCTCTTTTGCTTCTTCCTTTTCTCCCGATAGGCTTTCACAGTAATCATGGGGGGGCGCTCCACGACCTTCCTCTCAAAGATCTCAAAGGAATACCTATTCCCCTTCCTTTTAATGAGCCTCATGCTGGGATTTAATTCTTCTAACATCTTCAGTTTCCACAGATCCCCAGCACGGTTTAGAGCCACCTGCAGGATAGTGAAGGCCATCTTAGATAATGTGGGAAGGGTATGATTCCGGTGGATGCGTTGATCCAGGTCGACCTGGGCAATGGAGTTTAAACCAAACTTCTTATAGATGTCGATTAACAGTCCTGTCTCTACCCCATAGCCGATAAAGAAGGGAACTTTCTCTAGTATTTCCCTTCTTCCGGCATACTCTCCACTTAAGGGTTGAATAAGTCCCGAAAGTTCAGGAAAGAAAAGATTGAAGATAGGACGAAGCATAAGTGCTGTCACCCTCCCTCCTCCAGAAGCCCTCAGGGTCTTCTCTGTCTCTAACTTTATTGGTCTCTCATAGAAGGCCTTGACATAACCTATTCGACTATTGGTTAGAAGGGGACCCAGTAACCCATAGACAAACTTGGGATGGATGTTCTTAATGTCGGCATCGAGCCATAGGATGATATCTCCTTTTAGGAGATAGAGACTCTTCCAAAGGTTCTCTCCTTTGCCAGAATAGATTCCTTCCTCTTTTAAATAATCGTCTGTCAAATAGACATCTGCCCCATACTTTGCTGCAATCTCTCTGGTCTTATCTGTTGAGCCAGAGTCTATGATGGCTAACTCATCTATTAAGTGATGCTTATCCATGAGCTCACTCTTGATCACGATAAGCTCCGTAGCAATGGTCTCTGCCTCATTCAGGGTGGGAAGGCCTACGCTTATGGTTAGGTTTTTCTTCCTCTTTAATCTCACCAGTTCCTTGATGTCAGAGAACTGGGAGTGATGGAAGGTGCGGTTCTTAAACCACTTTTCTACCTTGCTCATACCTCTTCCCACCTCTCGATCAAATAGGGTTTTTCTTTCTCAAAGGCCTTGGCTTGGGCCTCAACTACCCTCTCCGCCTCCTTACTGCTCATCCTCAAGGTCTCCTGAGCAAAGGAGCCGGTCTTGGCAAAGTAGAGGGGGGCAAAAAGGTCCAAAACATCATCTGGGGAGATTTCCTTCTGATGATAGGCAACGGCAAAGTCATAGACAATCCTTGCCCAGAGGTCGAGAGGGAACTTAAAGTTTCTTATCTCTTTGGTATGGGCCAGTTCCCTTACCGCCCGAAAGTTATCCTCAGGCATGATCTCCCTCCAGATGTCATGACAGTCGGAGTAGTGATGGGCAAGCTGGCCGATCATCCCTTCTACATCTACTAAGAGTGCTTCGGGTTCCACAATCTGGCGATGGTCATAGGTTTTTACTGGTTGGGAACCCTTTACCTGCATCCAATTATATTCATACTTCTCCATTAGGCTGAATAAGGTTCCCACCACTTCTCGAAACATAGAACCTAATTTCAGGGAAGGCTCCTTGGGATTGTGAATCTTTGTTCCCAGGGCTACTTGACATATCCTATATCCCTTATTTATGGCTTCAGTAGTCATCCAGCTATCAATACCGAAGCGAGCCACAACCCCCATCCAGACATCCTCTATGAGGTAGGCCTTGGCTAAGTCTCCAGAGAGAGCGAAGTCTCCTCCCATGGGCTGTCTGATCCTTAGGCCATATAAGGCCCTGATTAAGGGATAGGTGATGTTATTCGATATCGTTCCGTCGTATTTATGGCGAAGATAGTAAGGAGTAACATAATCATACTTCCCGCTTAAGACGGGATGGGCCATGAGCTTTATCCAGAGGGGAGTAATGCTTCTTAAATCAGAATCCAGGGTTAGAACGACCTTTGCTCCTAATATCTTGCTTGCTTCGAAGACAGATCTGAAGGCGGTCCCCTTTCCTGGAAGGCCCCTATAGATGAAGAACATCTTATCCACTACCTTGGGAACTGGGGCAGCGATGATGATCTCCCTGGTATCGTCTAAGGAGCCACCGTCAGAGACCAGGATGACCTTCTTATACTTAGGGAAATACTTGGCCAATCCTTCTGCTGCCTGCTGGATGACATAGCCGATGGTATCCTCATCATAGTAACAGGGAATACCAACCACGATGTCTGCCCTCTTTATCTTGGTACGCAGCCTGTGCCTGGTCTCATTGCGTAGAGCCACTTTGTATCTCATGCGAATTCTCCTTACTCAGTGAGTTAAAAAGTTGACAAGTTGATTAGTTGACAAGTTGACAAGTTAATAAGAACCTGCTTCGCAGAACCTTGTTTCTTCGTTACCACTCAGAAATAAGTTGATAAGTTTCTTGTTAACTTGTATCCTTGTTAACTTTAGATAGAGAAGGCCAACTCCTTTCCTGCTTCCATAATCTTTTCTAACTTTCCTTCTTCGTCTGATTCAGCATAGATTCTAATGATGGGTTCTGTCCCCGAGGTGCGAAACAAGAGCCAGCTATTATCCTCCAGAATAAACTTTATTCCATCTGAAGCATCTATTTTTCTTACCTCAATATCCGCCAATTCTTTTGGTGGATTTTTCTTTAAGGTAGAAATCAAGATGTCTCTTTTGTCCAGAGGGTACTCACTATCAATCCTTTGATAAAGATAGGTGCCAAACTCTTTTCTCATCTCCTCCTGAATCTGGGATAAGGGTTTCTTCTTCAAGGCTAACATCTCAAGAAGAAGTAGACCAGATAATAGACCATCCCTATCCGGAACATGATTCTTGACTCCGATCCCTCCTGATTCTTCTCCTCCAATCAGGATATCCTTCTTTAGCATCAACTCACAGATATACTTAAAGCCTACCGGGGTCTTATAGATTTTTCTCTTATACTTTTCTGCTATTTTATTCAACAAGGAGGTGGTAGATATGGTCTTCACTATTCCTCCCGACCATCCCCTGCTCTCAATCAAATGAAGGGTAAGTAATGAAAGAACCTGATGGGGATTGACAAAGTTGCCTTCACTATCCATGACTCCTAACCGATCCCCATCCCCATCTGTGGCCAGTCCTAAATCTGCCTTCTCTTCCTTTATCTTATCTATTAAGGCGCCTAAGTTCTGAGCAATGGGCTCGGGGTTCACTCCCCTGAAAGAGGGGTTCTCCTCGCCCCGAATAGTGATGACCTGACACTTCCCTTCTTTTAAGACCTGGGCAGTATAATCCTTTCCTGCACCATACATGGAATCAACAATTATTTTAAGCGACGCTTCTTTTATTAATTCCAAATTGACGAAGGATTTTAGAAACTGGAGATAGGGCGGAGTAAGATCTATTGTCCGGATGAGTTCTTTCTTTTCTTCCGCCTCAAAATCTATTTCTTTCGGTTTATTCTTATACAAGAAATTCTCGATCTTCTTAGTTGTTGTATCATCTGCGCTTCCCGCATACTCTCCTTTGAACTTTATTCCATTATATTGAAAGGGGTTATGGCTGGCAGTAATCATTATCCCCCCAGCAGCCTCCCTATCCTTTATGGCGAAACAGACACAAGGAACGGGCTGGATTCTGTCGCTCAAGATAGCCCTTATTCCATTCCCGGCTAAGACAGAGGCCACAAGCTGGGCATACTCCTTAGAGAGAAAACGAGCATCATATCCTATGATGATCTCCCTCTCCCCAATCTTTTCTTTCTTTAGATAATCGGCCATGGCCTGGGAGACGATCTTGACATTCTCAAAGGTAAAATCCTTTGAGATCACTCCTCTCCAGCCATCAGTACCAAACTTTATTCTCTCCATTCTCTCCTCGCTTCGCTCGGATAGTTTACAGTTTACCCGCTCCTCACCTTGTTTGTCGCTGTTTACCGTTTACCGTTTTTTTACGGTTAACCGTAAACCGTTAACCGTGAACCTTACTTAATGTATTTCTTTAATTTCTTATTCTTACCAAGCTTGTGGACCAGTTCCTTTACTTCCTGGGCCCTATCTTTAGGGCAGATTAAAGTAGCATCTTCTGTTGAGATGATGATTAAATCTTTTATACCGATTGTTCCTACCATTCCTTTGTCACAGAGAATAATGGAATCTCTCGTATCTAAAGAAGAGACTTCTCCCTTGGTAATATTCCTCTCTTTATCTTTAACTGAGATTCTTTCCAGGGCCTGCCAGTTCCCCACATCATCCCAGAGATAATCTGCCTTCACCACCAATGTATTTTTTGCCTTCTCCATTATACCATAATCTATGGATATTTTGTCCAACTTTTTGTAGACCTTTTCAATCGCTTTCTTTTCTTGAGAAGTACCCAAGGCCTCCTGAATCTCCAAAAGGCCTCTATATAGTTGGGGCATATGTTTTCTCATCGCTTTCAGGATAACAGAGGTTCTCCAGATAAACATTCCACTATTCCAGAGATACCTCCCGCTCTTCATAAACTTTAATGCTTTTTTCCTATCCGGCTTTTCTGCAAACCTCTTCACCTCATAAACTGGCGAACTGGCGAACTGGCGAACTGGCGAACCAATTTCTATATACCCATACCCCGTCTCTGGCCTGTTAGGTTTGATTCCCATAGTCACTAAATTATCTGTATCTCGGGCAGCCTTGATGGCCACTCTTAAAGTTTTTAGAAACTTCTTCGGCTCACCAATTACATGATCTGCGGGTAAGACAACCATAACGCTATCTGGGTCTTTCTTCTCCGCTAATATTGCTCCTAAGCCGACTGCTGCTGCAGTATCCCGCCCAAAGGGCTCGGAGATAATATTCTTAGTGGGGATCTTAGGAAGATCTTTCTTGATTCTTGCCCCCAAACCTCTTCTGGCAATAATCAGAATATCCTTTGATGTCACCAAAGGGCTTATCCTCTTCACCGTCTCATAGATCATACTCTTTTTAGAGGCTATGGGAAGGAGTTGCTTCGGTGTTCTAATCCTACTCTTAGGCCAAAACCTCTCTCCCCTCCCCCCAGCAATAATGACCGCCTTAACCATGCTTCCTCCAGAAGATTAAAGTTGATAAGTCCTTAATCAACTGCGCGAAATCAGTGCGCGAAATAAGGTAAACACCGAAACAAATCACCAGGGCCCCTATCCATCTGATGGGAGAGACTGGTTCTCTAGTCACAATTATTCCCCACCTGGAAGCTAAAAGAACCAGAATATAGCCCGCGGCCACCATGGGATAGGCCTTGCTAATATCCAATCTTGATAAGACCGCCAACCACAGAAGGGCACTTAAAACAAAAAAGACGAATCCAAAGATAACATACCAGTTAGAAAAGACTTTAAGGAAGGTAGACCAGAGATGGGAGAAATGGAAATAGACAATCCCCACCGTCCACATCCCCTTCTTCAGCAATAACTGTCCCACCACTGCCAAAAATATAGAAGCAAAGAGTAATACAAAAGCCATCTCAAACCTCCTTCAAACGCGAATCCTTTCGTAGATTCTACGCTTGATTTCTAATTTATCAGCTCCAAAATTTACTAAGTAACCCAATTTATATTCTGTACCCTTCAGATAGTAATATAACTGCTTTTCGTAAACTCTGGGCATCCTGGGAACAGCTTTGATTTCAACAAGAATCTTATTATCTATAACGAAGTCTGGTTCATAAATTCCAACCTTTTGCTTTTTATACTTGATGGTGAGTCTCTTATTAGTTTCAAAGGATATTTTCCGTAAAGTAAATTCAATGGCTAAAGCGTTATGGTAAATGGACTCTTTAAAACCTGGCCCCAGAGTATTATATACTTCGTAAAAAGCTCCTACTATTTGGTAAGCTAACTCCTTATATAATATTTTTGTTTCTGTTTTCATTCGCGTTGATTCGCGTCCCGATTATCTTGCGTCCTCGCTTTTCAGTTCGCGTCTATTCGCGTCCCTCTTTTATTCGCGTTAATTCGCGTCCTGTTTACTTTGTTTCGTTCTTTGCTTTGCAGTTCGCGATTATTCGCGTTAAAGTTTAACGTCTATTAGTTGAACAGTAACCGAGCCTAATTTTGTCTTGGCTTTCATTAAGACTGGTAGCTTCCTCTCATCTGCGCTGAGATAGATAAGACCTGTTCCTTTTTCCCCTTCTTTTTCTTTATCCAATCTCTGTATGGAAATCGGCTCTATCACCCAGGTGAGGAAGGTTCCTGCTGGAACAGTAACCTTCTCTTTCCTCAAGACCTTTATCTTCACTCTATAATTCTTGTGTCGCTCATTGGCATTGATGGTTAGAATCTTTCCCTCTTTTAATTCCTGGGTTCGAATATAATAGAAGGCAGATAACATATCCTGGGTATGGGGTGGAATCCTTACCTTCTTCTTATAAATCCTGATTGTCTTGCCCATTCTATCATAGACTGGCGCATCATACGTCGCCAATCGATTCCTCTGGTCATAGACCGTCAAGCGTTCATAGGTATGGCGACCCATTATGGTATGCTCCTCATAACGTAGACTATCTAAGGTACGGGCATCGAGATAGGACCTGATATTTACCTCTGCTGGACAGAAAAAAGAAAATAACTTAGCCGCCTTCATAGTTATTAAAGGACTGTAGACCTCATGGCCCCTATATCTCATCTCCCTTACTTCCATAGTCACCTCTCCAGCAGGAATAAACCGGAACTTAGCTAAGAAGGTTAGTTTTTCCCCTCCCCTGAAGGCCGCTGTCCCTGGCCTGGTAACCGGCTTTAACACCCCTACCTCTGGTGCCTCAGGGAGAACAAGAAGTTCCCTTCTCACGCATCCACTTACCACTAAAACACCCAAGATTAAAACAAAACCTAATGTCCTTCTCATAAATCACTCCTCCTCTTCTCTTTGTGATTACTACTTAATATACCATATTTCTGACTCAACCACAATTTATTATCTTACTACTCCTTACTTGATAGCTCGATAGCTTGGTAGCTCTTTTCTCTGCTCTCCCCCAAATTCAACTGGCAAACTGGCTAACCAGCAAACTGGTTAACAGGCTAACCATCCAACCATCCAATTCGATAGCTCAATCACTTGATAGCTTGGTAACTGCTTTTAATTCGCGATAATTCGCGTGCCGATTATCTTGCGTCCTCGCTTTTCAGTTCGCGTTAATTCGCGTCTTGGGCTTAATCGGCTCCACTACCACCTCATAGACTCCCGCATCTTCAAAAGTCTTAATGAGTTTTAGCCCCCTTTGCTTGCTTACATCTGGAACCTCGCCAATTACTGGGACATCCTCACTCTTCAGATACTTATCAGGATGAAAAATGATATACCTCGTTCCTAAATATTTTAGAATACCCGGAGTTTCTGGCTTCAAGATATCAATGATCTCTTTCCTTACCTCATCAGCGTAGGTTCCTGGTTGAGCACCATTGACTAATCTCTTCTGGTGGATCCTCTGCCAAAAGAAGTACTCCTGATCATCTTCTAAGGGATACTCAGCAATAGTAAAATCGCCTTCTTGTTTAGCGAGCCATTCATAGACTGGAGGAGGATCAACTGCATTAACCATGGGGGCTGGCAGAGCAGGAGCAAATTCAATAAAAATAAGTAAAAAAATTACAGAAAGAAAAATTCTTCTTCTTTTACTACTCCTTATCTTCTCTAAAATTGAAGCAAGACCAATCCCTGCTAAGGCACTCACACAAAGCATAACAACAATACCAAATCGGGCATAACAGCGAAACATAGGAGCAATTCTATACATAAAGTAAGAAGGGAAGAGTATTCGAAAAGGACCAATTTCTGTATAGGGGGAATGAGAAAATAGCAAAGCCACAATCCCAGCAAAGAGAAAGAAGCTTATCCCTTTCCGTGATCGGTGATCGGTGATCGGTGATCGGTCTGTCTGTCTATTCCTCTTAATGACCTGATGACCTGATGACCTGATGACCTCTTTTCTCTATCCTCTGCTTCCTATTTTTTCTCCTCCATTCCCTTATCGCGACAATCGAAAGCACAATCCCCACCCATCCCAGATAAAGGGTATGTTCCGTAGGATGGCTACCATAGAAGGGACTTTTAATGAATTTTTTAGTGACCCTGCCAAAAAATGGGTTATCTTGAGAGGGTAAAAGATAACCCAAAGGCCGGGCAGAATTAGAAGTAAGATCTCGAAAAGGCTTGGCGTATCTTAAGATAGCCATGGACTCTACTTTAGGCAGCGTAAGAGCGGTCTTAAAAGTAGAATAGGTAAAAGGAAGTATCATAGCCAAAGCAATGAGAAAAGTTACCAGAATTACTATACTTGTCTTTAAAAGTGAGGCCTTAGAACTTGTAGGGTAGAATCTACGGTTGGGACCCAAGGTAAACCATAACCCCCATACAATGAAGGCAGTAGTAAAAATCGAAATTAGAAAGACATAGGAAAAATCAGTAAAAATGACTAAGGAAAATCCCAGAGCACAGAGAAAGGCATTTCTATAGGTTCTTTTATTAAACAGTTTAAAGAGAAATAGTCCGTAAAGGGGTAGCCATTGAATAGAAGCCAAGGAAAGATGTTGCCCGGCATGAGCAAAGTGCCAAGGACAGAAGGCATAGAGCACTCCAGCCATAGTACTTGCTCCCCTATTTCTGGTCAAGTGGTAAACCAAGAAGTACATAGTAATTGCTGATAGTAGAAACCCACATAGAAGAATAAAATTATAAGTAAAGATTTCATTACTAAGTAAAGCCATTAAGAAAACTAAATAATTAAAAGGAGCACTGCTTATTTCCTGACTCAAATCAACTCCAAAGGGATGGGCTATTATGATAATAAACCGAGAAGAAATATGATGTACCCAGGAAAATTTATACCACCAAATTCTCCATATACTTCCTAAGGGATCACCAGGATATCCGTAGATATGACTCTTCATTTTAAAGATCATAGGATGGGTAGCCATTAGACTCAGAATACCAAAAAATGAGAAAATTAGGATTTCAGTTCGCTGGTGTTTGAATTTAGCTAATATTGGCATTTTCACTTACTTCCGTGACCTCTCCCTTTTCACTAAAATAATTACCAATGCTATGACGAGCATCCATAAGAGAAGCATCACTTTTGGTAAATATGAGGTCTTCTTTATTTTCTCTGGAGTCTCCTCAGAAACAGGTTCAACCTCCTCCTCTGCCACCTCTTTTATTTCTGGTTCTTTCTCAACTTCTTTCTTTCTTTCTTTCATCTTTGGTTCTTCTCTGTGTTCTACCACTTTTATCTCTGGTTCTTTCCCAAATGCTCTTGCCCATAATGGTTTTAGTCCCATGACTTCAAAATTCAGGGTAACATATTCTTCATCGATGGCCACCCTGCGGGTATACTCGATCTTTTCTGCAATGAATTTCCGCATTATTGCTTCTCCTACGAACTCTGCATCATCCCGAATATCGGGTAGGGCTTGCTCATTACCAGATTCAAATACCATCTTTCCTCTGGCTGTATCTGGGTCAACTATATCAAATGAAAGGCCCATGGACTCTATAGACTCTGCAGAGAGTAACAAGGTCATATGCCATTCTTTTTCCCATTGGCGCAAAATCTTAGTAAATTTTCTATCCCTATTATTTAGATATATAAACCCGTCCAACCCTTTAGCAAGTCTCGTCTTCATATTAATAAACTTCTTAGTCTGCAGTACCGGCCGGTCCTTACCTTCAACGACCATAATTACTCTCTTGAGCACATCGATGCCTGAACCCAGTATCACATTTCCATTGATACAAGTATAGGCCGATATATCCTCAGGATCTCTTTGCCACCGATCAACACTATAGGTAATTTTATGGCCCTGGTAAGTTAGGGTTTGAAGTTCCACTTCCCTTGTTAGCAGGGTATTCAGGGCCTGGAGCAAAATCCTATATTTTTCTTGTTCCTTGCTAGCGTCGGTTATGTTCACAGCGATGATATACCTGAAAATATTTTCTTCAGGTTCAGCCAATACTGCCCCCACAACCTGAAGAGGGTCCATTCTGGCATATACTTTCTCTATGGCCGCCACATTTTGACTGCTTTCTTTGCGTTTTGATTGCTCTCTTCCTAACTCCATTAGGTAAGACAGTCCAAGATCACTTTTGATACTATTTATGGCCATAACAACCATTACATCATCAGGTATGAGACTAACCAAGTCTTCCCCAGCTCTACTCGCTCCAGATAGCCTTAAGGTAGCTATCAAAATAAACAGAATACTAACAAAGATTTTACTCTTCATCTACTTTTTCTCCTCCTTTATTAAAAGATTGGTGGTTAGTAATCTCAATCCAGAAATCTTAAAATTCAAATTTATATAATTATTGTCTGTCATTATTCCGTAAGTGAAATTTATATCATGAGCTTTACATAATCGTCGCAGGATTCCAGCTAAAAAACGGACATCTCCCTCACCCTTTTTCATATCTGCTTCCTCTTTATATTTAAAGGTTAAAGCCCCCCTTGAATTATCAGCATCGAGAATATCAAAGTAGCCCCCCAGCCATTGCACCGAATTCACAGATGGAAATATAGCGTAGACGCTTTTTTCTTCCAGACTTTTTATAAGATATGAGAGATCAAAATGAATGTTACTGATAAAGAGCATGCCATCCCCTAATTCTCTCCATTTCCCGAAGTCGTCCAAGGCCTCCCCAGATATGAAGGTAGCCTCTCCTCCATATTGGTCTAAGGAGGCCTTGAGCAAAGAAAGATTATTTGAAGCAAGGGCAATATCTCTAAAGAGGGTGTAGGAAGAGACTTCATCCTCTTTCCCTAAACCCTTCAGGTGAAGGATGCGGCAGCCCCTATAATCGATTCTCTCAAACGACTCCTCATCAATCATTGCTTTATCTATTGATCTTCTGAAGAGTCGGACAACTCTAATGAGCCGGCCATTCTTGACCAGAAAGAGATAGTCTGGTTCTTCTTTGTTAACCGTCGGGGCAGCAAGGGCCGCAATTTCCACCGGGCCCAGAAGGCGTACCCCCCACCTAATCCTCCAGTTGAAATTATTGAGCAACTCAGAAGTCCCAGAATCCTTCGAGTCTATCTTTAAGGAGAGAAAGGTAAATGTCTCCTGAGGAACGAGCTGGGTTATTTCGATCCCCTTACTGGGCAGAATTAACCAGATGAATAAGCCCATTATCATTGCAACTAAGGCAGCAATCGTCCTTAAAGTTACTTTTTTAAAGGGCTTCTTGCTTCTCATAGATACTACTCTCTCTTGTTTTCCCTAAATAGTTCTTTCAGCCTGACAGCCACCCCCATAACCAATAGAAAATAGGCCAGAATGGCTACCCCTTCAGCAATTTTTTTAGCTCTCATTATTGATAGGAGGAGACACAAAAGAAGCAAAATCATAAAATCTTGGATGAAGGCGAGAGCATAGTTTTTCTTATGATATCGAATGAGAAACTTTCTAAAAGTATTGCCTTGGGTTTTCAAAAAAGAAAAAGCCCTTTTAACCTCCAGGAAAGTTTTTTCTATATTGCGGAGAATAAATCTAAAGACAATCCTGGCAAGCCGTAAAGGTAAATCTCTGTAGGGGAAAAGTTTTAAGACCGCGGTAGGAACAATAGCCAGAACGAAGAAGGTCTTAAGGGAATAAACGAAATGACAAGGAGAAAAGAAAGAGTATAAGGCGAAGGTAGAAAGAAGGATAATACTGGGAAGATAATTCAAAAAATCGATTCTTATTGCTCGGGAAAATTTTATCTTGACAGCAAAGGAAAGAAAACGAGAATAGAATAGCCAGAAGAATAGAAAGAAAAGAGCAAAGGCAAAGGAATAACCAATCGCTCGAGAGGTTAAATAATTAATCCGTCCCGGAAGATCAAACAAAAGATAGAGGCTTTTAATACGGAAGATATAGTTTCTAAATTCAAGATAATCAAAAGCAATTGGAGATAGATGAGTATCCTGAGTATAGACAAACTTTATGGTATTGGTCTCTTTGATAAGATAAGAAGGAATATCTACCGAAAACTTTTGCCACTTGGAAGTTTTTCTGAATTTCAGTCTATCAAGAGCAACATCATTAAAATGCACCTCCATTCTTTGATCTCGGGCATCAGGAGGACTACAGGAAAAGGCCCTTATAACCATCGGATAAGTTTTTTCTTCGGGAAGTGAAACTCTAAGAATAGATCTTCTTCCTTTAGCATAAGCACCCTGCCAGCCAGAAACTAAATACTGCTTGCTTCCTTTGGTACCGGGAACTATTCTGATAGGTTTCTCTAAAATTTGGGGAATCTGGACTTTATTCGCCTGGAAACTAAAAGCAAATATTAACCCAAAAATAATCATCCAGACAGAATATTTCACATTCCGCCTCTGTCTTAGAAACTCAATTATCTCTTTCATCTCCCTCACCCAAAGTTAACAACTAACTTTTGTGAGTTTGCCGGTTATTGCTGAACAGTTAAGGTCAGCTGACGAACCGGTGATCAGGAACTAGGATAGCCGGATACCCGGATATCAGGAATGTTTACCACAACCTACAAAAGCTACTTTAATTTCTTTTTTCATTTTTTCCTGACATCGCTTCTTAACTTTATCAATTATTTTACGAACCCTTCTCAATTGCGATCTCATCCCCTCCTTCAATTCTACCAGACTTAGTGCCTCCCTTACTTTTCTCAGGGTCTCTTTCCTGGTACTCGAGGTAGAATAGTATTCTTTATCATAAAAAGAATCTGGGGACGGATTCGTTACTCTCATATTATCTTCCAACCCTTTCACCAATACAGAATATTGAGGTCCCAAAGGGGAGATTGAACTTGGTCAGAAAATGTAACTCCAGACCATTGAGCCAGAGTAATAGTTTATTTAAGCTTGGAGGAACTTTTGTAAAATCATCCTTTTAAACTCTCAAAAAAATTTTTGCTTTCCTCAGGAGATAGGGGGGAATAAAGAGCAGAATGTAAATATAAGAAATCTTCTCTACTTTAAAACTGGCTTTCTTCATCATTCTTTCCAATCCCTGGATTTCATGGGTTCCATAAATACCTCATCCCCTGTGCTATCCAATAGGCTAAATCTTTCATATTCCTTGTCTTTTTTATTCTATTCAAAATATACCTCGGTCTAAAATAATAGATATTCAGATATTTTCTCTGAGACCGGACAAGGTCCATGGAAGAAAAATGTTCTGTCTTCCAGCACGGTTTCTCCGCATACATGGTGAAGGAGGGCCAGTTGAGTTCATGAATATATCCCTTTTCGGTCATGATCCTGTAGAGTTCTGTTCCAGGATATGGTACCGCCACGGATAAAAAAAAGATATCCGGTTCCACCTCCCTTGCAAGGTCCATGGTCATCCTTATTTCCTCTTCTGTCTCGGATGGGTGGCTGCAGAGCATAAAGGAACCCTCAATCAATTCAATACCTGCGGTCCTTGCCCAACGGAATGCGTCCCTCACTTGTTCGCTCGTAATACCTTTCCTGTTCAGTTCCTGGATCCGAGGACTTCCTGCCTCTACACCAAAGGTTATCTTCCTGCATCCTGCATTCTTCATCTCTTCAAGCATTTCCAGATCGACTGTATCCACACGGCCGTCACATGACCATGAGATTCCCAACTTCTTCAATGCCCGGCATATCTTAAGCGTCCGCTCCCGCATAAGCGTAAAGATATCATCCTGGAAGATAAAATGTTCAATCCCCCATTCCTTTATACACTCCTCAATTTCCGCCATAACATTATCCACGCTTCTGTACCTGACCCTGTGAGTAAGGGTCGGGTGAATGGCACAGAATATACACTTGAAGGAACAGCCCCTGGATGTAAACACCTGCGTGATTTTACGGGCAGAAAAGGAAATCCCCCGCGTAGGATGGCGATAGCCCTTACCCCCGGTGCTGAAAAGACTCCTGTTAGGAAAAGGAAGAGAATCGAGATCCTCTATCAGGTGGGGATCGGGCCCTTTTTCAATTTCTCCTTCTTTTCTGTAAACGACCCCCGGTATCTCTTCCAGGTCTTTCCCTCCTGCGAGATCTGCCAGTGGAATCTCCCCCTCCCCCACCACAGCTATGTCAAAGGCTTCAAACTCCTTGAGTGTGCGTTCAGGCAGGGCCGAGGGGTGTGGTCCGCCAGTTACAATCCGGATCGAAGGATCAAGGCCTTTTATTCTCTCTGCTATTCGGGCCCCTTCCACCACGGAATGAGTCATACAGGTTATACCCGCAAAATCAGGCTGAAATGCCGCGATCTTCTCCCCCAGTAAATCCCGGGATTCCACCTCAAAATCCCAGATCCGGCATTCGTGTCCCTCCCGGATTAAGTAGGCGGCAAGGGCGGCCAGATTGATAGGGGTCTGAATCGAAAGAAATGCACGGTCAAACGGCCGTGGAGGACGGATAAGAGCAATCCTCATAGCTTCTTCTCCGCCACGATGATGATCGATACCCCCAGGGGAAACCTGATTCTTCCCATAAAATGTCTTTCAAAGGAGAATACCCGGGCAAAGAGATCATTCCAGAAACCCGGTCTCGTCATGGCAAAGTCGGATTCCTGCAGATTCTCCTTAGCCAGTTCTGTAGCCTGGGAGATGAAATCGATGGCCTTCACCCAGTATCCTTTTCTAGGATACTCTATGGCCAATTCGCCCCTTCCCGTGCCGATGCCCAGAACATTCATCCCCTCCTTTAGTCCCACAAAGCGCATCACTTCTTTAACTTTCTTCAGGATTCCCTCTTTAGTCCCCAGCGTAGAATAGTATTCTTTATTATAATCATAGCATGGGATGGAGAAAATTGGATTTTTGAATCTCATGTTATTCCCTAACCTTTTCACCAATACAGAATATTGAGGTTCCAAAGGGGAGATTGAACTTGGTCAGAAAATGTAACTCCAGACCATTGAGCCAGAGTAATAATCTATTTAAGCCCGGAGAGACCTTAGTAAAATCGTCTTTCTTAATCCCTAAAAATTTCTTAAACTTCCTTAAGAGATAAAGGGGAATGAAGAATAGAATATAAACATAAGAAATCTTCTCTACTTTAAAATTGGCTTTTTTCATCATCCTTTCCAATTTGGATTTCTGATATCTTCGCTTATGGCCATCTAATTCGTCATGACTTCCCCAGAGAAAGGGATAGGCGGGAACAGTGAGCATTATTCTTCCACCCACTTTACAGATACGATACAACTCTAATAATGCGTGGAAATCATCCTCAATATGTTCCAAGACATCTAAAGCGATGACAAAATCAAAGGAGTTAGCTCTGATGGGAACTCTTGCCCCTTCCTCTATCTGAAAGACATAATGCTGCCTCTTATTTCTGCAGTAGCGCAGAGCATCCAGAGAGATATCTGCTCCATAGATTTCTCCATATTTTAAGAGCCGCATTATCAGGTTTCCCGGGCCACAACCAAAATCAAGGATTCTCTGGGAACCGCCTTTAGCTAACCTATCAAGGTATTTAGAGACAATATTATATTTATTGGCAAACCACCAGTAATCCTCTCCCATTTCATAATATCTTCTCTGTCTCTTCATTTCTCATCTTTTGAACGCAGGCTGCGCCAGATTTTAATGGTCTCTCTTATAGTTTTGAGAATATGGTGGTGACCAACGGTGGTCCGTCCCTTTAGTCTGGGAAAATGGCGTACCCCAACCTCATTTATTTTAAAACCCAGCTTCCTTGCCTTGGCCAGGAGTTCAAGATCGACGAAGAAATTATCTGATTCTATCTCAATCTGGTCCAGAACCTTCTTTTTAAATAACTTGAAGGCGCAGTTTATATCGTGCATCTGCAGTTTAAAGAGTAATCTACCAATAATTCTATCATATCCCCAGGAGATGAACTTGCGCAGTCTGTTATCCTTACGAAAGATACGAAAACCAACAACAATATCATAGCTATCGAGCAAGGGCAAGAAGTAGCGCAACTCAAAGATATCAAACTGGTTATCAGAGTCGGTATAGAAGATAAGCTCGTACTTAGCTTGGGCAAAACCATGGCGCAAGGCAGCGCCGTAGCCCATGTTTTTCTGGTGATGAATTACTCTTATTCTGCTTGGATCCTTTTTTCTTATTTCATCACAGATTTCCCTTGTTCCATCAGTTGAGCCATCATCAACAATGATAATCTCATATCTTCTGCCTATCAGTTTAAGGGCTGCCTGAGCATTCCTCACTGCTTTCTCAATATTATCTCTCTCATTATAGGCAGGTAAAACAACGGAGATTGATTCACCTTTGGGGACCATCTCTTCCTCTTTTCTGCGGGAATTTTCCTTAATTTGTTCCCTTTTTCAGGGCAAGCATATTGCCATTGACGATATTGTCAACAAAAATAATTTCGTATTTCAATTTAGTCAGGTTAAGAACATCGCACACTTGAACCATGCTCTCTGTCAGTATTTTTCTCTTCATTATAACAGGGAACGATTAAACTTAAATTAAATGAGAGTCTACTCATCTTTTAGCTCCATATAGAGCAACTTAAGATTTTTCTTTTCATTAAAAGCTGGGACAACTATTGAAATCTCCATAACTCAGTCCTCCTTTTCACAGCAAAGATTCAGATATTCCGCCTCAAAGGTTCTTGGTAGGAAGTTAAAAGCGCCAGGAGACTCGAGACTCAACATAATCGTATCTGTCTTTTTATGTATACCGTAGAAGCCAAGTCTAAGGGTATGAAAATTACCATCAGCAGAGAGGTTTAGATTCCCCACGCATTCGCCTTTCTCTCCCGGAAGGAAAAAGAAGATTTTTAACTTGACAAGGTACTTGTGGCTGAGAAATTTCATCAATTTGGGAATGTCCATCTTGTATTTCAATTCCAGATGGGTGGCTTCGACTATTTTTCCGGTCTTTATCAAAATGTAAGAATGCTTCCTTTCGATCTGGAATCCACCCTGAGAGAATACTTTCTCGAAGCAGCGGTGGTACTCTTTCCTCTTCTCGTTCCTGACCATAATTGCTGCGTATCTGAACCTGGCCTCTGTATGATAATTCTCAAGGATATATTCTTCAACAATCGGTTCTTGCTCAATAGAAACAACGAAATTTGGGCTATCTTCTGTCTTCCAGCCGATATAATCCTGCACATTCCTTCTCTTATTCCAGCCCACCATTCCCTGGCCATTGTACAGGTTGAGAATAACATATTTAGGCTTGTTCTTCTCCAGTTCTTCTACTATTTCGCGGTTGTAGTATTCCGGATCTGCCACATTACATAGAAGGACCTCCATTTTTACTGGGCTGGGCCTTCCGGTAAAATGGTTATATGGTCCCCAGGGGAAAACATAGATAAAATCGTCTTTATCAGTGTGAAGTTGGATATATTCTATTATTCTTTCATATTCTTTAGCTGCCCCTTGGGATATAAAGTAACCTACCCGGTCATAAAATACTAAATCCCTATGTTTAGAAATCCAAAATTTTGGGTTGGCTAATTGGTGTATCTTTAAAAGATTATATACCCTTAATTTCTCTTTTGTAGCATATATCCCGAAAAGGAGGATAAAGATAAAAAGAAAGGAGAGGGATAGTCTTCCTATCTTCTTATGGGAGAGACAGTCCTTAATCCCGAAGGATGTCCTCTCAATCAGAATGAAACAGATAGTGGTGGCGGGAAGTATGACTGCGAGAAGGTAGCCAAATTCTGGAGTAGAAAATGCTCTTTTATAAATCAGGAGTCCAAATATGGTAAGTGCTAATAGGGAACGCCTGAGTTCCTCCCAGCCCTTCCTTTTAATGGTAAAGATTACCAGTAGAAAGGAGAAGAAATAGAGAAGGGGCGGCAGATAGAATCTGAAGTCTTCTCCTGGAAAAGGGAAAGGCTTTGCATAACCGGTTGCGAAGCGATGCATAAACTTCAGGGTATATCTTAGATAGGGGAATAATGCTTCCTGATAATGAAAAAAGATGGAAAAGGGCAATACTATGGATACTATACCCAATATCCAGAGGAAAGAAAACCTAAAAGGAAATTTCCTCATTAATCCCTCACCAATTAGCAGGAGCATAATGGTAAGCAGGGCAGCAATGCCGAATCCAAGATCAATCAATAAAGAACAGCCGCAAAGAAAGCCAGAAAGATAGAAGTATCTCTTTTTTAGTCTCTGCCGAGCGAGGAGAAATAGTCCTAAGGCAAAGGCAGCGGCTAAGATACGGAGGGTAGGATCACCAGCCCAGAACAGGTTCTGGAGTGAGACAGCGATAAGAAATGCTATGGGGAGGAAGGGACTCTTCAGGAATATCTTTGCCCAGAGATAGAGAAGGATGAGAGAAATGGCAGGAAGCAGAGAAAAATGGCTAAAGAAACTGGCGAAATGATTTCTCCCAAACACCTTATATAATGGGGTCTCCAGGTAGAGAAGGAGCGGTCCCCGGGGACGATAGAAATCCCTGAAAGGAACCTGGCCATCAAGGATTATGTCAGAACTACGAATCTTAGCCATAGTATCTGCGTAGCCAATATTTTGCTCAAAAATTTTGTCAATTAGTTTAATGCCATTTAAAAGAGTAAATAGAACAAACAATAGCACCAGAAATAATTCAATCTTCCTCTGTTTATGGAGAAGGAATCGAAGAGTTTTATGCGCTATAGGCAACACTTTTATTGTCAATAGGTATATTACTTTTTTTGGAAATATATCCATTATATTGCGTAATTTAGCTAACGTCATTAGAAATTCTCCGCTCGATCGCTAACTTTTTCATCAGCTAACTTTCTCCGTTTCCTCCTGATTCCAGTCCCCGCTAAATATCCAATACATCCCAAAAAAGTCAATCCTGATATTAGAATTCCAACTTCAACCAGTCTTTGAGGCATATACTCCAACACAATCTCTATTTCTTTGACTTTGGACGGATCTATCCACCATCCATTAGCATACCCATTCACTACATAATGCTCTTTCAGTTCAATCCTCCTCCCCCTATCCTTCCAAGCACTCACCAACGCCGACCATTCCCGTCTATTTTGAGTTTTGAGCTTAGAGTTTGGAGTTTGAAGCATGTATGCCTTCCACCCCTTATGAAAACTCTCCAAAAAGACCAACCAGAAAGGCTCCTTTATCCTCCTCAACTTCACCACATACCTGGTGGGATTAATCCTTTCAAAAGAGACTTCAGGGGGTGTTTTTTTCTTAAAGGTAACTGGTTTTATTTTTAGACTTTCCTTCTTGAAAGTAATTAGAACATCTGTTCTATTCATAAGTTTTCTCTGCTGGTAGCCAGGGAGCTGTTCTAAGAAGAGGAGGCATGGTTTTTCCCTTAGATACTTGGTATTACTCAGGGGAACCAAAGCCTCGCTGCTCCCGTCTACTAATGTAGTGTGAGAGGAGGCAAAGATATGGGGTAAACAATTGTCAACCCGATAGAGGTCTAACTTTCCAAAACTTCTCTTAAAATGGATTCCTTTCTGCGACTTCAACCCTTCTCGATATCTTTCTAAGGGATATTCCGCAATAATAATCTTGCTGGCGGTATCGATACTATTATCCAAGAGCAAATAGCGAACGTTGAGCAGGCCTAAGATCTTACTGGCTTGATTAAAATCCTCTTGGATGAATGAATGATAGGCGAGCTTGGTAACGGCCTGAGTCAAGGTTATTGTGTGGTAACCGTATATCAGGGGCTTTGAGAAAATAAAGGGTAGCAAATGGGCACTGCCCAGATAGCCCCAATCTGTGATCAGATAACTAGCGCTCGGTGGTAATACCAGGAATTTAGAATCCTCGGTGCCCTGGGTATTCAAAAAGACATTGGCCGCATAGTATGATGGAGGAATTTCCACTCCTTTATAATCAGGGGGATTATTGAGATTTTCGAGGTAAGCCCCGGTTACTAATGGCCAGGCATTGGTAAGAATAACGGCGATAACTACTAAGATAAAAATTCTGGCCAGGTAAGGTTTACGGTGACGTAACTTATTATAGATGCTTATTGTAGCAACTCCTATGAGGAAAGCGTATCCTATTACTGCGCCCAGAAGTAGAGTCCAGGAAGTCCTGTAAACCCTGGCAAAGGGAATATAATTTACAATCCATTTATAGATGTAGCCAAAGGGTGGATTGGTGCCTTTAGCGCAAAAGAGAAAGAATAATGAAACAGTAGCGAAGAAGATAACGTTCTTGGATTTAGGTTTGAATATCAGAGAACTAAACGCTAAGAGAGGAATGAGATAGCTGATTAGAATTAGAAATGGATTATGGAAATAGGGTCGGGAATAGGTTGACCCATAGTAGAATCCAGCGCTACCCAATATTCTGAAAAGCTCCTTCAATGTGGCAAAGCCATAGTCTCCAAAGCCTCTTACTGATCCTATCCTCGATGTTGCAGCCCGGGCAGTCTCGATCAGGCCGGTGTAGGTAATGACTCGAAAATAAGGGAGGATAAACCAGGCAGTCAAGGCGAATGCCAAGACGATAATAATCAGTAAAAATTTAGCACAATGCCGGATACTTCCTCTAAGGAAAAGGATATGAAATAAGGTATATAAGAGAATTAAAGCAATCGCTATACTAAGCATTTTATACTGAGGAAGCTCCCCGATAAAGCCTAATAAGGCTAAGGCAGTAAAGAAAGCATATCTAATCTGATTTGTTCTATCTGACAGCCCTCTTACATAGAAAGCCAGCACCAGGGGCATGAAGACATAGGGAAGGTAGACATTTATCTGGCCCAGGCCGAGCATAAAGGGACTAAACATATAGAAAAAGGCGGCTATCAGGCTCACCGCTCGTCTATCCTTCTCACCAGAGGCAAAGGTTGACGCTAAATAATACATAAATAAACCAGCTAAAATATGACTGAAATAGATATAGAATTGCTGTATGGTTGGCAGGGAAAAACCAAGAAAATGGAAGAGAGCAAAGAACCCATTTACTAAGATTTGATTTAAGCCCCAGGATTCAACACCGCCCAGCTGGGTCTTCCAGGTATAGAGGTGCTGCAAATTTTCAATGGGATTAAGAGGAATGAGGTAGTCACCTCCGATATATAAAAAGTCTCCATGGAACCAACTAAAAATATGTAATCCAACCAGGAGGATAAATATTAAATCAACTACCGGGTGTACCTTGCAAAAAAGAAAAAATAATTTCGCCTTTCTAAATATAAAATACATATCAAAACCTCTTAGATGCTTTGAGTATAAGTATGCTTCCTAAGGTTGGAAAAAGCTTAGCTAATAACCTGCTCCTCAATGTTCCGCTTAAATTAAAATTCACAACATTCGATACTAACTTATCTATCTTAAACCCGTTAGAGCACAACAATTCTGACAAACTACCTTTAGTAAAATACCTAATATGACCTGAAGAGTTTTTGTCTCGAATAGAATTTTCAATAAGAGGGTTCTTGCCAAATAACAAAAGCAGTCTTCTGCCAAAGGTAGCTAAGTTTGGGGTGGTCAAGACCAAATGGCCATTGTTTTTTAATACTCTACTTATCTCCTGCAGAAAGCCGTCTGTGTCAAAAATATGCTCTATAACCTCTCCTGCGAAAACCACATCAAAAGCATTATCAGGCACAGGAAATTCTTGTGAAAGGTCTGCTTTAATAATTTGCAGGTCTTTTACTTTCGCCAAAACTATTGCCTCATCCGAAATTTCGAGACCCGTAACATCATTCCCTTTATCCTTAATCAACTTTGTAACCGTACCATCATAACAGCCAATATCCAAAACCTTTTTCCCGGTACCAATCAAATCGAGAACTTCCTTTAGCCTAAAATCTGAAGAGGAATAATTAATAGGTTTGGTGAACTTCTGGACATTGAACTCAGAAAATTTATTAGTGCTCTTCATCAACATTAATCTCTTTTTTTCAACTTTATAGCTGTCGTTTTCTTTCCATCCCCCTACCTTCTTTCTCCTCAACACTGTCTTCAACCTGGAGATAATAAGACCTATTCCTGCCTTGGCAATCTTAAGGTTGCCACTCCGCAAGGCAGTAGCAGAATTTATCCACTTGGCTATCTGGATCTCCCGGCGGGAAATAGTGGGCAGATTCAAGATGGAATCATTGGCGTATATTTTTGCCTCTTTTTTTCTTTCCCAGTCTACCCAGTTTTTCTCATAACATAATTTACCTAGGGAGGTGCCTTGGAAGGGATAAAAGACCGTGGTTTGAACCTCATGGGGAGCCACCTTGAAATTCAGGAGAATGGTCCTCAGTAGAGAAGAACGGGTCTCGTGGGGCAGGCCAACCATACTGTATGACCTCACCTTCAATCCCGCCCTCTTAGCGTTTCTGAAGGCCTCTCTGATCTGAGAATTGGAAATGTCTCTGCGTAGCACCTCCTTTCGAATCCTTTCGTCTCCCGATTCGATACCAAAAGAGACGCTCTCGCAGCCCGCCTCCTTGAGCATGGTCATTCTTTCAAAGGTGGCTGTCTCCGGTCGGGCATTACAGCGAAAAGGAAGGGCAAACCTCTTGGGGTATTTTTCACAGAATTCTTCAAGCCAACCCCCGATTCCAGTAAAAATATCGTCTTCAAAGCTAATTCCCCCAAAGAGAAATTCTCTTCGGCATTCTTCAATTTCATTCAGGACATGATCGACAGACCTCCAGCGAAAGTATCTTTCCTTGTTGGGGTAGAGCATTCTAAAGGCATGGTTAGAACAATAGCTACAGTTAAAGGGGCATCCCCGACTGCCCATCATTCCTAAATATCTCTTTGGCCCATATCTATTAAGTTGCTCTTGATAATTAAAGGAGTTTCTATCTAAGAAAGGTAACCTGTCCAAATCCTCAATGAGTGGTCTCATTCCATTTCTAATGATCTTCCCATTCCTCTTGAACCAGATATTCTTGATGGCTACCGTCTCTCTATCTTGTTCCATTCCTTCCAATAGTTCTAAGAGGGCATATTCCCCTTCTCCACGACAGACCATATCAATCGAAGAGTGGTTAATCACCTCCTCAGGCACTAAGGTAGCATGATATCCACCAACAATAATCGGTAGATTATATTCTGCCTTAATGAAACCTGCAATATCCTTGATCCATTCAAAACTCATTTCATAGGAACTGAAACCTATCAGATGAGGTTGAAACGATTCTATTTTACGGGCAACCAGGAGGGCATCATCCTGGTTGAATTCTCTGCCTAATATGAGTTCTAAATAATCTGTCTTGTGTTTATGTTTTTTTAGAAAGGCAGATAGTGCCCCTATCTGAAAGGGATAGACGGAGTAATCCAGGGGCATAATGAACAATATCTTCATAATGAAGAGTTCACCATCCTTAAAATTTGGGAAGAGTTACTGAAGAAGCATATTTAATCCAGATAGTAAACCGTTCTTCTTGGTTTGCCCTTATAACAGACAGCTTTATCGAGGTACACAGAATCTTCGGGAAAGCTACTACTATTGAAAATGGTGACTAGAATCATACTTGGGGATTGTCCTAACCTCTTTGAAACTCTCAGGAGCTCCCAATTGCCAGAACCTGAATGAAAGTCCGAATAAACCGTAGTGACCTCCCCCTGCTTCGTGACCTCAGATAGTCTCAGTCTGGCTATATTGGCTACATTCGTCTTTACATAGGCATCTAAATTTATAATCTTTCCCGCCAGAGTTTGGATCTTGTAGTAAGGGTAACTAATATTAGCAGCACCGGATGGGGCACCGCTAAGTTTTAGGGCAGAGTTTCCAGTGAGAGTAACCTCCTCCTCACGAGAGACAATGACATCACCTCCGGGTTTCCACCCATCAGGGGCAATATTCTTTCCCGGACCAGAGTAGTTTGACCATACCTCAAAATCTCCGTTAGGTAGGAGATTCTTTATTGTCTCGCTTTTCTTCTTACCCTCCATTAATCCCGAGGTATAACCCATTTCGCATAGAGTGATAGCCACCTCTGTTTTTGTCTCATACTCATCGTCTCTTTCAATCGTGATTTCTGTATCATCTTCGATAATTGGTTCCTCCATATCCTGGGTATCTATCCTGGCCCTGAGGAACATCGTCTTCCCATGGGATATCAACTGAGCATTGCTACCGGAGAAGGGACTTTTTAAGATGAACTTTATATACAGTATTCCTGAATCTGGATATAGGATATCATAAGTGGAGTATTCATCAAACCCAGCCCGATCTATTCTTGTATCCCGGTCTCCGCCCCGTCCGGGAAGGATTAGTTTTCCGTATCGTCCATTGCCATTGCTAATTATTTCATATATTTTTTCATAATCTTTGCCATTTAGAGAATAGTAGGCCTCGACCCTATTTCTTTTTAGATAATCGTTGAATATCCTGGGGTTAGTGCGCAGATCTAACCTAATAATTCTGTAGGGTAACTCTATTTTATAGGTCAGTGTGCCCTGGTTATGGGGAGGCATAATCTCCAGCCAGTTAAATCCCCCTCTTCCCCTTTTCAGTTGAATACGTTCTCTACTATATACATTCTCAAAGGCCTCTCTTTCCTCATCGAAATTGGGAAAGAATTCTACCCAGCTGTTGCCCTTAAAATTGAGGTAGATACCCATGTTGCGAGTGATATTTAGCGGAATCCTCTGCTCTCCACCATCACTCTTGAATACTATGCTCTTAGCCGGCCCTCTTATATAGATCGCCTTTCCAGAATAGACCTTATCTGTCCCTATTCTAACGGCTTCCCCTCTGCTTATGGCTAATCTTACTTTCTTAGTCAATTGCCTGGGTTCTTTTTCTAATTTATAGATATAGTGCAGAGGTATACCCTTTCTTGAATAGATTGTCTTAATCGGCTGCAGGTTTGGGTTTGATTCACGGAATGAATCCCGGGCCCCTCGCATGCTAATAAAGGCGTAATTTAGCCCGGGCTTCTCCATATGATAATATTCGGAGGGAAATATGAAGTAGATGCTTTCATAAGTCTCAAGTTGTTTATTTCTCCAGTGATGAAATCTTTCCCTCATCTCCTTTTCTTTATAAAAGAATTGGGTCTCAATTCCATGGCCATCTACATAAAGCTCCTGCAGCCAGTCGTAAACACCACTAAAGCCGATACCAAAGACCACTAGATTCTTATCATCAACTCTTTCCTTCTGCAGATAGCGATAGATCCTTGGCCATCCATTATGCCAGATTTTCTGGCCACCTCGGTCAATTACAAAGGTTCTACTAATCTTATGGTAGTGGGGAATATTGATTAGTAGGAAACAGGCAATGAGAAAGGACAGAGCTATATTGGGATATTTATTAAGAAACTTAATTCTCGCTGAGAGGTGATTTAGTACCTCCACATATCCTAAACTTGAGACCAGTAAGAGAAACGGGGTAGAAAAGATGTAGACCCTCGGAGTATAGGGTTTAAATAGAAATATTAAAACGAAAGAGGTCAGGATAAAGAGCAGAAAAAGGAAGAGGTCATTTTCTCTCCTCTTTCTAAATATGGATATCATGCCCAGGATAAAGAAGAGGGAGGAGAAGAAAGGCAGAACAGGCTGGCCAGGGAAAGAGGTATCTGAGTGGACACCGCCTCCAGCAAAGTAGGCGTTCTTATCCATATCAATAAAGATACATTCTAAGAACTTTGCGACCCTGGTCTTCAACTCTGGTAAGCCGATAGAGAACATTCCAGAGTAACGGCCCCAATTACACTTGCTGATCCACTGATGAGTAGTCAATAATGGAACCTGGTTATAAGCATCCCAGGCGAAGGAGAAAGAAAGGTAGAGGGTAGCGGTCAAGAGGAAAAAGAGAAGATAATAAGTAACTGGTAAGAGGCGATAACTTCGCTGGGAGGATTTTAGGATTTTTAACTTCATCAGAGGCTTAATGGCCAATGCGAGGATGAGAAACAGGATTAAGATGGGGAATACGATATAGGTCTCAGGATATCCGTGAAGTAGACAGAGGGATGAGAAGAGGCCAGCGGCAATAATCCAGATTATCTTTCTCTCCCCATTAAGGTGGGCCCTCAAAAAGAAATAACAAGTGAGGAGAATAAGAGGAATGGGCAAGACGAAGATTGGTGCCCCTGTTCTGATATTAATATTGAAGTATATGTCTGTGCCTATTAATATGGCGAAGACTAAACCAAAGAGACGGTTATATAGAAGCGATCCAAGATAAAAACTGACCAAGACTGTGGCAAAGGCACAAAGTATCATAGTTATCAGAAGGCTATGAAATGGTGAGATATGGAGGAAAGCACTGATGAGATAAGGGACGATAACACCGAGAGCATAGGCAAAAGTGGTCTGATAATAGGTTAAGGCATAACCACGAGAGGGTTCACCATATTTTTCGATTACAAACTTGGAAAAGGGGATTTTGGATTGGTGGGCTTTCAATAAAAGGGAATTGTTGGAGAAAAAGCTCATCCCTATATCCCCCAAATCATTGGGCCAGGGGGAGAGGAAAAAGAGAGAACAGAGAAGGAGGAGAAAAACGATACAGATTAAATTTTTAGTATCAAATTTAAACATAGTCGCTTCCTCCTATTCTTCGCCTGCGATTTCTGATTGATTCTATTACTTCATCAATCTTTTCCTCTATCCTAAATTTGGAGGAGAACTTCAATATTCTGCTTGCCTTTGAAATATCGGCTATAGAGTTCCTTAACTCACCTGGTTGTTCCTCAGCATGTACTGGTTTGATCCCCGGGGCTATCTTTGCACAAAGTAACTGGGCGATTTCGTTGACCGAGGTGGTTATCCCGGTACCGACATTGCAGATCTCCCCAGTGACATCCTCCTCCATAGCCTGGATAGTGGCCTCCACCACATCGCCCACATAAATAAAATCTCTTCTCTGTTCTCCGTCACCAAAGATGATGGGTGGTTTGCCGGCTAAAAGACGATTGATGAAGATGGTAATCACCCCTACATAGGGAGTAAAAGTCTGTCCTGGTCCATAGGTATTGAAGTAGCGCAAAATGACCGTGTCAAAATTCTTTTGCCGGCCCACTCGAAGCACATATTTCTCGCTGGCCAGCTTGGAAACCCCGTAAGGAGAAAGAGGCTCAGTAGTATATGTTTCATCAATGGGGGAAGGATGGGAAGAATCGGCATAGACCGCCATAGAAGAAGCGTAAATAAATTTTCTGACCCTCTTACTCTTGATAGCGGCTTGGAGCAGATTTAGAGTACCCATAATATTGGTCTGGGCATCAGGGTAAAATTCTCTAACTGAGGAGCGCACACTCACCACGGCTGCTAGATGGAAGACAATATCAACCTGAGAGGTAATCCTTTCTATTAATTCGGTATTGAGAATATCTCCCTTGATAAACTCTGCTGCTGGAGGAACCTTCTCTCGCTTGCCAGTGAGGAGGTTATCTATGACTACTACCTCTAAATTATGCCTCAATAGTTCCCGGGCGAGGTGAGAACCGATAAACCCTGCCCCTCCAGTCACTAATGCCTTTTTATACCTCATCTTTTCCTCTCCTGGGGACACTTCACGGTCATGTGGGGGATAACCACGCTTTGAGAAATAGAATCCCTAGTATTAACTTTTATTCTGGGGAAAATAACCGAATCCCTGATTTCGATGGGATAGACAACCTGGGAGTGCTCCCCTATTATTGAATTCACCACCCGAGCTTTAGGATGTACTCTAGCGGAGGAGGATATCAGATTCTTCTTTCTAAGCAGGGAGAGTTGTTTCAGGTTACACTCCAGAATATCGCAGACCACAGTCACATTCATATCCCAGTCCACGACTTTTCTAGCACATACCCCATATCCTTCCCCGATAAGGATCTGAATAGAGGTAGTAATTTCGTATTCATCGCGCATGGCAGTTCTCGGGGTTTGTCTGATGGCGTCGAATATAGGAAGGTCAAAAAGATAGACACCGCAACCCTTTAATCTATTGACTACATACCTCGGTTTTTCTATGACCTGTTTAACCAGGTCGTTCTTATCTAATACTACGGCGAAATTTTTCTTGATTGCTTCAGTGTCTGGCTCGGTCTTGACAGCGAGGACCGCCGCCATATTCTTTCCTTCAAAACCGGCTATCATTCGGGAAAAATCTCTGGGAATCAAGAAGATATCCCCAAGAAATAGGAGAAAGGGGGTCTTGATATACTCCTCTAAGCGACCCACCGCATGGGCCAGGCCCAGCGTCTCGCCTTGTTTAACGTAAGTAATCTTTACCCCCAGCTTTGCCCCGTCAGCGAAATAGTTGATTATCTCCTTTTTGAGATGACCGACTACAATGATAATCTCTTTGATGCCCACTTCCTTCATTAACTCGATTTGATACTGCATAATGGGCTTGTTGCAAACGGGCAGCAGGGGCTTGGGATACTTAATGCTTAAGGGGGTAAGGCGGGTCCCCTTCCCGGCCGCCAAGATAACGCCAACTATCTTCTCCTTCATTTCTGTCACCCATCCTTCAATTTAGATTTTAGCGATGACTCTGGATTTGGAGAGGTGAAGTTTAAACTTTAAATAGAGGAGGAACTTTAACATCTCAATTGCGGTTTTTACCGGTCTTAATTTAGAGATACCACCTGCTCTGGGAAGATGACTAATCCCCACCTCCCCAAGGGAAGCCCCTGAGGCGGCCAACTTTATGATAATTTCTGTGGGGGTAGGATATCCCATGGCCTCGATATCGATCTTCCTTAATATCTCCCCTTTCCCAAGCTTTAAGGCACAGTTAGTATCCTTTAATCTTAAACCGAATAAAATCCTGATTATCAGGTTGAGAATCCTGTCGGCCACCACCTTAAAGAGGGAGTCCTTCTTTCCCTTGCGATAACCGGTCACCAGATCTAAATTCTCTTCCTCTAATTTGGTCAATAGTAGGTGATACTCTCCAGCATCGAACTGCCCATCGGAATCGATGGTCATGACGTATCTCCCCCTTGAAGCAGAAACGGAGGCTGCTAATGCCCGGCCATATCCGCCGTGTTCCTTATTTATTACAACCAGGTTGGCTAATTCGTTCTCGAGCCTACTTAAGATATCACCTGTTCTATCCGTTGAGCCATCATTAGTCACCACAATCTCTCCGGTTAATTTGCTATTCATTAAGACTTTGTTCCAGTATCTGACTACTTCCTCAATGTTCCTCTCTTCATTGTAAACTGGAGCAACTATGGACAAAATAATTCCTTCACTACCCATTCCTATTCTCCTGCCCCAACCTTTTTCGAATAATCAATCTCATAGAGGGAGATATACTTATCTTCGAAGAGCTTGGTAGAGTATTGTGCTGCAATTTGCTTCACCCAGGCGTGTATATTCTCTTCATTATATCCTTTCCGGGGGGGCCAGTATCCAGCACTGATGACTAAGTGGGTAATCCCCAGAGAATGTAATCGCCTAAGCAGATCCTCTGCACAATTCATTCTGGAGTACTGCATAAATTCCCCGGCATGCAACTTATCTCCCCATATGTAATCGTTTTCATAATAAAATCCTTGCGCTAGAGCATAGAAAAACAGCTTCGCATCTTTAGTCAAGTTCTCAGAAATAAAATTAGCCGTTGAGCATGTACCATACGTTGTCCTCTCCAGGTGTTCTTTTCTGGTCTCTGCCCCAAAGGCGACTGGCCAATAGCTTTTGAAACCACTGATGACCTTATGATTTATATTTTTAGTAATTGTCAATGTTATTAAAATCGTCCCCACTATCAGAAGCAGGAAAAGGTTAATTGCTCTTGAAGCTTTTGACAGGTTGTAATAAATGTAGGCGCATATCATTGATAACACTGCCATTAAGGGGAAGAATCTTTGAATCATTGCTGGACATAAGAAATTCAAGGTATACAATAACAGTCCAAAGAGTAGAAGGTATTTATATTCGTTGGGTAAAGGATGCTTTAAGAACAGTAGGCCAGGCAAGAGGATGAGGAAGAGGATGCTGGCTGAGGTTCCCCCAAAGGATTTTGGCTCATTTACCATGCGCCAGAGAAATAGAAAATAACCCTTAACGATTCCCTTAACTTTATCTCCCCTTGACCCTCGGAAAGGGATAGTGTGTCTAAAGACCAATTGGTCCGATTTGACAGTAAAGGCTTCCTGATCTTCTTCAATAAAGCCTACAGAAGAACGATCTCCAGTAGTTACCGTCTTGATTGGTTTTAAGGGATAAAATAGGCTATGATGATAAATCTGCTGTCTCATATACCAGGGAAAAGCTAAAATAATTACAGATACTGATATTAGGATACAACTGGAGATTACCTTCCATCTGTGTTTTTTATGAGCGACTATTTCTCTTGACAGGAGTAAGGGAATGATCGCCAAGCTGGGAATGAAACCGAAGAGAAGCTTACAGCCGGTAGCATAGCCAAGAATTATAGTCAGGAGGAATAGATATCCTATTTTTCTTTCTTTGAAATATGAGAGTAGAACGAGAAAGCTGAGAAGAGTAAAGAAGGTTAAGAAAAATTCCTCTTTGCAAGTATGAAAATAAACAAAAATTATTTCAGTAGTTATGGAAAAAATAGCACAACCTAATAATGCATACTTCCTGGAAAGAATCCTTCTTGAGATGGCGTAGATAGTACCCAGGACTAAAAGATAAGCGGTAAAATTCATCAATTTACAGAGGACAGAACTCTTCAATAACATAATACAACTCAGCCAAATCATCTCCGTCAGATGAGGCTGTTCCCCATAGAACATAAATGGAATATGAACTATTCCATGATGCATTCTGTAATAACTTGCCATGGCCAAGTGGACAGCAGATCCTTCTCCACGATCAGGAACCATACTCAGAGTAACAGCCATAAATATATGTATTAAAAGGATAATTATTAAACCCAATTCAAATTTTGATCTCTTAATACTGGTTAAGTCAGGTATTTTATCTCTGAGACGAGACCCAAAGGAATATATATGCGAAAATGTCTTGGGAAGGAGAATGATTAAAATGACCCAATACAACCAACTATATAAAAGCCCAAAATGACCAAGAATAAAATTTGCAAAAGCAATAATGCCAAACCCCAGACCCAAGGATATTAAGGATTCTTCTAAAAAAGAGTTCCAATTGAGACGAAAAACGCTCAGTAGTTTATTACCTATAAGAAACGATAAGGAGATGATAAAAAATAGAATAAACAACTCCGGGATTAAAGTAAAACCAAAATATCTTATAACCTGAATCACCTTTTCCATAGGCCATCCAAGGCAGCTCTTCAATATAATAAAGATTAAGAGTATCAATATTAAATATTTACTAAATAACTTTCTTCTTAACATGCTTTTCTTTACCTCCCTCGAGCAAATATGCGGAATAGTCCAAAAGACCACAGCGTTAGACCAAGATTCATGGTAACCTTTTTCTCAGTTTGTTCCCAAATTCAGTGAGTGAGAACCAAACTTTTCAGAAAACATATTAAATGATTTTTAGTTAGGTCGTTTACTTCCATAACCTCATCAAGAATCTCCTCAATTCCCTCTTCTTCATTAAAAGCAGGGATAGTAATTGAAATTTTCATAATTATTCTACTCCTGACAATTTCAAAATTGCCGGCAGAAGCCTTACATAAGTTCGTATCCTTAAAGGAGAATTCATCCTCAGAGCGATTTTTAAAATATAAGAAAAACGCAAATAGAATTCCTTGTAAGCACGTTTAATTAGCCCGACTAATTCCTCTTCTGAGAAATTTGGATGTTTAATAATTGGTTTAAAAAACTGGGGCGAAGAAACCTCCGTCCAGTCAATCGATTTCATCATTCCTTTCTCTAAGGCTGTTTTATAAGCGGGGGAACCAGGCATTGGGTTAAGAATGAAAAACTCTACAAAGGTGGGCTTTATTTTTTTGGCAAGGTCAATCGTCTTTTGGGCTGTCTTAGCAGTTTCTGAAAGGGCCCCAAAAATAAAAAAAGCTAATGTGTCAATTTTGTAACGGTTAAAAATCTCAAAAGCTTTCAGGATCTGCTCAATTTTTATTCCCTTCCGGTACTCGTCAAGAATTTTTTGGCTCCCGGATTCAACTCCTACTTCTAAAAGTTTGCAACCACCTTCCTTCATCGCCTTTACCATATCATCATCAATTATATCCAGCCGAGCATTAGCAATCCAAGCGATCTTTCTCTTTCCTAACTCTTCCGAAAGTTTAATAACTCTTGCTTTATTCACTGTAAAGACATCATCCCGAAATTCAATTGCTTTAATTCTATATTTTTCGATCAAAGAATCGACCTCAGCCATTACGCTTTCCACATTCCGAAAGCGAATTCTTCGGCCGAAAGTCACCTGAGAGGAACAAAAAGTGCATTGGTAGGGACAACCTCGGCTCGTCAAAAGAGTGGTTAGAGGTTTTCCATAACTTTCGAATAAAGCATGGTGGTATTTCGCAAGGTCAATAAGATGTTTAGCTGGAAGGGGAAGTTTATCTACATCAATAAATCCTTCCCTAGGAGGATTTAAAACCACCTCTCCGTCTTTTTGACGGTAAGCAATGCCTTTAATTTCATTTAAATTTCTTCCCTGGGCAATTTCTAAAAGTGTATATTCACCTTCCCCAATAACGCTGATATCTAAAAAGGGATAATTTATCAAGGATTCGACTGGCATCGCTGTTATATGTGGCCCGCCAACTATGTTTAAACTACAAGGGAGGTCTTCTTTGACTCTTCTTGCTAACTCCACCACCACTCCCAAAACAGTCGTCATTACAGTATAACCAACGATATCAGGTTTTAATCTTTTAATTTCTTCTACTGTCCTCTCTAAATTATAATTTTCTCCGTAAGCATCAATAACATAAACAGGAATTTTGTTTTCCTCTAAAACGGCAGCTAAATACAACACACCTAGAGAGGGTGCTGTTGGAGGAAGATGTTTATGGATTTTACCGTAAACTTTCTCTTGGCTTGCTGGATTAATTAAAACAATCTTCATTTTATTTCTTCTGTTTAAGATAACAACATCCCAAGCAGGCTGGAAAATGTTTTTCTTTGGACTATTTTTTTCTTAATTGACTTATCAGATCGGCTAAAAGTCCAAAAGCAAAGAATAAAAGTGATGCTAATATGAGTAAAACGCCAATTAGTAAAATTATTTTCTCAGGTAAAATTATATATCTAATTAAAAAACCTAAGCCAAATAAGAAGGCTAAGAGGCTGATAGGTAAGAATACTTTTATCGGGTTATAAAGCATTATCGCTGAGGTCAAAATCTGACTGGTTCTCAAGGTATCGTGAACCAGTCTTATCTTTGATTTACCAATTCTACCTTTATAATCTACTGGTACAAAACCTACAAAATAAGTATTGAGCATGAAGACGAGGGTCATGGTAGTAGAGAAAGAAAATCCTGTGCAAAGACGCCCTAAAAATCTTAAGGCTATATCTCTACGGAAGGCGCGTAGACCAGTATTGGCATCTGGAACCCTTTCTCCAGTAACATATCTCACTAAGGAACTGTAAATAAATCTCATGGGATACTTAAAAAATCTATCCCAATAATGTTTTCCACTCCTTGTCCCTAATACTAAATGATATTTGTCTAATTCTGCTACTAATTTGGGTATATCTTCCACAGAGTAACTATTATCACCATCTATCGTGACAAGATAATTATGGTTAGCGGCTAAGATTCCAGTTTTGATTGCCATACCGTATCCAAAATTACGAGGATGCTTGATTACTTTCACTTTTCTCTTTTCTGCCACCAAACTAGTGTTATCATCAGAGCCATCGTCTACTACGATAATCTCGGGCTTAAAAGGCCAATCCTTAACTGAAGCCTTAAGTTCGTCAAGCATAACGGCCAACCCTTTCTCTTCATTGTAAACGGGAATAATGATAGAAACACCTTTACCACCCATATTTTACCCCCTTATCTTTTGGGCGTATCCACACCAGCTATTACCATTTCTCTGCCACACTAAATTCTTTATTCAGGAATAACTTCGGATTTAAACTCTGAATAGCAACACCCCAGACAACTTGGTAAGATACCTGCTTTTCTTAAGGATTGTCTGAACGTTCTAAAACGCTGACTGTTCCATAATTCTTTAAATCTGTGCTCCCTTAAATTCCCAATCCGATAGGCCAAACAAGGATACATATCCCCATATGGTGAAATACAAACTGTGGTCCAGGGTACAAAACAAGGGTAAAAATCGCTAATTTTTAATTCGCCATTATAATATTGCCTGATAGCATAATCATTTAGCATATTATAGGGATAAAATCGCACTGATACAGAACCAGAATATTCTCTGATTAAATCTAATTCTTCTTTTAATATCTTAAGGTTTACAGATTTATTGATGCCTTTTTTGTAGGGAGGGGAGAAAAATTTATTTTGTCGAAATTCATCATAATAGGGAGGGGTAAATTGGATATCAGAAAGTTTGGGTAATGAAACTGTAAAAAAATCAACTTTTAATTTATCGGCTAATTCTAGGATTTTGAAAAGGCAGGTCAAATTTTGCTCAAGGATAACAGTCTTTATATCAATTAGTGGATACCGCTTCCCTTGTTTCTTCTTTGCTATTTGAATTCTTTTAATGGCGTCAATTACAACATCGAATAACCCATTCTTACCCCTTAACTTATCATGAATTTTTCCCACACCATCCAAGGATATCCCCATTAATAATAAATTTTTACTAAGAAATAGATCAATAAACTCATCGGTTATTAAATCGGCATTGGTTACCACATTACATTTACCTTTATCTAAAGCATACTGTAATATTTTAAAAAAATCTTTCCTTACAAAGGGCTCGCCACCAGTAAAGGTTAAAAGGGACCAGGGAGGTATTTGGTCGATGATTTCTTTAATTTCTTCATAAGTTAATTCTAAGGAGGAGTTGGCACTTTTCTCTAGAAAACAGAAGGAGCAATTGAGATTACACCGATGAGTAACTTCCATCTGAACTGTTAAAGGGGGAAAGGCATATCCTTTGAATAAAGAATAAGGTAGAAACGAATATAGCTTTAAAATTCTTTTATACCAAGCAGCATAATCTATCATCTATCTATCCCTTAATATAAAAATCATGCCATAGAGAAAAATGAATCAAACCTAACAGTTTAAAGCCATTATCTCTCTTCAGGGATGAGTGATCGTCCATTAGTTTTTTTATGTATTCCCAATTAAAATAACCAACCCTATCTACAGTTGTCTTGTTTAAGATATCGGTCATTAATTTTTTTAAGTCCGTCCTGAGCCACTTTCCTATCGGAATATCAAAACCAGCCTTGGTTCTCTTCAATATAGAACTCGGTAGTTTATCCTTCATTGCCCTTTTAAGAATGTATTTATTGACCAAACCATTCAGTTTAAGTTTGGCTGGTATTTTCGCCGCAAATTCAACTAATCGATGATCAAGGAAGGGAACCCGCACCTCTAAGGAGTTTGCCATACTCATAGAATCTACTTTAGCTAAAATACTATCTACCAGCCAGACCTTCATATCTGCATATTGATGTCTACTTAAAGTTTCCCAGGAGTAAGTATCTTGATAAAATTTCCGGTAGACCTGGAAAGTGTCTCTAAAACTATCATTCAAAAAATCTTTGACAAGGAGTTTTTTCTTTTCCTCCTCAGAAAAAATTGTCCGCCAGGAGTAATGTGCCTCTTCCGGTGATAAATTTACTCCTTGGATAAATCTTTTGGCTTTAAATTCGAAACTCATTTTCCGGCTTGAAAGAGGTAATCTGCTAACCAAAGAAGGAATAAGTTTGGTAGTAACAACTCCTGGTAAGTATCGATAAAGACAGGCTAATTTATCTGCTGCATAGGTTGAATAACCCGCAAATAACTCATCTGCTCCATCTCCAGATAAGACTACCTTTACATGCTGACTTGCCAATTGGGAGACTAAATATAAGGGAAGCATTGAGACATCCGTAGTAAGATTATCTGCATGCCGGATAATCTTTGGTAAAAAATTTATATAGTCCTGAGGCTTACAGAATATTTCATAATGCTGCGTGTTAAATAATTTAGAAGCTTGGGTCGCATAGCAGGATTCGTCATACGATGGTTCTTGGAACCTTACATTGAAAGTTTTAATTGCTTCATTGGAATTTTCTCTTATAAAATTAACGATAGTGCTGGAATCAATCCCACCACTTAAGAATGCCCCGATAGGAACATCACTTATCAGTTGCATCTTTATCGATCTATCTAAATAATCCTTGAGCTGTTCAATAAATTCCATTTTGCCCAAATCATATGTCTCTTCAAAAGAGACGTCCCAATACTTCAAAACTTTGAAGTTTTTATCAGAACACATGAGCATGTGTCCTGCGGGAAGGGAATATATATTTTTAAATATAGTCAAAGGTGAAGGTATATAATTAAGGGACAAAAAGTGATAAAGGGCTTCCTGATTGACTTCTCTCTTTAGGGTTGGTTCTTGAAGAATGGCTTTAATCTCGGAGGCAAATATTAATTTATCTTTGTCGCGATAGTAGAATAAGGGCTTTACTCCTAATCGATCGCGAGCGAGAAAAAGTTTTTTCTTTCTTTTATTCCAGATAGCAAAGGCGAATATTCCATTCAAATAATCTAAGCATCTTTCCCCATACTTCTCATATAAGTGGACGATAACTTCGGTATCGCTTTTGGTATAGAAAGTGTGACCCTTTTTCTTCAGTTCGTCTCTCAACTCCAGATAGTTATATATTTCGCCATTACATACAATCCAGATAGAGTTATCCTCATTATGGAGTGGCTGATGCCCCTTTTTTAGGTCGATAATGCTTAATCGACAAGACCCCAACCCAATTCTACCTCGACAATATAAGCCACTCTCATCCGGTCCGCGATGTCTAAGGATGTTGACCATCTTCTCTATAGAAGATGGGATAACAGGAACGCCCTTTCTGAAATTAAAGACTCCGCAAAGACCACACATTTCTAATCCTGATGCTTGGAATCATGTTCAATGAATTTATGCAACCTGGGGCTGGAGACCTGATCGCATAGAATTCCGAAAAAGAAGATTACCACCCCCGATAAAGAGAGGAGTAGGGCGCCAACAGTGAAACCAAACTGATTACGTAAAAGTTTATAGAAGCCGTATGCAAAACCACTAACAATTAGGGAAATGGCCACCGGAGAAAAAATCCTCAGGGGATCGAAGAGGGCAATTAATCTCATTATCAAAAGAATGGTGTTATATCCATCTACTAACGGATTGACCGTGCTTCTGCCATAACGTCTCCTGATAGTTATTGGACAATATGCGGCTTTATAATCGAATTTGCTGAAAAATATAGTCATGGTGGTGGAACAAGAAAAACCGTCAGGAAAGAGATGCATAAATCTTAAAAAAAGTTTTCTTTTTATGATTCTAAATCCCGAATTGAGATCGAGTATCTTCTCACCTGTCAGATAGTTGGCAATGCGGTTTAATATGAATTTTGCTGGGGCCCTCATAGGGGCAACCTTTCTTTGATTAATTCTTTGGCCGATGACTAAATCATTTTCCTTTATCGATTCCACAAGCTTAGAGATGCCTTCTGTTTTATGTTGACCATCGCCGTCAAAGAAAACCAATAGATCTCCTTTTGCCTTTTTTGCTCCACTCTTCAGGGAAGCCCCATACCCCTTATTCCTATGATGACGTACGATCTTTAGTTTAGATCGTTCAGCCAGCATATAACTTTTATCTGTCGAACCATCGTCTACCAGAATAACCTCATAGTTTCTATTCAAAGCCTTTAATTCTTTTAAGACCTTTGGTAGGGCATTCTCTTCGTTAAAAAAGGGGACAATTACAGTTACCGTCGGATCCATCTCATTCACTCCTCTCTCTTAAAGAATGGTGCACTAAAACTGAGCCCTCTCATTCAAATTTAGGCATACCAACCGTTCTGAGAATATTAGGTTTCGCAACCTCCTCGGCCTTCTTACTAAAGATATATTTCTAATCTTATAAAAGTTGGTTTTCTCCATCCTAACTGGCAATTAGTAGTATAATTGAAGCATTTTGACAATTATTCTCAAGTTAATCCTTTAAGAGTCTTCGGAGAAGAACTATCTCTTTCTGCACTATGGCATCCCAGCTGAAATGTTCTACTTCTTCTTTCCCCCCATCTGATAGCTTCTCTCTCATTCTTCTATTATTTAATAGAGTTAATACTTGATTAGTAAACTTTTCAAGGTTCCCTATCTGCGCCCTCTGTAATAAGTGAGGAGAATAAATTTCTCTGTATATCGCTAAATCATAGACGACTGCTGGTAATCCACAGGCCAGGGCCTCCATAACGGCTACGCCCCAACTTTCGTCACTGCTGGGGAAGACAAAAATCCTTCCCTCTTTTAAAGCCTTGAATTTCTCTTTTCTGATTAGATATCCCAGAAATAGAATGTTGTTTTCTAAATTATTTTTTTTAATCTCTCTTTTTAATTTTATAACTATCGCTTTTTCTCCGTCCCCAATTAAAGCTAATTTTGCTCGGGGTTTAATTTTGATAATGTTAGCCCATATTTTTACCAAATCAAAAATCCCTTTGGTATAATGTAATCTGCCCAAAAAAACCGCCTCATATTTCTTGACAATAGGCTCGGCAATTTGCCTGATATCATTCAACATAATACCATTGCTGGTCGGCTTAATTTTTTCCTCAGTAATTCCAAGCTTCAATAACTCTTTCTTAACTGATGAATTGCATTGTAAAATAATGTCCGCCTTTTTTGATAGCAAAACTGAGAGCCTAAATCCTAAATATGCTAACAGATTGACGAAATAATTCCCGGGCCTTTGGGAAGGGGGGAGTACGAGGTTATCCATTAAGACTACCCATCTTAATTTTGAATTTCTCATCTTAAAGAAAAATCCGGGCATAACCTCTGTGATTATTCCAGTCATAGAATAAATCAAATTTATATCTTTAGGAACCTTTTTGATGCTTCCCAGGATAGCCCTTTTAATCGTCTCCAAAAATATCTCCCAATATGCAGCTGGTTCTCTATTAGAAAAAAGAATCCGATCAATCATTATATTTGACCTCAATCCCTTTATCTCGTTATAGAGAACATTGGCTGTTGCCTCCGTTGTCAAAATTCTAACCCGGCTACTGATTTTTGACCAAAAGCAACATAGGGTTAGTAATCTCTCTCTGTTTGTCTTTCTACCACCACCACTTAAATAAACTATATAAGGTTTGATTGTCATTTTTTACACACATTAATACTCTGGTAAGCAAATAGGGTGGGAAATAACCTTAGATAATATATCATTCTGCCGGCATATTTAGTTTCTAAGATTTTTAATCCGCAGTCTCGGATCAGTCTCTGGGCAGACTTAATAGTAAAAAACCTCAGATGAGTTTTATCCAGGATACCTTTCTCCCGATAATCGAACCTGCCGAATAATAAATTCAACCTTATACTCCAAAAAGCTATGTTGGGGAGTGATATTATTATCCTTCCATCTTTTGTTACATACTTCTTATACCTCATAATTACCTTTTTAGGATCCTTGGTATGTTCTAAAATGTCGCCAAAGATAATAGTATCAAAGTAATCCTCAGGATAACGAATGTCTATTTCTTCCACATCGCCACTAAATACTTCTTTGCAATATGTTCTTGCCTGATTTGCTAATTCTGGGTTAAACTCTATTCCTACGACTGTACACTGTTTTTCATTTTTTAGTCGTTCTGCTAAAAAACCACTCGCACAGCCAACATCTAATACCTTAACGCCATTCCCTATCAGGTTAAAGATTATACTGTGGCTACTATTTACAAAACGATCTATTTTATAATCTTTCTTGAGCATTAAATCATTTAAACCTTGGAATACCAGTTTCTTTAAACACGAGAAATTTCCCACTGCCTTTATGCATTCTTTTCACAAGCTCTCTGTCAGAAATTTGCCTGATCTGCCTGATCTCTCTTCTTCTTTCTATAGTATCCCTAAGGTTGGTCATATTCCAGTAATATGCTTTCAGATAGCAAAGCACCGCCTTAAATTGCAAAGTAACCAAAAATAAGAATATTTCACATAGATTTATCAGAATATACCTGGGTAGAACTGTTGCCAGAGTCTTTAGACTGTAATTCTTTAATATTGTCCTGATATTATTTCTCTCTGATAGATATCTTCTAAATAGCGTTGAAACATATCTGCCTCCTACTACTGCACCGCCAGCGCTACCTCCATGCATATGGTAAATAATGGCCTCAGGAATTGGGACTACCTGATAGTTCATCAACCAAGTCCTCCAGGCAAGGTCTATATCCTCATGGAACATAAAATATTTTGGGTCAAAACCGCCCAACCTATGAAATAATACTTTCCTTATCATCAGGCTAGACCCTTCTGCGTAAAAAATTTTCCTGCCCACTACAGGGTAACCATAAATATCCAGTCCCGTGCCAGCATGAAACTGGCTCTTTCCATCATAAGTCATGATTTTGCAGGCACAAATACCAACAGTAGGATCCTCTTCCATCTTTTCTACTGATCTTGAGAGTACTTTCGGATCAACTTTTGTATCATTATTTAGAAAGAACAAGTATTTCCCTTTTGCCATATATGAAGCATTATTATTTGCAATAGTAAAACCAAGATTTTTTCTATTTCTTATTATTTTTGTCTGTGGATAATTTTGTTTAATGAAAGCTATACTTCCATCAGTTGAAGCATTATCAACAAATAAGATTTCATAATTTGGGTAACTTATGTTTTTCAACGAATTAAAACATTCTTTTAAAAATCTTCGTCCATTATAATTCACAATAATTATGCTTACTAAAGGATCTTTTGATTTCATTTTTCTGTTTTCTAAAAATTACGGGATGCGGTCTTTAGTTTTAAATTTTGAAAAGCAAAGTAGACTAATCTTTTTATTTCATCTGTATATAGATACCATTGATTGATTCTTAATCTCACGATAAACTTTACCAAAATAGCAAAAGCCACAGGAAATGATGAAAATAAATTATACCATTTTTTTTCGATTATCTTATCCATTAACTTTTTAGGAATTAAAGGGAGTGCAGAAAAAAGGAAAAGGAAATTATTATGTGTCTTTTCTTTGTTATAGAATTTTGACTGAGAACCCCCACCAATACTAACTGTAAAAGGTATAAAATACCTACCTCTCTCAATATCTTTGACTACATCATTATTAATAATTCCTGCTTCTTTGGCCACATCGATAATTTCTGTTTTAGGATAATATCTTAAGTAAAAAGAATTTATTATGCTGGGACGCAATTTATTGTAAAAATTAAGTGCTTCGATGTATTCTTTTTCTCCCTCGTAAGGAATGTTAAAGATATGGTCGATAGAGAATTTTAATTTTGCTTTATGACAACTCTCGGCTGCTTGGGCTATCTCTTCATTGGATTCAATTCTCTTTAAGATCTTGCGACGATTATTCTCCGAAGCTGTCTGAATACCGATATTTAACCAGAAACATCCACCGTATTTTAATAATTTGGCGATTTCTTCATTAATGAATTTGGTATGGGTATAACAAAGAAACGGCTTATTGATTTCTTTTTTGTATCTTGTAATAAACTGTTCAAGCCACGCTCTATTCGACGTAAATATATCATCAGGAAAAGAAAAATATTTAGGTTTATACTTTTCTTTGGCTACATTAAGTTCTTCCATTACATTTTCTACACTTCTAATTCTGAAATATCTGCCTTTCCCTTTATAAATCTTTTTTAAAATATTGTTGCAGCAGAATGTGCATTCGTAAGGACAGCCCCGACTGACCATCGTGACATAGATCTTTTTATAAAGTGGCACTTTGCTATAGAAGATTTCTTTATCAAGAAATGGAAGGCTATCTAAATCTAAAAGGGGTCTCATTTCATTTTTGATGACCTTACCGTTCTTTTTAAACCACAAATTCTTTATACTATAATCAAGACCTGATTTAAGGCTATCGGCTAATTCAACTAAGGGATGCTCACCTTCTCCAATGCAGACTATATCAACACATTCGTTGCTTATTACCTCCTCGGGTACCGAGGTCGGATGGATACCGCCAAATATAATTGGGGTATTAATTTTTTCTTTGAGAGACTTAGCGGTATCTATTGCCCATAAATAATCACCTGTAAGGACGGAAAAGGCAACCAAATCCGGCTTAGATAAAACGATCTCTTTTATCAAAATATCCTTTATATCTAATAGTTTCTTCCCGAGAGTATTTTTTATGATAGTGGTACTAAATAGTTTGGAATCAAAGGCTAAATATACCGAATGTCCGTGAGATTTCAAGATACTTGATAAGTATTCGACAGCTAAATTTTCACTTTCGGATTGTACAAAGGTAATTCTCATATCTTATTTTTCCGCCAAGATATAAATAAACGGCCAAAACGGCCGGCAGCGTGAGATTCTCCGGATTATACGCTTGACATAATTATTCCGGAAAAATTTAATTTCCCAATGCGTATGATAGGGGCCGTATTCGATCTCGGAAAAACCGGCTTTTTGGAAAATATTATATATCTTTCTTATAGTAAATGATTTTTCATACCCATAAATCATTAATCGTTTTTTGAATAATCTTATCTGGATAAACTCGGCCAGCTGGCGCAAGAATGGCACATCTGGTATGTTCCCGGAAAGCTGTCCATAGGTCAAGGTACTTAACGAGACCAATGGAACTGTAGCAATCAAAATACTGTTTTTTGCCAGAACCCGATGCAGTTCCTTTACTGAACTTAAGGTATCCGAAAAATGTTCGATTGAGCCTCCGGCATAAATGGTACCGAATAAGTCATCCCTAAAGGGCATACAGTTCATATCGCCACAGACGAAAAAACCTCTTTGGCCTTCTCTTTGAAAGATCTCTTTTGCTTTCTTTAAAGCACCTATGCAAATATCCAAGCCCACAACCGTAAACCCATCACGGGCCAATAACAAAGCATTTTTAGCCAGTCCGCAGCCAGCTTCAAAATATATCCCCTTTTTCCGGGAATTAGCGTATTGACGAATAAATCTGTTACTATCCTGCAGACCGCGGTCATGTTCCAAATCGACAGCAAGAGAGGCATGGGAATAACTTCTTTCCCATCTTTCCCATGTCAATTCTAAATCGCTTGTTAATTTATGGGACGGTATCATAATCGGAATATCCTCATTAATGGTATAGGTTGCCCCGCAGGCAGCATTCCTGCATCTAAGTTGCCCGTGTTTAAAATCTAGACCATTACGGCAAACAGGGCAGACCAACATTTTTAACAATTTGCTATCCAACATGATGATCCCTTGCCTCTAACGTAATACCGAGTTTGGTAAAAGCATCAAACAGAATTTTTTCTTTATTATACTTTTCCGCTAACCTTAACACTTTTTCTCTCATCTTGCAGTAAAAATTATAATCACTCAAAAACGCCTTGACTGCTTCAAAAAAGTCTCTGGAACTATTGACCACAAAGCCAATTTTTTCCCTAACGATTACATCTACAACTCCGTGGCCAGGTTTGGAAATAATCGGAAGACCGAAAGTTATATACTCCATAATCTTTATTGGCTCCCTAAATTCATTCCGAGACTCCGTCTGAGGGTTACATTCCAACCCAATTGCACTTCGACTAATTTCCTCAAGAGCTTGAGTATGAGAGGATATGTCCATAAATTTTACGTGGCCTCGTATCCCTGAGTCTTTTATCTGGGGTATAACTTCTTTTGCGAAATCTCCTCTCCCTATTAGTTTGAGGGTTATTTGGGGGAAATGTTCAATTAGGCGGGAAAGGGCTTCAAACATGATGTCAAAATCAACCTGTTTATGATTTGAAAAAATATTGACCAGCGAAAATTTATCAATTTCATTTTCGTTTTTTATGTTTACCCCATGTGAGATTGGAGTGTTAGGGAGATAGATATTTTTTCTATCATGAACTCCCTGTCTCCTTCTTACTTCTCTTATCTTTTTGCAAGAATTCCAGAGCATATCTGCCCTTTTAACGGCAAACAAATCTAAACAGTGATAAACCTTATTAAGAAATGGGTTGTCAAAACGTCGATAAGCATAATCAACGGTATAATAAATTATCTTATCCACCTTCCTAAATTTTTTAAGAACATAGGCATAAAAAAAATTTAACGGGTCAACAGCGATGGCAAGATGGAAATGTTTCTCAAATATAAACCACCTAAACGTAGAAAAAAAGTCTATAGCATAACGCATAATATTCGGGAAGTTTTTAGAAAAAACACTTCTTTCAACTTTCTGAACCTGGCCATTTTGATAGGTCTGAAGCAAAGAGCCATCACCTTTATAAATAGAATGCATTACATAAAAAATCCTTCCTGAAACATTATCCTTCAAAAAATCAACGATGGTGTCAGAAGGGCCATGTATTGGTTTATGATTTCTATACTGGGTATGGTTAAAGACAACTATTCGAAAGTTTTTATTTGAAAAATAGTTTACCATTTAAGATATCTCTTATACCAATCTATCGTTTCAATAAGACTTTTTTCAACATCATATTTGGATTTCCATCCTAGAAGTGAATGGGCCTTTTTTGCCGAAAGATACTGCTTCTTTATCTCATGTGAGACTTTGTTTAAAATGATTGGCTTTAGGTCTTTTTGATTCATTAACTTTAATATCAGATTAACAAGTTCTAGAACCGTATAATGGCATTCATTGCTAAAGTTAAATGCCTCGCCTTGAATAGATGGATCATCTAATTTTTGAGCCAAACAAAGATAAGCATCTACAACATCCTTAACATATATGTAGTCACGAACATAGCTACCATCGCTTCTAATAATGGGATTTTCATTCTTAAGCACCGAACGGATCGTCCCTGGCACAATTCTGCTAAGGTTAAAATCTCCACCTCCAAAAAAATTACCGCTTCTGGCAATGCCCAAGGGCACGCCATAGGTATTAAAATAGGTCTGAGCTAAAAGATCGGCACAGCTTTTAGAAACATCATAAGGATATAATCCCCTGAGGGGGGTCTCCTCAGTATAGGGCAGCTGGTCAGTAGAACCATAAGCCTTGTCGCTTGAGGCAACAACCAGCCCCTTCAATAACTTACTATTTCGACAAGCCTCAAGTACATTCCAGGTGCCCCGGATATTTGACTCAAAAGTAGATAAAGGATTTCTATTCCCTACCGGAACCAGAGCCTGAGCCCCTAAATGGAAACAGGTATCGATTTCGTATTCGTTCAAAGTCCTCTCTATAATCTGGTAATCACACAGGTCACCATAAATGATGGTTACTTTCTTATCCAGACCAAGTAAAAAGAAGTTAGATTTAGGGGTTAAGTCCCGGATCAAGGAGACCACATTGGCTCCTTCCTTTACCAGGCGTGCCGTCAGCCAGGAACCAAGCATGCCCGTAGCTCCAGTTACTAAAACATTTTTCTCCTTCCAATACTTCCTCTTCACCATTTCATTATCCTCCTATTAACGATAACCTTTCATAAATTTCCCTATTTTATTCAAGATAAAACTTATCTCTTCCTGACTGATACCGGGATATACTCCAATCCAGAAGAGATTATTCATCACTAAATCGGTATTTTCTAATGGCCCGAAGATTCTATATTTTATATTTTCATAAGCAGGTTGTTTTGTCAAATTTCCACCAAAAAGCATTCGAGTGGCAATTTTGTTCTCCTCTAAATATTTCACAGTTTCATCCCGTGTAAAGGAGGTGCCTTCTCTTACCAAAATTGGAAAGCCAAACCAACTGGGCTCAGAATTTCTTGTTGCTTGAGGGAGAATAAAATACTTTTCATATTTTCTTAATCCATCATAAAGTATTTTAAAGTTTTCTTTTCTTTTTTCTATAAATTCGGGAAGTTTTTTTAGTTGTTCCACACCAACTGCTGCTTGCATATCGGTAACTTTAAGATTGTAACCTATGTGAGAATAAATATACTTGTGATCGTAGCCAAAGGGAAGTTTACCCAATTGCCAACTGAATCTTTTTTCACAGGTATTGTCATGGCCTGGTTCACACCAACAATCTCTTCCCCAATCGCGAAAGGAAAGGATGATTTTCTTTAATAAAGGGTCATTAGTTAAAACCGCCCCACCCTCTCCCATAGTTATGTGATGGGCGGGATAAAAACTGCAAGTAGAAATGTGCCCGAAGGTACCGGTATATTTGCCTTTATATCTAGAACCTAAACTATCGCAGTTATCTTCGCAAAACCAAAGATTATATTTCTTTATAATCTTCATAATTTTACCTAAATTTGCTGGATTGCCTAATGTATGAGCAATAAAAATTGCTTTTGTTTTTTCTGTTATCGCTTTTTCAATTTTATCCACCTGAATATTATATGTTCCTAAGTCAACATCAATAAAAACGGGAACCAAATTGTTCTGGATAATGGGACTTAACGTAGTAGGAAATCCACAGGCGGTAGTAACAATTTCGTCACCAGGTTTTAGTCTTCTGCTTCCAAATTTTGATGAAGTTAAAGCAGAAATTGCTAAAAGATTAGCTGAGGAACCAGAATTGGTCAGAAGGCAATATTTTACTCCTAAGAATTCTGCAAATTCTTTTTCGAACCGATTAGCAAATCTTCCCGCGGTTAGCCAAAAGTCAAGTGAAGCATCTACTAAACTCATCATCTCTTTTTCATCGTAGACTCTACCTGCATAATGAACCTTTGATTTATCCGGGATGAAACTTTCCTGACTTTTACGCCAGCGATAAAATTCTGCTACTTTATCCAGGATCTCTTTCCGAACCTTCTCACCCTTATTCATCCTCACCCCACCTGGAGACTTCCCGATAATAACGAATGGTTCTCTCTAACCCCTCGTCCAGGCTAATCCTGGGTTTCCAATCAAGCAGTTCCCAAGCTCGATCATTACTGGAGCACCAATTCCGGGCCTCAAACGGACGCTCTTTTCTGGCTCCGAAGACAGGCCTCAAGGAAGGATCTATCTTTCTCACAATTCTATTTACTATGCTTTCTATACTACATCCTTTCTTGTCTCCTAAGTTAATAATCTGGCCAATCGCTCTTTCAGTAGTCGAGGCCCGAATAAAACCATCAACCATATCCTTAACATAAGTAAAGTCTCTTTTCTGCTTACCAGAACTTACCTCAATCTTCTCCTTTCTTAAGCACGAAAGGATCACTGAGGGAATTAGCCTTTCTGGGTTCTGTCCCGGTCCATAAACAGTGGAGAGACGCAACATAACGACTGGATATTGGTATAACTGCTGGTACATTTGGCAGAAGAACTCTCCGCAGGCCTTAGAAATGGCGTAGGGAGAAATGGGATAAATGGGTTGCTCTTCCCTAAAGGGGATAGGTCCATTACCATAGACCTCACATGTCCCGGAATGAATAAAGACCTCGCATCCTACTCTTTCGAAGGCTTGTAAGAGATTGACCGTTCCTTTGATATTAGTTTCAATACATCTTTGGACATTAGAGAAAGTTCGTTCCAGATTAACAAATGCTGCCAGATGGTATACCTTCTGAGGCCTGACCTTCTCTGCTATAGATTTAAGCTGTGGATAATCTTTTAAATCAACCTGAAAAATGTTAACCTTTTTCAGTTGCTCCTTTAGAAAAATGGGAAGATTGCCCAGTTGATTCTTTTCTGTTAAAGCAAAGACTTGAGCCCCTTCCTGAATCAGTCTCCAAGTAAGATGGGCACCGATAAAACCACTGGCTCCACTTACCAAGATCCTTACTTTCGCCAGAGAGCCCACTTTGCCTCCCCTTTATTCCAGAGTTCATTTAAGATGCTATTCTCTTTGATAGTATCCATGCTGCCCCAGAAACCATAATGCTTAAAACATCCCAATAATCCTAATTTAGCCAACTTCACCAGCATACCTCGGGAAAAGTTTTTACTCTCCCAACTCCAGTAATTAAAAAGAGTGGAGTTAAAGATGAAGAAACCGGCGTTAATCCATTTATCGTAAAAGATTGGTTTCTCGAGATAATCAGTGGCTATACTGTGAGAATCAAATTCCACCACGCCATAGGAGGTTTTTAAGGGAACAATGCTCATGGTTCCCACCTTTTTATGGGATAAATGAAACGCCATTTTCTCTTCTAAATTGATATCAGCCAAAACATCAGTGTAGGATAGTAGAAAAATCTTGGAGAGCCTTTCTCTTACCTGCCAAATTCTCTCTGCCGTTCCACTATCAATACCGGTATCCAAATATTCGATATGCAAATCTTTATAGCAATTGCTAAAATAATCCTTAATGGTCTCTCCTTTATAACCCAGAAGTAATTTAAAGTTCTTATAGCCATAATACTGATAATACTTTATTAGATGTTCCAGAACCGGGAAATCACCGATCTTAACCATAGGTTTGGGGACCTTGGTAGTCAGGGGATAGAGACGGGTTCCCTTACCCCCGCATAGAATCACAACATCTATTCTCTTCTTCATACTCTTTCTCTCCTATCTTATTATTTTTCTTATCTAACGCCGAGTAATTTTTGAAATCTTAGAAACTAAGAATACTAGCCCAACTGAACATCTCAATATAATTATGCCAAAAGCTAAATGAGGTTTACTGATGAATCTTTTCCACTTTCTATTCTCAATAAAAACTCCAAATAAACGATACCAAGGGCCTAATTGCTTTCTTATAATAGAATCATCCTTACCCCATTTCTGAATGTACTTATTGAAAAATCGAGAGTAATAACTTTTTTTCTTTAGATATTCTTTGAGATTAAATTCTCCTTCGTTGTGATACAGAGGAGCGTTTATTATGTCCACTTTTCCCTTCTCCTTGATTCTTCGATCAAAATCCCAATCTTCAGGACCAGTTAATTTTTCATCAAATCCACCAATTTTTAAAAATTTATCTCTCTGAATAAATCTCACACAATCTATTACTGTGGCATTATAGAAATTTCTCTCAAAATCTCTTACCTTTATCCAGAAACGCTGATTACGCAGATTAAAATTTAGATTACACCGATTATTTAACTGATCGGAAGATAAATTTACTATTCGTTCGGGAATATATAGGGCAACGCAGTCTTCGTTTTCACCCCGAAGGAAAGCCTCCCCATACCATCCCGCCGAGGCGGAAGCTACGGGGCAGGTTGGCTTCCTACGGGGCAGGCATTTCTCTACACATTCAGAAATTACATCTTTTGATAATATCATATCTGCATCAAGGTATAAGATGTATTTCCCTCTTGCCCTCTCTACTCCAAAATTCCTTTGGGCTGATCTTTCTGGACCTTTATTGTAGACTTTATCTGCAAATCTTTTAGCAATTTCCTTCGTTTTATCGGTTGAATTATTATCCACTATGATTATCTCTATCTTTTTTTGTGGATAGGTCTGTTTTTTTATGCTCCTCAAGCAATTTTCGATGCTCTTTGCTTCATTCTTAGTTGTAACTACTACAGAAACCACTGGATATTCTTCCATCCCTTTATCACTCAGCGTCAGATTTTCACTTTTTCGCAAAGTGAAATTCGTGTATTCTTTATTTCTGCTATCTGGCGCAAATCTGACGCATAATTATTATCTGGCGGCTTCCCCACGATAGCGGAGAACTCGCACCCGTTTAATGCTCTGTTTACCATTTTCCCTTACCCTTCCCTCCTTTACAACTATCTTTAAAGTTGGCATAAAGTTGGCATAAAGTTGGCATATCATATAAGTTCGTAATAAACCCCTTTTTTTTCTCCTTTTCTAATAATAATTTTTTTATTAATTAAATTATTTAGGTCTTTTCTTATGGTTTCTCTATTTACACCAGCGCAAAGTTTTTGATACTCTCTATTTGTTATTTTGCCTTTTTCCCTAAGATACCCTACAGCCTTTTTCTGACGTTCATTCAATACTTCTAATAAACTTTCACTCACATAGAATTTTCGGAAAGTTAATACAAAACTTGTTCCTGTATCTTCAAATTCTGGCTCAGGTAACTCCCACTCTTTACACCATTTGATAATCTTATTTGTTCCTGTGCCAACTTCTTCTACGTATTTCACCCAAAAGAAGGCTCTCGCAATAAGAGGATTGCGAGGGATGGAAGTATGTTTTCTCTTTAGTTTTTCCACTGTAAGTCCTGATGGCAAACCTCCTGGATTCCATATTTCTAACCTATCATCAAAAATTCTAACCTGAACACTTGATGTTGTCTCATAATCTCTATGCGCTAATGCGTTTGCCAAAGCCTCCCTTATCGCTTTAGGCGGGTATAACCATTTTTCCTGTCTTTGAAGTTTACCTTCTTCTATCCATGCCTGTTTCGGAATGTGTTCAAAGATAAAGTCTTCAGCCCTCTTAAGCTGAATCAGGATATCTCCTTCTATGGTCTTAAAGTCTAGCATATCTTCCGTTACATCAGTCCCCTTGAATCTGATTGCTTTTATTATCGTCTGAAGAAAAAACTTCTGAGGATTTTTTCCAAATAACAATATAGCGGCATTGGTTAACTTCCTTTCCTTTAAAAGTTTTAATCTTTCTAAAATTTCTTCTGTGGGAAGCATATCTTCTACATCCAAACCCCTATGAACCCTTGCTTCCTTAACAAACCATAATAATCTTTCCTTATTGATATCTTTTAGCTTCGCACCTTTACAAATTTGAGAATCAAAATATAATTTCTCTCTATGCTTTTCTAAAATCAACTTTTCATACTCATCCTTGGACATTTTGACAGTTGATTTGCCTACCCTTTTGAATGGCCTACCAAATGCAAGAATCAAATGGTCGGATGACTCTTTTACTTCAATAATGATTATGGATTTGCCTTTTATCTTCTCTGTAGTAATGCGGGGATGAACTTTGGGGTCGGTATTCTGAGAGATTTGATTGCTTAGACGCTCAATAGTATCTTTGCCAATTTCTGCACCAAATAGTTTACCCGATTTAGAAACTCCAATAATTATCCTACCACCTTTAGTATTAGCAAAAGCAGAGATAGTTGAAACTATCTCTTTCCACTCTCCTGTAGATTCTTTAAATTCTAAGGCTTCAGACTCGCCTTCTTTAATTAGTGCTTTTATATCCATCTTACTCTCCACATTTTTCTACGCATTCAGATATAACATTTTCTGATGATATTATATCTGCGTCTAGGTATGGAGTATATTTCCCGTCCTTTTAATGATTTGGATTTCCGAAATAAAGTTCGGTTTTCCAGATTTAGCATAACATCTTGAATGCCCTATGTCAAAAATTTAGATTGTTTTTTCATAAAGTCCCGGAGATGGCCCAAAACTGCCTTTCCAGCACGCCAGAAAAACTTTAAGCCATCAATATTCCTGATAGATATTATTTTCCTAAATAAGAAGCGTGGGGTAATAAAGGATTTATAAATGCCCTGAGTGAGTCGCATTACTTCCTCATCCTTCAGAGGAGTCTTCATGACCGGCTGACTCATATCAAACCCATCCCAATCCTCGTTCTTTAACCATCCATTCTTCCTGCATTCCTTAAAGAGGGCCGTTCCTGGGTAGGGAATCATAATGGTTGCCTGAAGGGTGTCTATCAAGCCTTTACTGAACAAATCCTTTGTCATCTGAATCGTCTTCTCTGCCTCCTCTTTTGTCTCCCAGGGATAGCCAACCATACAGGTGACATGGGGTTCGAGATGTCCTTTAATCTCTCTATTTGCCCTTTTGACCTCTCTTAATTCCTCCTCAATGGCGGCAATCTTTATCTCCTTATTCAATCTATTAATTGTTTCTTGGCTCGCCGATTCAAGCCCATAAAGGAGGAATCTGAATCCCGCCTTGGCCATCAGTTTATAATCTTTACTGGTTAATGCTCCAAAACGCAGATTGCAATCGAAATTAATCCTTTCATTATAACCTCTTTTAATCATCCCCTGACAGAACTCTCGCAGCCACTCCCCAGCCGGAAAAGTACCGGTATCATCCATTATCTCCCGAATCTTATATCTCTCAATAAGCTCGCCCATCTCATCCAAGACATTCTCTACCGACCTCACCCTCCAGGTAGGATAAAGGGCGGTCCAGGAGCAAAAGGTACAGCCACCATCCTTTCGCCACCAACAATCTCTTCCCGCCATAATATAGGTCCCGGGGGTTAATTTATAATTTCCATTTTCATAAGCATAGAGTTTCCATTTAGTTAAATCACGATCAATGAAAGGTAAAGAATCTAAATCATGATTTAATCGGAAAAGACCGGAATTCTTAATTTCGCCACTTTCTCGATACCAGATGCCGGGTTCTAATCGGGTTATCAGGTGATCAGGTGATCGGGTAATCGGGTTATCGGTAGCTAAAAAGTTACAGAGGTTGAGGAGGAGGAAATCATAGTCACCACCGGTCAGAACATAATCGACCTGAGAATTGTGGAAAGATTCCTCAGGTAGAGCAGTAACGTGATCACCGAATAATACGGTGATCGGTGATCGGTGATTGGTGATTGGTCTTTTCAAATCGTTGATGATTTGCCAGTGCTGCTTTATTACTGGGGTTTTGGTTTCAAAGGCAATGAGGTCGGGCTTTTCCTTTTGGACAAAATCCAAAAACTTTTTATAGTCCCAATTTTCTGCAATACAGTCGTTCCAGATGACCTCATAACCCGCGTTCTTAAGCATCGTCGCTGCCCAGGCCGGAACTACGGGATAGATATAAGTAGGATTATGGAACCATTGAAACTGACGGTTCTGACTCAATAAAGGACATCCTGGTCCTTTCAAGGGAGGATAAGAAATCATTACCTTCACCCCGCACCTTTTTGTATTCATTTTCTGCCCTTGCCTAAAGGTGCGGGGTTCATCATTCTTCTTTTAGCCTTCGGGAGAATAGACCCTTAAGAAAGAAGATTCCATAGGAGAGGTTAGTAGCCAGAATACCTGAGGATACCAGAAAAGCCAGTTTAGGATTTCTATGCTTAAAACCAGTAAGTAGAACGCAGACAAGATAAAACAAAATTACGCCGAGATAAATCTTGAAAAAGAAAGGATGGATAAAGCCTAATGACCAACCAAAGAATAGACCAATGACAAAGAGAGAAGGGATAAAGTATGATATCTTATATGAGGTCTCAGGAAACTTTTTAGCAAAATAACCCCGATGAAGAGCATAACTGGCTACCTGCCTTAAGTGTTTTTTATAAAGGGGGCGACGATGATGGTAGATTAAGACTTCCGGATCATAGATAATCTTTTTGCCCAAATTTTTAGTAATATGAAGGCAGAGTTTGGTATCTTCCCCCGGCCAGAATTTAGAACCAAAGCCTCCTATTTTCTCCATAATCGATTTCCGAATTAGGAAATTACAGGAAGGATAATCATCTACCAAACATTTCTCCTTGGGAATATAGCGGTAAGTGAATCCTCCACTGGCTAAAAGAGAGGAATAGACCAAGCCGCTTGCTCGCTGTCTTAGACCGTCACTCTCTGGAGTAACGGCTGGACCACCTACAGCAGCCACGTTTGTCTCCTCAAAGTTTTTCATTGCTTTTTTGAGCCAATCCTTGGTGGAGAAGGTATCATCATCTAAGAAAGCAAGAATCTCCCCTCGAGCATGCTTAATCCCAATATCCCTCTTTTCAGAAGGCCCAATAGTCCCGGTAGAGATGACTTTCACCTGAGAATAAGATAATCTCTCCATCTTATCTGGTAATACTATAATTTCATAATCCGGATAATCGAGTTCCAAACAATGTTCAAGGCATTCCTGCAGATTTTCATTAGATTCTTTTACTGGAATAATAATAGAGACCTTAGGATAATTATTTCTTTCCATTGTAGTATTTCAGGAGATACATACGATAGTAGATGGCCATGGTATCCCACCAAGTGTGATAAATGGCTCTTAAACCAATACGTCCCATAAAGCGTTGGTAATTTAAGGTTATGGGTGCTTCTGCAATCTTGTATCCCAGATGGTGGGCATTGACCAATAATTCTAAGTCAAAGGCATATCTTTTAATAAGTACCTTGGGAAATATTTTCTTAAGTACCTCATATTTAAAGAGTTTAATGCCCGTCTGGGTATCTCTGAGAGGTAAACCGAATATAATCTTGACTAAGAAAAAATAAACATTGGAGATAATTTTCCTATGCCAAGGATACTTCAATTTTGATTCTGGATGCCTTTTAGAACCAATGACTACATCTACCTCCTCTTTATTCATAATCCTGAAGAGGTTTTGAATCTGCTCTGGATGGAGATCTAAATCGGCATCGAGAAAGGCCACCAGATCTCCTTTAGCGAAGCGGAAGCCATACTTCAAGGCTCTTCCTTTGCCCCGGTTCTGGCGCATCCTCTTTACTATAATGTTCTTGAACCCCTTTGCCGCCTTCTGAGCATTCTCATGGGTCTCATCCTTACTGCCGTCATCAATAATAATGAGTTCATACCGGCAACCAATTTCATCGAAGACCCTCTGAATCTCACGGATATTACCATAGATATGGGGTCCTTCATTATGAGCTGGAACCAGAATGGATAACTTACCTTTAAACTCCTTCAATCTCTATCCTTTCTAATCTTCTTTTCGGAGGTCTCTGAAAAAATCTTCAGAGGGCTCTGACTACACAGATTTTGAGAATGATTACACAGATTTCGTCGTTAATAACTAATCTGTGTAATCTTATTTTTTAATCACTGTAATCAAAGATTTCTGACTTTTTCAGAAATCTTTTTCGGTGTCCAAACTAAAAATTGATTAATTAAAAAGAGTAACGCTCCATTGGCCACCAAGATCCAGACTACCTGGGAGAGGGTATTGTGGAATAGAGTGATAGCGATTATCTGTAAAAGGGTGAAAGCGCCTGCTAAATATAAAAATCTAAACCTATGAATGGAGAGCTGATAGAAGAAAAGGATATTGACTAGACCAAATAGGGCCATGGCTAAGGCGAACTTTCCAATTAATGGGGTACTTGCTTGATGTTTACCGGCCCAGATAAGCTTAATTATGAGAGAGGGAAAGAAAAGGCAAACAAGGGTTGTTCCACCCGCTAAGAGGCCAACGTAAAGTAGACTTTTTTTCAAGATAAGGGAAGAGTCCCTTCTCTGGGCATATAGTTCTGAGGCTTTAGGAAACATGACAATCACAATGGGCATGGGAAGAAATAATATCATCCTTCCCACAAAGGCAGCAGCAGAATAAATTTCTGCTTTAACCGGGCTAAAGAAGTTTCCCACTAATAGAGCATCGATGTTGGTCAGAATCATGAAGAAGAGGACGCTGAATATAACCGGAGCAGAATATCTGTAGATCTCTTTAAAGTCTACCCTCTCCTCTGTTTCCTTTGATTTAAACAGAAACTTCAGGGGAAAGAAGAGGATGCATATACCGACAAGCATGGCGAGAATAGAAGCAGCTAAAGCCCCACTTACTCCCAGACCGAGGAAGACAAAGATAATTCCAAATATTAAACGGGAAGCGGTGCCTAATATGGTGCTCCATCCTAAGTAATTAAATTTTTGCAGGCCCTGGATTATTCCTCCTGCTGCTGGGGCGATAACACTCAACAACAAAAGTATTCCCAGGATCATAACTGGCCTGCTAGAGGGAAAATGCTGCCAAGAAGCGATTCTACCGCTTGCCGTCAGAAATATAAGGGAGCCCAGGAAACCGTAGAAGAAGAGCCTCTTGAGAAGATTAAATAATAAAAAACGGATCTTACCATATTGGCTAAAGGCTTTGAAGTGGGCAGTATACTTGGTAATTACTGTCTGGATAGTAGTTGCGGGAACAGAGACGATCATTAAAAGGGCAAGCAATCTATAGAGGATTCCATATTCCGTTTCTGGTAGATGACGCCCCATAAAAATGTGAAATATAAAGTTACCTATATTGCCCAATGTGAGAGCAATGAATATGAAAGAGACTTGTCTCTCGAAGGTGCCGACAAACTTCATTCAGTCACTCTTTTTCTGCTTCGCTTTCCAGCATCACGGGAATACCGTCCCGAATGGGATACCTTCTGCCACATTTGATACAGACAATTTTATTCTGCTCTAATCTTACACTTGCTTTGCATACTGGACAAGCTAAAATCTCTAACAATTCCTTGTCAATCATTCTTTCCACCCCCATACTTATTAGTTGACAAGTTGATTAGCTGATTAGTTGATAAGTTAACAAGTTAATAAGTTGACAAGTTAACAAGTTTAGTTATTTTCGTATTCTTGTATCCTTGTCAACTTGTATTCTGCTATGCTTCTTTGCTCTTTTTGAACCAAGCAATGGTTTTTTTTAGTCCCTCTTCCAGACTTATTTTTGGTTCCCACTTTAAGAGTTTCCTGGCTTTAGAGATATCGGGCCTTCTCACCTTGGGATCATCCTGGGGCAATGGTTTATAGACTATTTTGCTCTTACTCTTAGTCAATTCAATTATTTTTTTAGCAAAGTCCAAGATGGTCATCTCTTGAGGATTGCCTAAATTAATGGGCTCATGAATAACGGATAGCATTAACTTATATAGTCCTTCAATCATATCCGAGACATAACAAAAACTTCTTGTTTGGGAACCATCTCCAAAGACGGTTAAGGGCTCATTGGCTAGGGCCTGAGTAATGAAGGTGGGAACTACGCGACCGTCTTTCTTCCGCATCCTCTCTCCAAAGGTATTGAATATGCGAGCGATTCTGGTATCTATTCCGTGATACCTATGATAAGCCATAGTCATAGCTTCAGCAAAACGTTTTGCCTCATCATACATTCCCCTCGGCCCTATAGCATTAACATTCCCCCAGTAATTTTCTCTCTGGGGATTAACCAATGGATCCCCGTATACCTCTGAAGTCGAGGCCAGAAGGAATTTGGCTGTTTTTGTTTTTGCCAAACCCAAAGTCTTATGGGCTCCTAAGGCACCAACTTTGAGGGTCTGGATGGGATATTTCTGATAATCGATGGGACTGGCTGGTGAGGCGAAATGTAAGACATAGTCAATCGGCCCATCTATTTTGATATACTCCGTTACATCCTGTTTAATGAACCTAAACTTTTTATTGTCTTGTAAATGGGCAAGGTTATCCATACTTCCAGTTATTAGATTATCCAGGCAGATGACCTCGTTGCCCTCTTTTAAGAGAAGGTCCACGAGATGCGAACCCAAGAAACCTGCTCCTCCAGTTATTAGTACTTTCACCAGTTTGTCCTCAAGAGTATTCTATCAAGATAGGAATTTCTTTAAAACCTTTTCAATTCCATTCAAAAATATCTTACATTTGGAAAGGATTTCTTTAGTCTCCTCTTTAGAAAATTCAGGAAAGTCCTTGTAATCCCCGGCTATTCTCTTTTCAAAAGCAGTGTGGAGTATTCTGCTTAACTCTTTGGGAACTAATCCTTTCTTAACAAAATGACGATTGAAAAGGGCGATTACTCCAGAATGCTTAGAAGAATCCAGCTCCTTTGTTGCTAGTAAGGCGCGTGTAGCATAGAATATCGCGTAATATGCTCTATTTATGACGACGCGTTCTACTTGCCTCATCTAAATAAGGAATAAACAAGATTCTGCTTCAGCAGGTTCTTATTTATGGCACTGGCGTAAGACCCTTTCTTAAAGAGAAGGAGGGCGTCTCTCTTAGCCTCCTTACTTCTCTTTAATCTATGCTTTGCTAAATCCACCAGTTCCCTTTTCATATCATAGCTCCTTCTTTTAAAACATTCTTGATAAAAGGGGTAATCTGGATGACTGGCCTGCGAAATAGGCGCTCTTCATAGACTATGGGAGAGAGAACGACATCATACTTTAGGCTTCTCTCCCAGGCAGCCCGAGAAATATAATCCCTTATTCTCTTATCCTTTTTATCCAGTAAGATGAATATATCAATGTCCGAGAATTTGTCACTTTTGCCGTGAACTTTTGAGCCAAATATCCTGATAAACTTCACTCTCTTTTTGTATTTCGTCCTCAGGCTTTTGCAAAATTCCTTTACTGCTTTTTCTTCTTTGGGACTGAGGAATTTAAGATTTTTCATCTTACCTCCTACAATAGGACTAATTTTATGTTGCCTCAATTTTTCCAATATATTCTTTCAGGGCTTTTTGCCACGGCCTTAATGGTTTACCCACAGTTTTGATATAGCGACTGTTATCTAAGACAGAAAACTTTGGCCTTCTCGCCGGCCGTTCCAATTCCTCGGAACTAATACCTTTAACCCTTAACCCATAACCCTTAACCCTTAATATCTCTTGAGCAAATTCATACCAAGAGCAGGAACCACTATTGGAAATATGGTAGATACCGAAGTCGGTGCTCTGTGAACAGTGATCGGTGATCAGTTTTTTGATCGATTGGGCGAGATCTTTGGTATAGGTGGGTGAGCCGATTTGGTCATTTACTATTCTTAGTTCCTTCTTTTCCTGAGCGAGTTTTAATATAGTATTAACGAAGTTTCTTCCATGTCTACCGAATAGCCAAGAAGTGCGAATGATGAAGTATTTATCTAAAAGGGAAGAAATATATCTCTCTCCCTCTAATTTACTTTTTCCATAGATGCTCAAAGGATTGGGCTTATCACTTTCGAGATAGAGCTCTTTCTTTTCTCCATCAAAGACAAAGTCGGTGCTGATATAGGCCATAACTGCTTTGCACTTTTGACAGGCTAAGGTTACATTCCGGGTACCAGTCCCATTTACTCTGTAGGCTAAATCCTCATTCTTTTCACAGCCATCGACATCAGTATAGGCTGCAGCGTGAATCACTACCTCTGGCTTTACATCACAGACCGCTTTCATTACCTCTTTTTCATTCGTAATATCGCAAACGGTGAACTGTGAACGGTGAACTGTGAACGGTGGAGTTTTAATATCTAATCCCACTACCTCATGCTCTTTTGATAAGGTTTCTACCAGATCTGTGCCCAGCATTCCAGAGGCACCAGTAATTAGTATGCGCATCCTACTCTAATTCTCCATATTGCTTCTTAAAAAACTCTTCTGCCTTCACTTTTAATTTTCGCCACCAGGATTCATTATTTCTATACCAATCGACCGTCTTTCTCAAAGCCTTTTCAAAATTATATTCTGGTCTCCAGCCTAATTCCCTGATCTTGGTAGAATCCAAAGAATACCTTCGGTCGTGGCCTGGTCTATCCTTAACCCTCTTAATCAGATCCTCACTCTTTTCCAGTATCTTAAGAATTGCTTTAGTAATCTCAATATTTGTCCTTTCATTGTCCGCCCCCACATTGTATATCTCGCCTATCCTGCCCTTATGGAGAATTAAATCAATCGCCTGGCAATTATCTAAGACATAGAGCCAGTCTCTGACATTTAAGCCATCCCCATATAAAGGAAGGGATTTATTCTCTAAAGCATTGGTAATAAATAAGGGTATCAATTTCTCAGGGAATTGGTAAGGTCCATAGTTATTTGAGGAGCGAGTAATAATGACGGGAAGTTTATAGGTGGTGAAATAGGATAAACAGAGGAGGTCAGCGCTTGCCTTACTCGCTGCATAAGGACTGCTTGGATTCAAGGGGTCGGTCTCCTTAAAAGAGCCTTCCTCAACGCTTCCGTAGACTTCATCAGTACTAATCTGAATATACTTTTTAAGATTATGCCTTCTGGTAGCCTCCAAGAGAGTATAGGTCCCATAGATATCTGTCTTGATAAAGGATTCTGGTCCCAGAATGGAACGATCCACATGGCTTTCTGCAGCGAAATTCAAGATCGTACCAACTCCATCGCTGACTATGCCATCCACTGTTTTCTTATCACAGATATCGCCTCTAATAAATCTATAATTTGGATTGTTCTCGGCATCCCTTAGATTCTCAGGGTTCCCAGAATAAGTCAATTTATCAAGGTTAACGATCTCATAGTCTGGGTATTTATTTAGAAGGTATCTGACGAAATTAGAGCCGATGAACCCCGCCCCTCCTGTGATTAGAATTTTCATTCTCATCCCTCTCCAATCAAGTTCGAACAACACATGGAATGATGATTTAGCCTTTTCAAAGGAGGGGCGGGGTGAACCTCCGCTCCACCAGTAACTAAAATTTTCATCTTCATCCTTCTATCCGGGGTATCCGCGTAATCCGTTGTACTTACCATCCCTTTCTTCCTCTCCACTTTTTATAGGGAACGGAGGGATTATCTAATGAAAGACGATACTCGTCTGGTTTCTGATAATTATAAAGATGGGTAGGAATATTTAACAGCCAGCAATCTTCGTCCCCCAGGTTTTCTATGCCGTGAACTACTAAAGGCGGAATACTTAAGACTACCAGGTTATCTTCTCCAATATCGTATTCCTCGACCTGGCCAACGGTGGGAGAATCCTTACGGCTATCATATAAAACTACTCTTCCCTTGCCTTTTATAAGGCAGAAGTTATCCGTCTGTTTCTTATGGTAATGCCATCCCTTAATCCATCCTGGGGCGCACTTGCTGATATAAACCTGACCGAACTTCTTGAATATCTCATCATCCGAGCGCAAAATCTCAAATAATGCTCCCCTTTCATCCGATATTACTTTTAGTCTCCTAATCTTTACCCCTTCAATCATCGTCTTTCTCCTTTTCCCACTTTCTCATTCACCCCGTTAGAGACGCGCTTGTACTCTCATCTTGCACTTCAGTCTCTTTCGGGGCCTGCTCACTCTCCCATTTTCCATTTTGCATTTTACATTTTGCATTGATTTTTAAAGGACCTCCAGCCTACTTCTATCCCCTATAGTAAACCTATAACTCTGGGGTTTGGCCTTGGTCTTGAAGATGGAAACTTCCTTACCGATGAGGCTTTCGTTTATTCTTCCCGAGATGCTATCGATACTACTCTCCTCCAAGACGATGCTATGTTCGATCTCACTATTTCTTATCGTCGTTCCCCAGTAGATGGATGTGAAGGGACCGATGTAGGAGTTGATTATCTTACTCCTTTTTCCAATGATTGCCGGTCCACGGATGACACTATTTACTACCTGGGCTCCCCTCTCGATGACTACTCTTCCCGTTATCCGAGAATCTCCATCCACCTTGCCCTCGATCTTGGTCTGAAGGAACTCTAAGATGAGCCTATTTGCCTCCAAGACATCCTCCACCTTACCCGTATCCTTCCACCATCCTTGAATAATATGGGAATGGACCTTGTGGCCTTTATCGATGAGATACTGAATGGCATCCGTTATCTCATATTCCTTCCGAAAGCTCGGCTTGATATTATTCACGGCTTCAAAGATATTTTTATCGAACATATAGACCCCTACCAGGGCCAAATCGCTCTTTGGCCTCTTCGGCTTCTCAGTCAGTCTGACTACCTTCCCTTTCTTCAATTCTGCCACCCCAAACCTCTGGGGCTCTCTCACCCTAGAAAGTAGGATCAAAGCATTGGGCTTTTTTCTCTTAAACTCCCGCACCAAAGATGTAATCCCTTCTTTAACCAGATTATCTCCCAGATACATAACGAAGGGTTTATCCTTAAGATATCTTTGGGATACTTTTACCGCATGGGCAAGACCCAGGGGCGCCTTCTGCTCAACGTAGGTTATTCTCAATCCCCACTTCTTTCCCGTGCCCACTGCCTTCTTTATCTCCTCCTTTGTCTCTCCTACAATAATACCCACATCCTTAATTCCGGCATCAGCAATGGCCTCCAATCCATAGAAGAGGATGGGCTTATTGGCAATGGGAATGAGCTGCTTGGCCCCAGTATGAGTAATGGGCCTTAACCTCGTTCCCCTTCCCCCGCTCAAAACTAATGCTTTCATACCCTTTCCCTCCAGTAATTCAGTAGATCTTCAAGGGTTTTCTCAAAGGGTATCTCTGGCTTCCAGCCGGTTACTTTTCTAAATTTTGTATTATCTCCTATTAAGACCGGCACATCTGAGGGCCTCATCCTCTTGGGATCTCTTTTTATCTTTATCTTTTCTTTCGTTATGCTGAGCAGGATGTCTAGGACTTCTTTAATCCTGTATCCCTTACCAGAACAGATATTGTAGACCTCTCCTGGCTTTCCCTTCTCTGTGGCTAGCCAATAGGCCTTTACCATATCCCGAACATCGGTAAAGTCCCTTATTGCTTCCAAATTGCCCACGTAGATTATAGGCTCCTGTTTCTTCTTCTCAATCTTGGCGATCTGCTTGGCGAAGTCGCTACAGACAAAGACCTCTCCCCGGCGGGGACCAGAATGATTGAAGCCCCTTGTTCTAATGATGTTTAATCCGTAACTCTTATAATATTGATAACCCAATAAGTCCTGACCCACCTTGCTCACCGCATAGGGAGATAGAGGTCTTAAAGGATTACTTTCCTTGACGGGCAGTTCATTTTCTTCTACTAAGCCGTACTCCTCTGAGCTCCCCGCAATTTGGATAACAGGATTTATTCCCAATTCCCTCACCGCCTCAAAGACATTTAATTCTCCAATGATGTTAGTGGTTAGTGTCTCTTGAGGAGCGTGCCAGGATGTGGGAACAAAAGACTGGGCAGCGAGATGGAATATCTTATCCGGCTTTATCTTTTCGATGAGTTTCTTAACTGAAGAGGCGTCTCGAATATCACAGCCCATCAAGGTTATTCTGTCCTTAATATGCTCTATATTCTCTGTTCTCGATCTCCACCTCTCAATTCCGTAGACCTCAATATCCCCCTTTTCTAACAAGAAGTCTGCTAAGTGACTTCCCACAAATCCCGTGATTCCCGTAATCAGAACCTTCATCCCGCCCCTCCTTCTGCAATACAATTTGTTATTTTAATAAATAGTGTATGATTATTCTTGTTATATCGATTTCGCAACGAATTACAAAGAGGGGCGGGATTCATTCTACCTCCCAATTCCCTGGTATTCGAAACCCAATCTCTTCATCTCTTTTGGCTCATAGATATTCCTTCCATCAATAATGACCGGTGTTTTGAGTAATCTTTTAATCTTCTTCAAGTCCAATTCCTTAAATTCATTCCACTCTGTCAAGATAACCAAACAATCACTCCCCTTAGCTACCCCATAGGCATCCTGGCAGAACTCGACTCTCTTTAAGATCCTTTCTGCCTTCTTCATGGCCGCAGGATCGAAGGCCTTTATCTTCGCTCCCTCTCTCTGTAAGGCTCTGATAATATCAATAGAGGGAGCATACCTTAAGTCATCGGTATTGGGCTTAAAGGAAAGCCCCAGGATGCCAATTGTCTTATGGTTCAAGTTCCAAAGAGCCTTTTCTATCTTCTCCACGAAAAGCCTCTTTTGAGCCTCGTTAATTTTCTCTACCTCTTTTAAAAGGTTGAAATCGTAGCCCAGTTTCTGGGAGATACGTCTGAAGGCGGCTAGGTCCTTGGGAAAACAGAATCCTCCAAAGCCTATTCCTGCATTCAGGAAGGCCCTTCCGATCCTCTTATCATAGCCCATCCCCTCTGCCACCTGTAATACATCTGCTCCGGTCTTCTCACAGAGATTGGCCACGGCATTGATGAATGATATCTTGGTAGCTAAGAAGGCATTAGAGGCATGCTTTATTATCTCAGCACTCTTTATATCAGTAATTATAATAGGTGCTTTTAATGGCTTATATAATTCAGTCATGATCTTTTCTGCCCTTTTGCTCTTTATTCCTAAGACAATCCGGTCGGGATTCATGAAGTCGTGAATTGCTGAGCCCTCCCTCAAGAACTCAGGATTGGAGACCACATCAAAGGGAACCTTCTTCCTGTTATTGATCTTAATGGTATGCTTCACCCACTCCCCGGTCTCTACGGGAACGGTACTCTTCTCCACAACGACCTTGTAACTTTTCATATTCCTTGCGATCTCTTTGGAGACCGCCTCCACATAGGATAAATCTGCCTCCCCACCCTTCTTGGGTGGAGTACCAACAGCAATGAAAATGACCTTTGATTTTCTTACCCCCTCCTCTATACTGGTAGTAAAGGATAGTCTCTTCTCTTTAACATTTCTTTTGACCAGTTCCTCCAATCCTGGTTCATAGATGGGCATAATCCCTTTCTTTAAGAGTTTGATCTTCTCTTCATCGTTATCGACGCAGATGACCCTGTTTCCTAAATCAGCGAAACAGGTCCCGGTTACCAGGCCAACATATCCTGAACCGATAACTGCAATATTCATCCTGTATACCTCCATTTAAATTTATACTATATCATATATCTAATCCTTTGTCAAATCCAATTGGGACTGATGGCCTACTTTAAATCCCGGGAACTCCTTTATATTGAACTGAATCCAGACCTTATGCTCCTCTAACTCAAGATAGGCCCTCTCCTTATAGCGATAAGAAAAGGTCATCTCCCAGCAGTGGAGGTCTCGCCACAGTTCAGCATTTACATCCCTCAGTTCAAAGTCGTGGTCCAGGGGATCCTGCCGGAATCTATTCGATACTGTTAATTTCCACTTCTTCTTTCGATCCAGCCAGAATTTCGCCCCACTGAATAGGTGCTGAACATCATTTTCATCAGAACCCTGGGTGAACCTTTGACCAATATAGAAAGAGTACCAGTGACTTGGTACAAACTCAAACCTATTGCCCAGGTTGGTCATCTTCCTCGGCTTATCGATACTATATCCTACATCGAAATCGTATTCCAGCCATTTGAGAGGCCAGAGGCTTAAATCGAGCCTTATCTTATCCCAATGCTTTTCCTCTTTCTTAAAGTCGTAGAGGGTAGAGAGTTTCACTTTTAATCTCTTGGGAGGCAGCTGTAATCTGAAAGCACCCTCTACCTTGCTCACTCCTTCTCCCGGATCAAAGGAGACATCGCTAGGCTCATGGACATTCTGGGAGTACTTATAGACTATATCGTTCTGAAGATACCTGGTAATCCTGGTATTCAACCTTCCAATCCCCTCATAGGTACCCCAATAGACGTCATCCTTATTTAGCTTACTCGTCTGATCATAGAAGTGCTGGGTATAGCCCCCGGTAAGAGAGGCCCCCATCCTGGGTCCCAACTTAATGGGAGTGGTGAGATGCTGGGTAAGGTCTGCGTTCCATCCCGTGAACCCCTGGGTCTTGGTATAGAGGCTTGTTGCCTGGACCTTTCCCTTATAGTAGAGAGGAAGCCGACCAATGTTTATATAACTACTCCCCAAGGTCAGTTCGGGAAGCCTCTGTTCTTGCTTACCGAACTTCTCAGTACTGGAATCCCAAGACTCCTTAAGGTGTCCCACACCCCTCATATAATAGCGGGGTTTGGTCCTAGTTACTGCTCCATAATATTCCAATTCCTTGGTCACCCTTTCTCTGGCTTCTGGTTCATACTCCCGATTGAACTCATCAACGCTCATATAATTAACATAGGCCATAGCATTTGTATATTTGGTCAGAGTATGAGAGTAACGCAGCTGTCCTTTCCACCTCTCAGTAATCGCTCCCGGTACCCGATAGTATTTACCGTCATCGAACTTCTTTATCTCATGTTCTCTGATGTGATAGCCATATAGGGTCCCACTTCCTACATCCTTTCCTTTCCTCGAAATGGTATATTTATAGCCCAACCCCTTCCCCCAGCCTGCCCTTCCTAAATAGTCGCCATATAACGTTCCCCGGGAGCGGTAGACCTTCCTCCAGGCCTTGGGACGGAAATAGAAAATATACCTGGATTCCACTGTCCAGCCTCGCTTATTATCCTCACCAGGAACGATCACCCATCCATAGGGAACCCCGGTCAGGGAGCGAGTATAGAAAGGGAGATATAAGAGAGGCGCCTTTCCTAAGAAAAAGACGGCATTGTAAAGCCATATCCGATCCTCCAGGCGAATATAGGCAGGATGGGCCCAAAAGTGATAGTGGGGGGAGGGACGCTCACAGGTAGTGAAGATGCCTCTCTTGATTTTATACTTATCTTCTTCTATTTTTATCATCTCTTTTCCTTTGAAATACCAGGGATCGGCATGGATCGATCCGGGAAAACCGGCCACCTTCTTTATCTCTCCCTTCTTGGTCTTTGTATTATAGGTAATGGAGTCCCCTCTTATCTCCCTTATCCCATCCCAGAGGGAGGCATGCCCCTCGGCAACCGTCTCACCAGTCTTTAAATTCATCTTTATCAGATCCGCCTCTAAGACAGTGTACTTCTGGGTCATCCTTACATTCCCAATGGCAACAATAATCCCCTCCTCCCGCAGGTATTCTATATAATCTGCCTCACAGTAGATGGGCTCCTCTTCTTCCTGAGCCATGAGAGAAGAGGCAAAGAGAATCAAAATAACGATAACAGATAGGATAATTGCTTTAAATCTCATACTCTCACTCAAATATTTAATTCAACACGCAGGATTTAAAAGTCAAGTTGTCAGGTTAAGGTTAGGTAGTTGGTTTAGTTGTTGGGTCAGGTAGTTGGTCTTTAAACACCTAACTCTCACCTAACTACCAAACTCACTACTTTACCCTAGCCCAACTACCGATTATTTCGGTATCTTTTTCCAATCACTCAAAAACTTCTCCATTCCTTCGTCTGTCAGAGGATGCTTAATCAATCTCTCAAAGACATCAAAAGGAATGGTAACTCCCCCTACTCCAGATAAAGCCGCTTTCTGCACCTGAAGAGGACTCCTTATGCTCGCCACAATTACTTCTGTTCCGAAGCCATAGTTTTTATAAACCTGAACAATGTCCTTCACCATATCCATTCCCTCTTGGCCAATGTCATCCAATCTTCCCGCAAAAGGGAAGCAATAGGTAGCTCCTGCTTTGGCTGCCAAAAGTGCCTGAGAGGAAGAGAAGATTAAAGTTACCCCAGTCTTTATTCCCCCTTTACTTAGGATCTTTACCGCTTTTAGGCCCTCTAGGGTAATGGGGATCTTGACTATTATATTCTTATAGAGCTTAGCTAATTCCTCAGCCTCAGAGATAATCTTTCCTGCCTCAGTAGCTACTGGCTCCACACAAATTGGCCCATCCATTATAGTGGCAATCTCTTTGATGAGAGCCTCGAGGTCCTTTCCCTCTTTTGCTATGGATGAAGGATTGGTTGTCACCCCATCGATAAGCCCCCAATCTGTGGCTTTCTTTATCTCTTCTATACTGGCGGTATCAAGGAATATCTTCATTCCTCTGGCTCTTTCTTTTCTCTCTCTTATTGCTCCCCCATGGGTCCTCCTTAAGAGACCCTTTCCCTCCATCTCTTCCAGGTCTCTCCTTATGGTAGAGGAAGAGACCTTCAACGATCTGCTCAATTCTTCTACAGTTATGCTTCTTTTCTCTGCCAAGATCTTCAGTATCTCTTCGTGTCTCTGACTATTAAACATTTTGGGCCTCCTTCATCAATTCTTATTCAGGCTCAATTGTGCATATAATAAAACATATAATATCACATATAACTCCAGGAGTCAAATGAAAAAAGGGAAGGCTTTTCCCTTCCCCATTATCTAAAGGTTTATCTACTTTAAAGTACTTTTATTGCTTCGCCTACAGTATAGAGTGAGCCAGTAACGAGAATGATATCTTTACTTTCTGCACAAAGGAAAGCATGTCTAATCGCTTGAGAGGATTTTTCCTTAATCACTATTGAACCTGAATATTTCTTTGCTATCTTGATTATCTCTTCTGGTTCTGCTGCCCGAGGGGTCTGAGGTCTAGTAATGATTATTCTGGAGGCTAAGGGTGCTAACTGGGCTACAATGCCCTTAATATCTTTATCTCTTAGAATACCCAGAAGGAGAATTAACCGCTTATAATTAAACCCCGTTAGAGGTAAGACGCCTTTGGCGTCTGCCTCGTCTCTGACGGGGACCTCTAACGAGGTAAAAGAGTCTCTAATGGCTTCCTTGAGGGCCTTTACTCCTGCTACATTGTGAGCACCATCTAAAATTACCGTGAACCGTTTAC
>JAUXAI010000053.1 GCA_030619985.1 bacterium | reverse complement strand
CTCCTGTCTTCGCTGCTTCTAAAGGTTCCTTTCTCTGGGCTAAGAAGGAACCGATCATCCCCGTCAGAACATCCCCCACTCCCGCAGAGGCCATCCCTGGATTTCCCGTGGGATTGATATAGGTGTTCCCTCCTGGATCAGAGATGACTGTCCTTGCTCCTTTCAAAACAACGATCACTTTGTATCTTTTGGCAAAGTCGCCTGCAATCTTTATTCTATTCTCCTGTACCTCTTTTACTGTTTTACTGATGAGCCTTGCCATCTCACCAGGATGGGGAGTAATTATGCGGAATGCGGAATGCGGAATGCGAGAATGTAGGAGAGAGAGGTGACCAACGAGGGCATTAAGGGCATCGGCGTCAATGACCATGGAGAGAGAAATCTTTTTTATTAGATTCCTTACCAGTTGTTGAGTCTCTTTATCGGTAGATAGCCCAGGTCCAAGAGCAAGAGCATCTGCCTTTTTAGAAAATTCTATGATCTCTTTTTCTGCTTTCAAAGAAAGAGTTTTCTTTTTTGTCTCTGGTAGGGGTAAGGTCATCCCTTCAGTTAATTTAATCTCCATGATTTCATTCAGACTCTCTGGGATGCCCAGGGTGACTAAACCTACTCCACTTCTTAGAGCCCCAAAGCAGAGAGAGGCCGCCTGAGAGGTTAAGGTTGCAGCACCGGTCATACCAATTGAACCAGCAATGACGAAAAGATGGCCATAGGTTCCTTTATGAGTATCTGGCCTCCTTGGTTCTAAATAAGTAGAGATCTCTTCTTTAGCAATTAGGTTTACTTTAATCCTTTCATCCTCTAAGAATTTCTTGGGGAATCCGATGCGAGCTACCTCTAATTTTCCCACATATTCTGCTCCGGGATAGACGACCAACCCAATCTTGGGAAGACCGAAGGTTATGGTCAAATCTGCCCTTATTGCTTCTCCGGGGACCCGGCCTGTGCTTCCTTCCACTCCAGAGGGAATGTCCACAGAGACAATAGGTTTCTTCAGGGTATTGATAAACTTAATGATTTTTGCTTCTATTCCTTTAGGTGCTCCCTTTATTCCTGTTCCCAGAATAGCATCAACAATTAAATCTGACTTTTTAATTTTTTGTTTAAGTCTCTCTAATTTTCGAGAAGTATCTATCTCTATAATTTCTATCCACCTCATCGGTGGATCCGCCGAAGAGGCGGATTCTTTTAGCACTCTTTTCAGATTGGTCTTCGGATCTCTCTTGAGTTCTTCCTTCTTTGCTAATAAGAATACCTTTACCCTTACTCTCTCTTTTGCTAAAAGACGAGCCACTACCAGTCCATCCCCACCATTATTCCCCCTGCCACAGAAGATAGAGACCTTTTCGCCCCTCAAAGGAGCATAATGGGATTTGATTACTCTGGCTACTGCTCTTCCCGCATTCTCCATAAGTTCTATAGAAGGAATCCCAGAGGCAATGGTCTTTCTATCTATTTCTCTCATCTCTTCTGCAGTGACAACCTTCATCCTACGCTCCCTGAAAAGAAGTTAATAAGTTAATAAGCAAATAAGTTAATAAGCAAATAAGTCCCTATTTATTTTACCTTTCTTCCCCTTATTTTCGTATTCTCTTATTCTCTTATTCTCTTATTACTTGCTCACTGCGATGGCCTGAGCAATAGCATACTCTTTGGTATGGGACATAGATACCAGGACTTCGTCTATCTCTAATCTCTTGGCAATCTCTTTAGTCTTTCCCACTAATCTAACTTCTGGCTTTCCATCATTATTATGAATTACCTGAATATCCCTCCATCTTACCCCTTTTCTCCATCCCGTTCCCAGGGTCTTCATCACCGCTTCCTTGGTAGCGAAATGGGCTCCATAGAACTGGTATCTATCCTTCTTCTTCTCTCCCAGAGCAATCTCTTCCTTAGTAAAGACTCTTTCTAAGAACCTACCATTATTATCGATGGCCCTTTTGATTCTTTCTATTTTAACAAGGTCTATTCCCACACCCTTAATCATCTCATTCTCCTTATTTTGATAGTATACTATATTTCCCCCCAGAAGGCAAACAAAAAGCCTATCTTAAAAAAGACAGGCTTTGAGTCAGGTTAAAGTGAAACAAAGACTACGAGAATTTTAAGGAGTTATCTCAGATTGCTTACATAAATCTCTTTAGAAGACAGGATACTTTCTTTGCCTAAGATATCCTTGGCTGCTAATTCATCAACAATATAGATCATCTTTCCTTTCTTAGCATACTCTTGAGAAAAAGAGATGGGTAGATTGCAAGTTACTGGCCCCAGAAGAGAACCAGCGATGGTCTCTCTCTTTCTCTCTCCATTGGCTAAAAGGAGTATCAAGGAGGCCTCATAGACCAACCCGGCTCCCATAGAGATGGCATAATGGGGGGATTCCTCTACACTGGAGAAATGGCCATCCTTTACGGCATTCTGGATGGTACTCTCATCTAACTTAACCAGAAGCATCCTCTCTTCCAAAGGGATGCCACACTCATGGAAGCCGATGTGTCCCTTTTCTCCCACTCCTACTACCTGAAGGTCGATTCCCCCGTAAGATCTAATCAATTCCTCATAACCATCTAGGATCTCTCTCTTTATCCAGGAAAGATAATCACTAAGAGTAGTATCTGGAATCGAGACCGCTTTACCAAAATCGGTTCCTTTTAATTCGTAATAGGAAGGATCGTCTTTGTGGCTTCCCAATTCTTGAATTAATCTCTCCTCTGCTACCTTAGTGCCTTGAGGGATAAAGGTCTTAGTAAAAGAGGGCGTGAGTTTCTGAAAGAGTTGCTCAGACATAAAATGGGCATAGCTCTCCGGATGTCTGGCCCTCTCTTCCGGGGTGGCTCCAGGGAGACCGACATATTCATCGAGATTGAAGGAGACTATCCTTTGAGCATCGAAGAGATGCTGGTTACTGGCAATAATATCATAGAGACCCGTGGGAGTGCTTCCGGTAGCCAATCCCAGGACCATCTTCTCCTTCTCTTCACTGGGGATAAAGCTCAAGATCTGCCCCAATACGATCTGGGCAGCCACCTGGCTCATCTGTTTCTTATCTTTAGTAATATAGACTTGAAATCCCATCATTCTTTTCCTTTAAATTCTCTTTTTCTCACCAACTCTTGCCCCTTTCTTCTTTTCCATGAAGATCTTTATAATGGCTCGAGCTAATTTATCTGGCTCATGGCGCAGGTAGTCCTTGGTGCTCATGAGATTTGCCTGAGCTATTTTTAATCCCATCTTTTCTATTTTTTCCTCATCCACCACTACCTGGAAGGCCTTCTCCTCTTCATACTTTTTGGCAAGTTCTGGAGGACCCTGGCTGGTATTTACCAGAACATAGTCCAGGAACCTACTCTCAGTATGCTTATAGATGGCCTCTATATGGTCTGAGGCAGAATAATTGTCTGTCTCTCCCGCCTGGGTCATGATGTTGCAGACATAGATCTTAATGGCCCTTGAGTTCTTTATGGCCTCTATCATCCCTTTTGTTAAAAGGTTGGGCATCACACTGGTATAGAGAGAGCCCGGGCCGATAACGATTATCTCTGCTTCCTTTATGGCCTCCAGAGCCTCGGGATAGGAAGGAGCATCAGAAGGCAAAAGGGAGAGCTTCTCTATCTCACCTCCCGCCTCAGGAATCTCTGCCTCCCCTTTTATTACTCTCCCGTCCTTCATCTTTGCCTGGAGAGAGACGTCGCTTAGGGAAGAGGGGAGAACCCGACCACGAATGGCCAGTACCTTGCTGGTAGCCCTCACGGCGCTGGCAAAGTTCTTGGTGACTTCACGCATTGCGGTGATAAAGAGATTCCCAAAGGAGTGACCTTTTAACTCGCTGGGACCTTTGAATCTATATTGAAAGAGATCCTCCATCAGGGGCTCGGTATCCGCCAGGGCCACCAGGCAATTCCTGATATCCCCTGGGGGAGGCATGCCGAAGTCCTTTCTTAATCTTCCCGAGCTTCCTCCGGAATCAGCCACAGTGACAATGGCCGTTAGATTAGAGGTATACTCCTTTATTCCCTTTAAGAGGCTGGAGAGACCATGTCCTCCTCCAATGCCTACTATTCTTGGACCACGCCTGAGTTGCCTCTTCTCATAGACCACATCAACCAAATCCCTCTTTTCTTGGGGAGCGAAGAGGGAGTAGATGGATTTTAACAATCGTTGCAGGCCTATGGCAATACAGATCACACCTATGAAGAGAATGAGCATAACCACCGGACGAGTAACTAAGGCCTCGGAAAGAAAGATTCTTTCAAAACCCTTTACAAATTGGGGAGGCCTGGGAAGACGCAATAGGCCACCCAATCCCGTTCCAAGAAAGATAATCCCGACAAGTAAAAGGATTATCCATCTCTTAATGAGCATCCCAGGATAGAACCACTTCAATATCTTCTTTAACTTCACCCCGCACCTTCCTTATGATTCAAAAGATTTTGTATTATGGGCGGTAAAACTAATACAGAGTCTTTCACTTCTTCTATTTTCAAAGGATAAATATGATAAAATATAGTAGAAGGTGCGGGGTTCACTTCTTTCTCCTCTTAATAAGATTAAGCATATCTTCGACTGCCTCTTTCATCCCCACCATTACTGCACGGGCAATGATGTTATGACCGATGTTCAATTCCTCTATCTCGGGAATTTTGGCTATTCGAGAGACATTCCAATAGGTGAGGCCGTGACCAGCACTTACCGCAAGGCCTAACTCTCGCGCTTCTTTGGCTGCTCTGGAAATGCGGGTGAGTTCTTTACCTTTCTTCGTCTTGCTTTTCGCTTCTGCATAGCATCCGGTATGTAACTCCACCATCTGAACCCCTGTCTTAGTAGAGGCCTTGACCTGCTTTAGATCAGGGTCTATGAACAGGCTAATAAGAATTCCTTCCTTTTTTAATCTTTTGACCGCTTTTGAAATCTTCTTTAGGTTTCCTGCTACATCCAATCCCCCTTCAGTAGTTAGTTCTCGCCTCTTCTCTGGTACCAGAGTGGCCTGGTCCGGTTTTATTTTGCAGGCGATTTCTAGAATCTCCTCCGTTACCGCCATCTCTAAGTTGAGCCTCTTAACCTTCTTCCTCAAAATCTCTACATCTCGATCCTGGATGTGGCGCCTGTCCTCTCTCAGGTGGACGATGATGGAGTCTGCTCCTGCTCTCTGGGCCAAGAGGGCGGCCTCTAAAGGGTCTGGCTCTGGAGCTCTTCTGGCCTGCCTTACCGTAGCCACATGATCGACATTCACTCCTAATCTAACCATCTCTATCCTAATTTTTTATGGATTATTCTGCTTATGTCTCGGGCAATGGTCTCAATCTCTTCTCTCTCTCTTCCCTCAACCATTACCCTGATAAGAGGCTCGGTGCCTGAAGGACGGACTAAAATTCTCCCGCCACTACCGAGTTTCTTTTCTGCCCTCTCAATCTCTTTCTTAATTTCCAGAATTTTTAATGGATCTTTCTTCTTCTTGATCCTGACATTGATTAGAACCTGAGGGAATTTCTCCATAACCTGGGCAAGTTCAGAAAGAGGCTTATTCCTTCTCTTCATGATGGAGAGTATCTGGAGGGCAGTGATTATTCCATCTCCCGTAGTATTATGCTCTAAAAAGATGATGTGTCCTGACTGCTCTCCACCCAGTTTTAGATTCTCTCTTAGCATTTTATCCAGAACGTATCTGTCACCAACCGGGGTTCTCAGAACTTCTCCCCCCATCCTCTCCAATGCTAAATCTAGTCCCAGATTACTCATCACTGTGGCTACCAGGGTTTTCTTAGAAAGTTTCTTCTTCTTGATAAACTCCTGGGCACAGAAAGCCATCACCTGATCCCCATCGACCACCTCTCCCTTCTCATCTATGGGGATTACCCGATCCCCATCCCCATCAAATGATATCCCAACATCTGCCTTTTCTTTTAACACCCTCTCTCGAGTTACTTCGGGATAAAGTGGGCCGCAGTTCTCATTAATATTTGTTCCATCTGGCTTGTTATTCAAAACGATCACTTCTACCCCGAGTTCCCTTAAAATCTGGGGTGCTACTTGGTAGGTAGCACCATTTGCACAATCGACTACTATCTTATATCCTCTGAGATTTAAACCAGGGGGGGAAGATTTCAGGACAAACTCTTCGTATCTTTTGGGAGCATCGTCAATAGGGTAGACTCTACCGATCTTCCTTCCCGTGGGGCGGGGTACTTTTTTCTTCCTGAAGAGGAGTTCTTCAATCTTCTTCTCATAATCATCGGAGAGCTTGAAGCCCCTTCGGGAGAAAAACTTAATTCCATTATCATGATATGGGTTATGGGAAGCGGAGATAACAATTCCCGCATCGGCCTTTAGAGATTTTGTAAGATAGGCGATGGCGGGAGTGGGAAGGATGCCCAATTTAAAAACATCCCCCCCTGCGGAGGATATTCCACTAGATATGGCTTCTTCAAGCATGGGACCGGAAAGACGGGTATCGCGACCGATGGCCAGGGAGGCCTTCTCCTTATCCTTCTTGAAGAAAGTAGCTGCTGCCTTCCCTAAACGAAAGGCAAGTTCTGGAGTCATGGGATAGAGATTGGCTACTCCTCTTATTCCATCGGTACCGAAAAGTCTACGCAAGGTCTACTCCATAAATACTATCTTGCTGCCTAAGGTGACCTCGAAAATAGAAGGGGTGATAGAGACTACCTCGATCTTAGGGGGCACAGTAACCTCTGGCTTCAGTTTGTAGGTGCCCCGAGAGAGGTCAGTGACATCTATGGCTACCGTGACATCCTTTGGCGAAAGGGCTGCCATCGCTTCCTGGGGTCCCCTTAAGAGAATGGTTGCTTCCTTCTCTTTTAGTCGGGCCTCAAGGAGTGAGGAAGGGGGTTGCATAATCTTAACCGGAATATCTTTAAATCTCTTCTCCACCAATTCCCGGACTAAATCTATTGCTACCTGAATGGGCACCTCTCCTATGATCTTCAAATCCCTCTCTGTCAGATCCGCCTTCACTACCCGAGCAATATTACTTGAGATATCACTTACATCTATAGGGGTGGTCGGTATTCCAGTCAAGGCCTTTAGTCTACTCTCCGGCCCACGAACCTTGAGACTCTTTGGGCTGGAGGTGGCCTTCCCTATTCCATAGCCTGGAGCCGGCTTCCCCAGAATGGTAGGTTTGATCTCCATCTCCTTGGTAATCAAAGGCTCCAGGTTGACCGAGACTATCCTCGGTGTTATCTTGACTACCCTCACCCCTTCAGGACACTTTATCTTGAACTCCTCTGAGGGATAAAGGAATCGGCCCTTCTCCTTTCCTTTGAGATCAAGATAGACCTTGATCTGCTTTCTCTCCAGGCCCAGGATGATGTTGCGTGGACCCTGGAGACTTACTGAGATCGTATCTGGAGTCACACTGGGGGCAAGATTAATGGGCTCATTATAGAAATCAAGCGGCACATCACCGAAGGAGATGGGCTCTCCTTGCTGGCCCAGAACATAGAAGAATAAGGCTAAAGCACAAGCCAAAGAGGCCAATTTAATCCCCAGATTATGCCGAAACCAATTCCTCATCCCGCCCCTCCCTGTGTAATTTCACCCTCGCCCCTCTCTGAGGAGCGGGGTTCACAAAATTGACTTATAGAAAGTATAAAAATTACCCGCTGATAAGTTCTATTGAGCAACATTTTAATAAAAGGAGGGGCGGGACTCATTTCTCTTCTCCTTTGGGAAGGGGCCGAAGTAATAGATTCTGCAGTGTCTTGGATAGGGTAGTTTCATCCAGATCCCTGGTTAGTCTTCCCCCAACCGCCAGAGATATCTTCCCCGTCTCTTCAGAGACAACAATCACTATGGCATCCGTCTCCTCCGAGAGACCCAGAGCCGCCCTATGCCTCATTCCCATCCTCTTAGAAACATCTGGATTTCTGGTAAAGGGCAAGAGACATCCCGCAGCAGCAACTCTATTGCCCTGGATGATGACCGCTCCATCATGAAGCGGGGTGGAAGGTAGGAAGATGGTGGATAGTAGTTCCCGACTCACCTCGCTATCGATCTTTATTCCAGTCTCGATGTAGGTCTTTAATCCTGTCTCTCTTTCCAGAGAGATGAGTGCTCCCTTCTTCTTCTTAGAGAGGATAGCTACCGCCTCTATTATTTGGTCAAAATAGCCG
>JAUXAI010000082.1 GCA_030619985.1 bacterium | reverse complement strand
TATCCTTATCGCCAAGAATAATAAGGATATCTCACTTGAAGAGTTGAGAGAAGAGGTAATTAATACTGTGACTAAGACAGAGAAGGCCTACTGGGAACTGGTCTTTGCTCTGGAGAACCTGAAGGTCAAAGAACTTTCCTTAAAGCGAGCCAAGGATTTATTGGAGACGAATAGGGCACGGATGAAGGCAGGAACCGCTTCCCAACTTGAGGTTCTGTCCGCAGAAGCAGAGGTCGCCTCTCGCAAGCAAGAGGTTATTATTGCCCAAAAAATGCTCTCCGATGCCCAGGATAATCTGAAGATAGTCACTAACCTCATTCAGGATCCAAAACTCTGGAACTTTGACATTATCCCTTTGGATAAGCCTCCTTTAGAAGCAAAGGAAATCGATCTCGTGGAGAGCGTGAGAACTGCTTTTAAGAAGCGGCCCGATTACCAGAAGGAGAAGATTAATCTAAAAAATAAAGAGATTAAGATAAAGGTAGCGAAGAATGAAGTTCTTCCTACCTTAGATTTGAAGGGGAGTTTTGGCCTGAACGGCTTGGATAGGCACTATAACGATGCCTTTGATGAGATGAGTAAGGGAGAATATGAGTCCTGGTCAGCTGGCCTCTCTTTTGAATATCCCTTAGGGAATAGAGGAGCAAGGAGTAAGTATAAAAAGAGGCTTTTAGAGAAGGAGAAGGCATTGATTGATTTTAAGAAGCTGGAGCAGAGGATCATCGTCCAGGTTCGAGAAGCAGTAAGAGGAACCAATACCGATTATAAAAGGGTAGCAGTAGCAGAAACAGTGAGGAGACTGCGAGAAAGGAAACTATCAGCAGAGGAGGAGAGATTTAAGGAAGGGTTGACTACAACCCATGATATTTTAGAGTATCAAGAAGACCTGGCTGAGGCACAGAGCGGCTATTTACGCTCAATAATCGATTACAATAAATCCTTGATCAACTTAGAGAAAGCAAAAGGAACGGTTCTGGAGAGAGAAAATATTTTGCTTGAGGAAGAAAAATGAAGTTGAGAATGGGTCTGGTTACTCTATTAGGTATTGCTCTGGGATACTGGGAGGCTATAGTCGTTGTCTATCTACGCCGTATCCTTCCTCCCCTTCCCTGGGAGGTAATGGGTATCGCTGAATTTAATAATCTTTTAAGGTCTCATGGAGTATTATTCTTAGAGCAGACGCGGGAGGTCTCCACCATCATTATTCTCATAGCGGTCGCTCTCCTAGTGGGAAGGAAGAGATTGGAGAAATTGGCCATCTTCCTCTGGGTCTTTGCCATCTGGGATATCTTCTATTACCTCTGGCTCAAAGTGCTTATCGGTTGGCCACCGAGTCTGGCAACCATTGACTGTTTATTTCTTATCCCCGGCCCTTGGTTTGCACCAGTCTTCGTTCCCCTTTTGGCCTCGTTAGTTATGATGGGCACCGCAGTTTTTCTTTTACGTAAAGCAAGGAAGAGCTGAGATGGTGAGACCATTCGCGCGAATGGGCGAATAATTTCAAAGATAAATGGGGGAAAAAATGAAAAAAAGAAGAGTCATTCTGGGAGTAATAGTCTTAGCGATAATCCTCATCATCGTGGGAAGGATGGTGATTTCAAAGAGGGGAGCAAGGACGGTATCTATTGAGGAAGGAATACCGGTAGAGGTAGTTGAGGTAATAAAAAGAGACCTTAAAGAAATCGTCTCCTATACTGGAGATGTTGAAGCTAAGGAGAGGATAGAGGTCTATCCACGAGTGAGTGGGAAGATTATTAAAAAGAATGTTGTGGAAGGAGATAGGATTAAGAAAGGTCAAACTATTGCCCTAATCGATCGAGACGAACCAGGCTTTAAGTTTGAGCCGGCGCCAGTAGATTCTCTCTTGGCCGGAATTGTAGGCCGGGTCTATGTCGATTTAGGCACCAAGGTAACCCCCCAAACACCGGTAGCATTAATTGTGGATATGGATAAGGTGAAAGTCAAGATCGATGTTGTAGAAAGGGATCTTCCCAAAATTAGAATAGGACAAGGGGCCCAGATTAAAGTGGATGCTTATCCAGAACAGGTTTTCAAGAGTAAGATATGGAAGATAAGCCCAGTAGTGGACTTAGAGTCCCGCACTGCTCCTATAGAAATACTCATCTCCAATCCAAAGCACTTACTAAAACCCGGTATGTTCGCTCGAGCAACAATCGTTACTAAAGAGAGCAAGGATGTCCTCATCATCCCCCGGGATGCTTTAATAAAGGAAGAAGATTTAACCTTTATCTTTGTAGTCAAAGATAATCGAGCCTTAAAAAGAAAGGTGACTATCGGAATGGGCCAGGAGAATTTGGTAGAGATAAAGGATAACCTCGATTTGGGAGAAGAAGTAATCGTTATGGGAAAGACCAGGGTAAAGGACGGCGATTTAGTAAGGGTGATCAGGTAAATCAGTGATCGGTGACCAGTGATCGGTGATCAGGTTATCGTTAATCGGTTGCGATTGCGTAACTGGTCTCGGCCATCGTCAGACGTCTTTCGTAAGAGAACACAACCGATAGACGTAAGACGAAACGAGCAGCGCAACCGAGCAACGTATGACGAGTACGGTTCATTGTTAACTGTAAACTGGTTACTGTTAACTAACCGAATGAAGTGAGGTTGAAATGAATCTACCAGAGTTTGGAGTGAGAAGGCCGGTCATGACCGCTATGCTTTTCATCGCGGCCATCATCTTGGGCCTGGTCTCCTTGACTCGATTGGGAATCGATCTCATGCCCGAAATAGAACTTCCTGCAGTAAGCGTCATTACCAGCTATCAAGGAGCAGGATCCCAGGAAGTGGAGAGCAGGGTCACTGAGGTCCTTGAGGAGCGGCTCTCTACGGTTTCCAATCTGGACAAGATAGAATCTATTTCCCAAGAGGGGGTTTCATCAATTAATCTGAAATTCGATTGGGGAATTAATCTTGATGAAGCAACGAACGATATTCGAGATAAGGTGGACCTGGCTCAAGCCTTCCTTCCCGAGGATGTCGACGATCCAATAATTTTCAGATTCGATTTTTCCATGATGCCTATACTCGTCTTGGGAGTTACTGCTGAAGAGAGTTATCCCATACTTCAGGACCTTTTAGATGAAAGAGTTGTCGATCCCTTGAAGACCATTCCGGGGGTGGCTACGGCTATGATATGGGGGGGGCTGGAGAGGGAGATTCTGGTGGAGGTGAATAGAACCCGCCTAGAGGCCTATCACCTTTCCGTGGATCAGATAATAGATGCTTTGAGAAAGGAGAACCTCTCCCTTCCGGGAGGTCATCTGAAGACCGGGAAGATGGATTACCTGATAAGGACTCCAGAGGAACTTGAGATACCGGAGATCGGAAATATCATAGTTGCTACCAGGAATGGTACTCCCATTTATCTTAAAGATGTGGCAGAGGTCAAGGATACCTTTAAAGAAGAGACGGCCAAGGTGGAGGTGAATAGAGGGCCGGGCCTAAATCTCTTGGTGCAGAGACAGTCGGGAGCAAATACCGTTCGGGTTACAGAGAGAGTCTTGAAAAAACTGGAGGAATTAAAGAAAAATCTCCCCCCGGATGTCAAGATAAATATAATGAGAGATAATTCCGAGTTCATCAGACGCTCCATCACTATCCTGCGCAATGCCCTCTTCTGGGGAGGACTCTTTGTTATCCTGGTCATTCTCTTTTT
>JAUXAI010000067.1 GCA_030619985.1 bacterium | reverse complement strand
CACTGGCAATCCAGCAATGATCCCTTTTTCTTTGACCCAGATGGCCCCTCTCGCCTTCCTTCCTTTGGGAATAATAAGATTAGTAGTAATATCTCCCTTCCCAACATCCTCTTCCAGAGCCATCCTCACAATAGGCCTAACCTTCTCCAAATCCAACTTCATGTCTTTTCCTCACAACACTTGCGAATTTCCCGCCAAAGGCGGTGGCGCGCGCCTGCCCCGTGGGAATCCCGATTTTATCGGGATTGCTTTACGGGGAATGGTTTAATTACTTTTTGACAAATTTGAAAAGAAGTTCTTGGTAAGGATATTTTCTATCTCGATTAATTTCATAATATATCCAGATGCTATTTTCTCTCCTTTTTACTAAACCCACGTTCTCCAGTTTCAACAAATTTTTTGAAGCACTGGTAAAGGAGATTTTCAATCTTTTACTAATAACCGATACCGGAAGTTCCCCTTCTCTCATAAGAAGCCTCAGCATATTCAGACGCTTCTGGTTGGCTAAAGCCTTAAATACCTTAACTGTCAACTCCATATTCTACTCCCTCTATTTAAATTTTCTCTTCATAACACTTGCGAATTCGCGCGAATGGCTTAATGTATATTATACACAAAGTTAGGGAGAAGTCAAGGTTTGTTTAATCCGTCGCAGATTTGATTTAGCTGGAGCGAGGCTTTTTCCTCCAAAGTGGCAATTTCCAAAATTACTGGTTGGGCTTTAGTAAAGATTTCTTTATCATTAGTCTTTGAGGCTTCTAGAAACATCTTGGCTAAATTAGTCCAGTGGTTAGCAATCTTTTCATACTCTGAGGATAGATCCTTCAAGGCCTCGTTTCCCAATATTTCCCCTGCCTCTTTTAAGAACCGGGCATAGATTCTTCTAAATAAGCCACCCCCTGTCCCATCTTCTTCCATATAGATGTAGGTATTAAGTAGGGCGGGGTTTAAGGAGGGGGGAGCAATCTCTTGAGGCCAGTTGACAATATCTTGAGCAAAATATTTCATCCCTCTCAGGCCTAAATTCTTGATGGGAGGTTTTTGCATCTCCTGATGATTTTTAGTCAATGCCCTTTTGATGGCCTTATTTAGAGGGGTGAGTTCTTGGGGAATTTCAAGGATATACCATCTATTATAAGGAGGAAATGGTTTATGCTTCGAGTCCCGCGCTTCTTCTAAACGCTTGAGTGCAACTTCTTGAAGCCCGGGAAAATTGGTATCTGCTACATAGGCCACTTCCTTCTCTTCATCGATGCCCGCCACTACAATGAAGTGGCCGCCGAAGTGGGCCCCGGGTGGTGGTTCCTGATTACCCCAGAAGTAGGGAAGATAGTAGAGGTCGACATTGATAATTACCGGCTGATTCTTGAGAATCAACTCCCGTAAGGTAGAATAGGCCTTCTTCCTGCTATGCGTCTCATAGACCTTCATCTCTATCCCCAAATTCCAGCAGAGTTCTTTTTCTAAGTCTCTTGTTCGACCACCAACAAAGGGGAAAGGCATGCGCTTATCCTTCCAGTAAGTGAAACCAAGTCCAGAACCCAGACCAAAGCACATATCCTCACTCAAGTGGTGGTCTTCGTATGCGAATAGATTGCGAAAGGCAGTGGTGGCGCAGTGGACCCCAACCCGGTGAGTAAACTTCGAAACCATTTTCTCCTTTTTCATCCTTATCATTATTCTGACTCTTTTACTTCTTATATTCTGATCGAACACTTTCGCATTAGAGCGAATGCTTTCTATACTTCAATTGGGACTTTTTTAGCCCCTTGCTTCGGAAAGTTTTTCCTTTAGTTTCATGATCTCATCTCTTAGCATGGCAGCGATTTCAAATTCTAAATTATCTGCGGCGTCTTTCATTTGTTTCTCGAGATCAGAGATTACCCTGGGGATGTTCCTCGCGGGAAGATATTGGTATCCTTTCTCCCTTAACATAGAGGAGACATACTCCTTCGATTCGCTGGAAACCACTAACATATCCTGAATGGACTTCTGGATGGTCTTAGGGGTAATGTGGTGCCTCTCGTTATATTTTAACTGCATAGTCCTTCTCCTATTGGTCTCATCTATGGCCCTCTTCATGGAGCCGGTTACCCGGTCGGCATACATGATGACCTCTCCATTGACGTTCCGCGCGGCTCGACCAGCGACCTGGATTAGAGAGGTCTCGCTCCTCAGGAAACCCTCCTTATCGGCATCCAAGATAGCGATCAATGAGACCTCGGGCAGGTCCAATCCTTCACGTAAGAGGTTTATCCCTACCAGGCAGTCGAACTCTCCCGCCCTTAAGTCTCTCAATATCTCCACCCTCTTTATGGTATTGATCTCAGAGTGAAGATACCTGACCTTCAGGTCCATCTGGGTTAGGTAATCCGCTAAATCCTCTGCCATCCTCTTGGTCAAGGTAGTTATCAGGACTCTCTCTTTATTCTTCACCCTTTCTTTTATCTTTCTAATCAAATCGTCTATCTGATTCTCTGTCGGTCTCACAGAGATCTTGGGATCGATCAATCCCGTAGGTCTAATGATCTGCTCCACGATTTGAACACTTTTTTCTATCTCGTATGGCCGGGGGGTAGCGGAGACATATATTGTTCGGGGCATCAACTTCTCGAACTCCTTAAACTTTAATGGTCTATTGTCCAGGGCAGAAGGAAGTCGGAAGCCATGCTCCACAAGGGTCTTCTTCCTTGAGATATCTCCATTATACATCCCATTTAGTTGGGGTATGGTTTGATGAGACTCATCGATGATGAGTAGGAAATCTTCGGGAAAGTAATTCAATAGACACCAGGGCCTCTTCCCTGGCCTCCTTCCCGATAGATGCCTGGAATAGTTCTCTATCCCGGTACAGTAGCCGATCTCCCTCATCATCTCTAAGTCATACTTTGTCCTGGTCTCCAGTCTTTGGACCTCTAACAATTTATTCTGGGAGCGCAATTCTTTTAACCTTTCCTTCAGTTCCTCTTCGATGGATTTCATGGCTCTCTCTAATCGGGAGGAGGTGGTGACGAAGTGCTTTGCCGGATAGATAATGGCCTTCTTGCAGTCAGCGATCTTCTTACCAGCCAAGGGATCTATCTGGGTAATTTTCTCTACCTTGTCCCCGAATAATTCTATTCTATAGGCGTTTTCCGTATAGGCAGGAAATATCTCTATGGTATCCCCTCTCACCCGGAACCTTCCCCGGGCAAAATCGATATCGTTCCTCTCATACTGGATGCTCACCAATCTCTTCAGTATCTCTTTCCTTGAAATCTCCTCTCCTTTCTCCAGGAAGACCAGTAATTCTCTATACTCATCAGGAGAGCCCAATCCATAGATGCAGGAGACGCTAGCCACGATGATCACATCATCCCGGGACATGAGGGAACTGGTGGCCTTCAATCTCAATCTATCAATCTCATCATTTATGGAACTATCCTTCTCAATATAGGTATCTGTCTGGGGAATATAGGCCTCTGGCTGATAGTAATCATAGTAAGAGACGAAATACTCCACGGCATTCTCTGGAAAGAAGCTTCGGAACTCAGAGTATAGCTGGGCTGCTAAGGTCTTATTGTGGGAGATGATGAGGGTGGGCTTTTGGATATGGAAAATGGCATTGGCCATGGCGAAGGTCTTTCCCGAGCCGGTAACCCCAAGCAAAGTCTGGTGTCTCATCCCCTTGTCAAGGCCTCTATTCAAAGCCCTAATTGCCTGGGGCTGATCCCCTTTTGGTTTATAGTTAGAGACTAATCTGAACTTGGGCATCCTTTTCCTCTTTTAATGCACATTTTACCACAACTTTTGCTTAATAACAACAAAAAGGCCCCAACCGGGACCTATCTTATAAAGTAATAAAGTTTTTCTGTTTTATCGAGGCTTTTTTATTTCTTTGATCGCTTGCTCTGCTGCCTGGCGCAGTCTTTCGTTTTTATCCCTCTTCGCCCTTTCTAACTCGGATAAGGCCTCCTGAGCCCCCATCCTTCCCAAGGTAATGACAGCGCATATTCGGATCTCATCATATTTTTTTCTGCCCAGTCGTGGCTTCTTCTTAAGGAGTCCAATGATCTCTGCTTTTGTTCCTTTAGGATCTATCTTGACTAAGGCTTCGATGACCTTCTTCTGAAAGGTAATATCCTTCTTTAAGAACCTTCTTCTGTGAATTATCTTAAGTAGCGCCGGAAGGGCTCCTACTGCCCCCATATTCCCTAAAGAAGTAACTGCCACCTCGCGCACCAGATTATCCCTATCCTTGAGGGCAATAGTTAACAGCTCCACCGCCCTCTGGCCTCCCAACTTTCCCAAAGCAAGGGCCGTCTCCACACGCACCTTGAAGTAGTCATGATTTAAGGGGAGGATAAGGGAAGAAACGGTAGACTCATCCCCGATATCTCCCAGAATCTCAACAACGTCCTTCAGCACATACCATCTCTTATCGGATAGGAGGAGCTTCAGGGGTTCCAAGGCCTTCTGCCCCATTCCTTTAAAGACCGGGATAATCCTCCTGCGTATCTCGAGATCTCGCTCCTCTTGTAAGATTTTTACAAGGGGAGTAGCTGTTCTTTCTCCTAGGGCAATGAGGAGCTGAGATATCTCTTCAACTCGGACTTGGGTCTTGTCCTTCAGGGCAGTGAGGAGGGCCTCTATGGTAGAAGGATCTGCGATTCCTTTCCTTGCCTCAAGGGCGCGCTCCTGCTCTTCCCGGGACTGCTTACTGGCAGGAGAGGCATGCTGGGTAAATTTCTTTACTATCTCGATGGTGGGGGAATATTTCTTGAAAGAGATAAGTTGTTTCGCTATCTTCTCCAAGTTAGTTGCCAGGGCAGAATAGACTGCAAGAACCTTCTCTTTTTCCAGGTTCTGGATAAGTACTTTCGTGCTTTCCTCCACCTGCTCAAACTTCTTACCCAAAAGAAGGATTTCCATAAACTTTAAGCATTCCTCCGCTGTCTGTTGGCGAATAACAGAGGCCGGATCTTCCAAATTTTTTAAGAATTTCTTCAGAATAGGATTAATGGGATCATCCTTCCCAGAGGTAATCAACCCCTTAATCACTGATTCCACGGTCTTTAACAGGGCTTCATCCAGAAGCTCTCTGGGCTCTTTTTCAAGCAGTCTCTTTGCCCTCTCTTCGCTGGAGAGGCCCGGCCACATCTCTTCGCCTATTAAGTAGGAGTAATCCTCCTGTGACATGCCGGCTTCCATCAATCTCTTCTTTAAAAGAGGTCCCAGCCTCTCCTTTCGCTCGGGATAGGAGAAGAGCCTCTTTGCCAAAGACTTCAGGTTTATCAGTGGCTCTCCTCGATTATATTCGCTTAATATGATATCCAGGATGGCTTGGTCGGAGAACTCGTCTATGATATCCCTTAAGAGGTCGTCTGTCCCATCAACCCTCATCTTCTCCTTTTCCCTTAGAATCATGGCGCGTAGCTCCGGTTCTAATGATAGGATTACCTCTGCCCATCCTGCTTTAAGCTCCTGCCAGGCCTGAACCGAACCATCCAGGAGGTCATCCCCTACCCTCTGGATGCTTCTTAGCACGGCCTCCGCCCTGAGGTCCACTCCCTCTTCAGTTCGGCCAACGGCATTGGCCACATCAGTAATTAGTCCTCCAATGCGCTTTGGATCCCTCTTTATCTCTTGAACAAAGGTATCCTTAAATTCACCTATCCCGGGGGTCTTCCCCAAAAGATACTGGATTATCAGGTCCACCCCCTCCTCGATCCTGAGCACTCTCTCGCCCTTGGCCAGCTTCTCATAGCGCACTTCATTTATCCTTAGATGGCTAATGCCTGGCTGGAGTAATGCCTTTGTTGCTCCACCTTTCTTCTCAAGGATATCTGGTTTAGTGGCCAGAACCTGGAGGAGGGCCTGGAACTCCTCCATCTCTAGGCCTCTGAGGAAGGTAATGCTCTGAATTTTCCGGCTACTTAAGTCA
>JAUXAI010000059.1 GCA_030619985.1 bacterium | reverse complement strand
ATTCTAAAGAGGCTCCTCCACCAGTGGAGACGTGACTCATTCTATTGGTAAGACCTATCTTTGCAATGGCGGCTGCAGAATCCCCTCCTCCAACAACCGTGGTAGCCTTTGATTCTGCCAAGAGTTTAGCGATGGTAAACGTTCCCTTACTGAAAGGTTCGATCTCAAATATCCCCATGGGGCCATTCCACAAGACAGTCCTTCCCTTTTTTATGGCATGACCGAACTTAGCGATGGTGGCTGGTCCGATATCTACCGCCTGCCAGTCAGGAGGGATACCCAGGCGCTGGACGACCTTTACTTTAGCATCGGCTGCTACCCTGTCTGCTACCACATGGTCGATGGGAAGAAGAATGGGAATCCCCTTTCTTATGGCCTCGATCAGTATCTCCTTGGCAAGCTCTATCTTGTCCTCCTCTACTAAGGACCTACCGATCTCTACCCCTCTGGCTTTGAAGAAGGTATAGGCTATCCCTCCCCCAAAGATAAAGATGTCTGCCTTGCCAAGAAGATTCTTAATCACCCCGATCTTCGTCGATACTTTTGCCCCTCCCAGGATAACGATGAAAGGCCTCTCAGGATTGGAGAGAACTTTTTCTAAATACTCAATCTCTTTTTTCAATAGATAGCCACAGGCAGAAGGGAGGAATTTAGTCACGCCCACGGTTGAGGCATGTGCTCGATGGACAGTGCCAAAAGCATCATTGATGAAGATATCTGCCAGGCTGGCTAACTCCTTTGCAAATTCTGGGTCGTTTTCTTCTTCTTCTTTGTGAAATCTGAGGTTCTCTAAGAGTATTACCTCGCCCTCTCTCAATTCGGAGACTGCTTCCTGTACCTCTTCTCCAACGCAGTCGTTAAGCTTCTTTATCCTCCTTTTAAGCAGTTCTTCCAATCTCTTTGCTATCGGAGTCAGGCGAAGCTCTTCTTTTATCTCTCCTTTCGGCCGCCCAAGATGGGAGATGAGAATGGCTTTCCCTCCCTGTTCCAGGACTCTCCTTATTGTCGGGAGAGAAGCTCTGATGCGGGTATCATCCGTGACCCTCCCCTTATCCAGAGGAACGTTGAAGTCCACTCGGATGAGGACTCTCTTGCCCTTTAAATCCAGATCATCGATGCTTAATTTATCCATTTTTACTTCTCACTGATATACTCTACCAACTCCACTAAGCGGTGGGAATATCCCCACTCGTTATCATACCAGGCTAAAACTTTCACTAGATTCCTATCTATGACATAGGTAGATAGACCATCCACAATGGCGGAGTGAGAATTTCCATTAAAATCCCGGGAGACCAAAGGTTCCTCAGTATACTCCAGGATATGGGATAGTTTACCTTCTGAGGCCTTCTTGAAGGCATGGTTTACTTCTTCCTTGATTGCCTCCCTCTCCAACTCACAGACGAAATCAACCAAAGAGACATTCGGTGTGGGAACCCTTATTGCCAGGCCATCTATCTTCTCTTTTAACTGGGGTAGGGTTAAGGCGGTGGCCTTTGCCGCTCCGGTAGTGGTAGGGATCATGGAGAGGGCTGCTGCTCTTGCTCTCCTCAAATCCTTATGGGGGGAGTCCAGGATAACTTGATCATTAGTATAGGAGTGGATGGTGGTCATCAGTCCTCTTCTAATCCCAAAATTATCCAACAATACCTTGGCTACTGGTGCCAGACAGTTTGTGGTGCAGGAGGCATTGGATATGATATGATGTTTTTCTGGATCATACTCCCCCTCATTCACTCCCAGGACAATAGTGATATCCTCACCCTTTGCTGGAGCAGAGATTATCACCTTCTTTGCCCCGGCTTTTAGGTGTTTCTCTGCTCCCGCTCTATCCCGGAACTTTCCTGTGGATTCGATGACTACTTCTACTCCCAGTTCCTTCCAGGGGAGGAGGACCGGGTTCTTCTCGCTCAATACCCTAATCTTCCTACCGTTGATGGTTAAAGTATCATCCTTTGCCTTTACTTCTCCGGGAAAGATACCGAAGGTCGAATCATATTTGAAGAGGTGGGCTAAAGTCTTAGCATCCGTTAAGTCATTGACTGCAACGAAGTCTAAACCTTTTTTCTCCAATCCAGCCTTCAAAGCCAGACGACCGATCCTCCCAAATCCGTTGATTCCTACCCTCACCATAAGCGCCTCCTTTGTAGCTTCACAAAAAGCTAAATTTTTCCTGCGAAGTATAGTATTCTTAATTTATTAAGTATATCATACCTTTGAGGATAAGTCAAATTTTTGGAATTGTTCGGGCTAAGGTGAGGACTGTTATTTCCCTTGCTTCAGCAGTAAACAGAATTTTACTACATTCAGCGACAGTGGTAGTAGTAGTGCAGATATCGTCTATAAGAAGAATTCTCTTATTCTTAATCTCCTCTTTCTTACTAACCAGGAAAGCATCCTTTATATTCCTTCTCCTCTCTTCAGGGTTCAAGTTACTCATTCCTCTAGTGTCTCTTATTCTTAATAGATTTCCCTGGGAAAGGGGAAGAGAGTAATGTTTGGCGATTATCCGGGCAAAGGCCTCAGCCTGATTGAATTCCCTCTCTTTCTTCTTGCTCCTGAAGAGGGGGACGGGGAGAATTAAATCAAAATCATCCATTTTTAGATTTTCTTGGCAATATCTTAGGAGTAGCTTTCCCAAGGGTGAAATCAGGGCTTTTAGTCTTTGATACTTGAGAAGCAGAATGGTCTCCCTCAGCACTCCCTGATAGAGGCCCATAGAATATATCCTTTTGAAGTAACGTTTCTCTTTTTGGCAATCCTTACAGATCCTATTTTCAAAAGGTCTTAAAGGTCGGCCGCATTTGAGGCAACGGGGCCCTTCAATGAATCTAATCTTAGCAAAGCATTCTGAACAGATATAGGTGAGATTCCCTGCTTCTAAAGTTTTCTTGCAGATTCTGCATTCTAAGGGAAAGATTAGACTTAAAAGAGTTTTGATAAGGTTCATAGCTACATTTTACCCCGTTAGAAATGATAAAGCAAGAAAATAATTAACTCTTTAAGTCAAGAATAATAGAGAAGCACGCCCCGGCAGGGTCGGGGCTATCTCTAACGGGGGGTATTCTGAAAGATAGAATTTGCAAAATTAATTTGGTTGAGGTATACTATGTATAAGTAGGAAAGTAGAAGAGTAAGAAAGTAGAAAAGTAAAAATGAGGATTTTAAGGCGTTATATCTGTAAGGAATTAGTAGGGCCTTTCTTTCTGGGCTTAGGAATCTTTACCTTCGTTATGCTCATGCAACAGATCATAGAACTCACCGATCTGGTCATTTACAAGGGAGTGAGCATAGGGATTGTGGGGCGGCTCTTTCTCTATGTCCTTCCTTACTTCCTCATGTTCATCATCCCCATGGCCATTTTGGTAGCAGTATTGCTTTCCTTTGGCCGCCTATCTCAGGATAATGAGATTACTGCCATCCAGGCCTCGGGCACTAATCTCTGGGTCCTGGTGCGGCCAGTACTGGTCATCGGCCTGACCTTGAGTATCTTTCTGACCCTCTTCAATAGCCTCATCTCCCCCAGAAGTAAGTATGCCTTCAGGAGCCTCTACTTTGATATCGTTGATAAGCAGGCCAGCGTCATCCTCCAGCCCAGAATCTGGATCTCGGACTTCGATGGCCTCATCCTGCACACCGAGGAGCTGGATGAAAGAACGGGGGAGATGTTCAAGGTCACTCTATATCAATTGAGTGAGGAGGGTTCTCCCAGAACCATCTTTGCTCAGAGAGGAAAGCTGGTCTCCGATCCAGAAAAGTTAGAAGTGGGGATTAAGCTCTTCAGTGGAACGATGCATACTGCAGATGCCAAGCATCCCGAGCGCTACCATATCCTATTCTTCGCCACTCATTTCACCAACCTGGACATCCATGGTTCTCTTAAACGCGAAGAGACGGCGAAGCGCTTGGAAGAGATGACCACAAAAGAACTCTGGGGACATATTAGAGAGGTTCGCAGTCGAGAACAGGTTCCCAGATGGCAGCTGGTCAAGCTTCACAAGAGGTTTTCCTTCGCCTTCGCTCCCCTGGCCTTCATCCTGATTGGGGTTCCCCTGGGGATAAAGACCCACCGCAGTGCTAAGTCCATCGGCTTCGTCATCAGTTTCTGCCTGACCTTTGTCTATTATTTCATCATGCTGGCGGGAGAGCATCTGGGTAGAATGGGAACCCTTCCTCCGGGCCTGGCCATCTGGCTCCCTAACCTCTTCTTAGGGATAACCGGAATATTTCTCTTAGTGAGGATGGTGAAGAGGTAGCATGCGTATCCTAGATCGTTACTTAATAAAGGAGCTTTTAAGGCCTTTCGTCTCCTGTCTCTTGATCTTCACTGCTCTGATATTCATCTCCCAACTCTTTGAGGAACTGGACCATATACAGCGCTTGGGGTGGGGGGTGATGATCCACTACTTGCTCTATCGTACCCCTTTCTTCCTGGCCCAGTTCGCGCCAGTAACGGTGCTTCTCGCTGGGCTGTGGTCTCTGGGGAATCTCTCCAAGAACTACGAACTCATCGCCATGAAGGCTGGCGGGATATCTTTCAGGCGTATTTTGGTTCCCATGTTGGGCTTAGCATTAGTTATCAGCTTCCTCACCCTCATCCTGAATGAATCCATCATTCCTCCCCTCAACATGAAGGTCAAGAGGTTTGAACAGACCAGGATGGATGAGCGGCCGGAGTATGAGAGGAGAGATAATGTTGCTTTCTATAGCCCGGACCATCAATACCTCATCTATATGAAGACCTTTGACGGAGAGAAGAGCCAGATGCGTTATATCCAGATTTTGGCCCGGCGCCCGGATGGTAGCTTAGCAAGGAGAATAGATGCCCAGAAGGGGCTATACAGTAATGGAGGCTGGTACTTCATTGAAGGGATAGAGAGGGAGTTCGATGTGCGAGGAGAGAATATCTTAAAGGAAGAGGGTTTCAAAGAGAAATATCTTCCTCTGGATGTTAAGCCAAGTGACTTCAGCCGGGAGATACAGAAGCCAGAGGAGTTGAACTTTATCCAGCTGGCAAGATATATCGCTCAGTCCAGAAGAGGGGGATATGATGTCCGGAGGTATTTGGTTGACCTCCATCTGAAGATTGCTTCGCCCTTCGCCTGTGTCATCATCCTCTTGGTGGGTGCTCCCCTGGCCATCTTTTCCCCAAGGAGTGGAAGACTGATCAGTTTCGGGATAGCTATCTTCATCGGCTTCCTTTATTGGGGGGGGATGTCTGTCGGTCGCTCCCTGGGAAGGGTAGGGATTTTAACTCCTCTTCTTGCCGCCTGGGCAGCCAATTTTCTCTTCATTGGCCTGGGATTATATCTCCTACGCCGGGCAAGATAAAAGACATTATTCTCAGATATTTAAAGAAGGGGCGGCTCTAAATGAGCCGCCCCTTTTCACTTTTGGGATATTTAGGTTCCTAACTCCCAGGATTTGAGGTATATCTCTTGTTCTTTTGTCAGTCTGTCTACCCTTATTCCTAAGGATCTGAGCTTCAACCTGGCGATCCTTTCGTCTATCTGGGAAGGAACGGGGTATACCCTCTTCTCCAATCCTCCCTTCATCTTTGATAGATAGGCAGCAGATAAAGCCTGATTGGCAAAAGACATATCCATTACCGTAGGAGGATGTCCCTCAGCACAGGCCAAGTTCACCAGTCTCCCCTCCCCTAGGAGGTTGATCCTTTTTCCATTGGGAAGGAGATATTGGTCGATTGATTCTCTAATTCTTCTTTTCCTTTTGGCCATCTTCTTTAAGGCCGGGATATTTATCTCAACATTGAAGTGGCCGGCATTGGCAACGATCGCCCCGTCCTTCATTACCCTGAAGTGTCTTTTATCAATAAGGTTTATGTCCCCGCTTGCGGTGATAAAGATATCCCCTATCCTTGCCGCTTCAACCAGGGGCATCACCTGATAGCCATCCATACTTGCCTCCAGGGCCTTTAAGGGATCTACCTCAGTGATGATGACTTTTGCTCCCATACCTCTGGCTCTCATAGCAATTCCCCTTCCACACCAGCCATAGCCACAGACCACAAAGTTACTCCCCGCCAGAAGCCTATTCGTTGCCCGTAAGATACCATCTATGGTTGACTGTCCCGTCCCATACCTATTATCAAAGAAGCGCTTCGTCCGGGCATCGTTTACGGCAATGATGGGATATCTCAATATTCCCCTATCTGCCATGCTCTTTAATCTTATCACCCCGGTAGTGGTCTCCTCCGTTCCTCCAACAATATTCCTTACCAGATCCTTTCTCTTAGTATGCAAGGTGGTAACCAGGTCTGCCCCATCGTCCATAGTGATCCTAGGCCGGGCATCCAGAGCGTTATTGATATGCTGATAATAGGTTCTATTATCCTCCCCGTGAATGGCAAAGACGCTGATCCTGTCGTGTTTTACTAAGGAGGCCGCCACATCATCCTGGGTAGAGAGGGGATTGGAGGCACAGAGATAAGGAGTTGCTCCTCCGGCCTTCAGGGTCTGCATCAGGATAGCGGTCTCACTCGTCACATGGAGGCAGGCAGCGATTTGTAGGCCTTTGAAGGGCTTTTTCTTTATAAACTCTTTCTTAATGAGTCGTAAAACAGGCATCTCCCCGGCTGCCCATTCAATACGCTTC
>JAUXAI010000049.1 GCA_030619985.1 bacterium | reverse complement strand
CATCCATGACCACACCTACCGCACCGATAATGATGGCTGAGGTAAGGACACCTCCCATATCGGTAATAAGGTCTCCTCCATAATGGCGGGAGAAGTAACTTAAGGCCCTTATCCCTTCAGAGCTGAAGCCAGTAATCTTTAGAATCTCCTTTGCCCCCAAGGATAGGCCAGCAGCAATAAGTATTCCTAGGGAGGTTCCCAGAATAGCGCAGTGTCCTTTAACTCCAAAACCGGCCACAAGATAGAGAGTAAATAGAGTGGCTAAGATAGAAACTAGAATGCTTAAGGGGAGGGGGGAAAACCCGAGCCTAATAAGAGGTAGGAAGAGGAAGAGGATTAGGGCTAAGGTTATTCCCAGAGCCAGGGCGGTGCGCAGGCCCTTTGCTCTACCAATCAGGATTAGAAGAGCAATGAATACTCCAGCCAGAATGAATAGAAACCTATCTCGAACATAGTCAGCGATGAAGAACTCTTCCTGGGATAGGCGAAGAAGTGCTTGATCGCCCTCTTTGAATAGAAGGTCATACTGGGGCCTGCCCGTTAGGTAATTTGGTACCTCCACTACTCTATTCTTATATCTTCCCCCTAAGACCTTAAAGGTAATTATCTCTTCTTTAGGGCCTTTTCTCTCTATATCTAAAACCTTTCCCCGAACAAACTCCTCCTCTTTTTCCTTAATAAAGACCAGGGGATGGGTGCGGAGCTCAGACTCTGGCAGAAGCTCCTCCTCACCTGCAGCATGGACCCCGTTTCCCAGGGCTAGGAGTATGAGAAGAATGATTGCTGTCCTTTTGATTCTGGAGAAGGGAATCCTCTTATATAGAAGGGCAGTAGTTATTATTACTGTTAGGGGAATGACTAGAACAAAGCCGATACTCCCCGCCAGGGCAGCCAGGATCTCGACATCCAGGAAGGCCCAGTTAGAGATGCGCAAGAAGGGGGTACCCATAATCATAAAGGTCAGGATTAGGGGGAGAGTGAGGCCCAGATAGGCCAGGATGAGGCTATTGGCCATGGTGGCCATGATATCCCTTCCCACGTTCATGCTCCTCTTGACCAGTTCCTTCTGGCTGATCCCGGGATGAGCCCCCCTTATCTCATAGACGCTGGAGGCCATACTGATGGCCACATCCATCATCACTCCCAACCCACCGATAATAATTCCTACCAAGAGAAGGCCCCGCAAATCGCTCAAGCGGCAGGTTAGAGAGTGATGGAGGTAGAAGACCAGGGTCTTCGATTCCTCCATATGATAACCATTGAGGCGCATGAAGTGAGCACCGACCAAGGCCAACCCCCCAACGATCAGAACCCCCACAATGGTGCTCAGGATGGCGGAGAGGCTTTTGACCCCTCCCCCACCAATTAGATAGAGGGTTAGGGCAGCGGCAATAATGGAGATGAGGATCCCCACTAATAATGGCGGAAAGCCGAGCCTGAAGAGGGGAAGCATAATGAAGAAGACCAGGCCCAGGGTGAGAATTAGGGAGAGAGCGGTGGATAGACCCTTCTTTAGGCCTCCCATCAGAACTAAGGAAAGGAGAAAGAAGAGAATGAGGAGCAGGATGAACCTATCCCTTATATGGCTCGCTAAGGAGAGGGAGGAGATCTCCCCGCTAGGTGTGGTGATTATCTGAACAAGAACTTTATCTTTAGGATAGAGGAGGATGTCATAGCCCCGATGGCCGACCAGATGATTGTCAAAACTGACTATTTCTCCTCTATGAGATCCGCTCAGTATCTTTAAGGAGAGGTGCTGAACCTGGGGTGGATAGCGAAAGAGGTCCTTAGAAATAGGACCTTTTTCATTCCGGGAGGAGAGGACTTCTACCCGAACAAATTCATTCTGAACTGGCCTACCCACCATAGCCTCAGCGTAGGCCGGAATAAAGCTTAGCAAGATAATTAAGCAAAAAGAAAAAAGTACTATTTCCTTAAGTAGGGTATTTTGTGGTTTAGCATTTGGCGTCTTTGCGTTACTCTGTTTTGGGAATTCCATAATCCTTGCCTGCTCCTGGACGACAGATATTCTCGCCTCCCTTTAACTCGCCTTTGAGTAGTTTCTCAATGGTATCCTTTATTGTACCACTTATTCCTACGATTAACTTGATTCCTCTTTCGGCAAAGAGGCTCTGGGCCCTCCATCCTGCTCCTCCAGCGATGATACATTCTACTCCTCTTTCATGGAAAAACTGAGGTAGAAAACCAGGGTGATGGCCAGGGTTAGGAATGACTTCCTTACTTTTGACCTTACTATCCTCAACCTCTATCAAGGTAAAGGAAGGACACCTTCCAAAGTGGGCAGAAACCTGGTCACCATCTGTAGATATGGCTATTCTCATCTTCTTCACCTCCCTTGCAACCGCAAAAACGCAAAATTTAACTTAAAAACGCAAAGGTTCAGTAATCTTTTTTAATCTGATAGTTCAATACCTAAGACTAAGAAGGCTCCTAGGGGGATTTTGAATCTGGACAGGTTCTTTTCTATTCTTCGCAATCGGGGGAAAGAAGGCAAGAATAGGATGCTTCTCCAGATGATCTTACTATTCTTCGCTTGAGGGATGACGAGGTTTTGTAATCCTTTCAAGGAATAGAATCTTGCCCCGTTATATACTGTGGGCGTGAATAATCCTTCTATTTTCCGATAAAGGGCCCAGATGCTATATTTATTCAAAGTTCCTAGGATTACTCTCTTTCTTGCTATCCGAAAGGCTTCTTTAATTGCCTTATACGGTTCTTTTATAAATCCCAGACTGGTGATCAGAGTAACGATATCAAAGGAATTGTCTGGGAAAGGAAGTCTGGTTGCCTCTCCAGAGATGAATTCGATGTCTTTCTTCTCCTTGATCTTACCTCGTGCTACATCAAGCATCTCTTCTGAGCTATCCAGACCAGTGACCTTAAGTCCTAACTGGTGAAAAAAGAGGGAGAAATATCCTGTTCCACAACCGACATCGAGAAGACTCTCCCCCCTCTCTGGCTTCATTAAGTCTGCTAAGAGTTCTCTCTCTAAATCACCGACATAGCTTCCCTTAGGCGATTGATACCATTGATCATACTTTAAAGCATCAATTTTTAATCCCATTGGAGATTACATCACCATAATCATCTAAATAATCACTGTAATTATTTCACTTCATGAGCCAGTCGTCCTTGAAGCGTTCTTCCAGCCTACTCCTCCGGTCCTCTTTCTTTATTTTCTCTTTGCTCAAAGGATAGCGATAGTTCTCACAGTAACTCAAAAGGTCCTTATAGGCTTGGTTTATCTCCTGCATCTTCTTTTTATCGCCCTTCTTCTTATCCGGATGGAACTTCTTAGCTAACTCCCGATAGGTCTTCTTTATCTCATCCAAGGAGGCTTCTTCTGCCAAGCCAAGTAATTTCCTCGCCCTATCTATCCTTTCAAATCTCTTCACTTCGTTCCTCCAAAGAATTTTGAATCAGGGATTATAGTGATAAAAATTGAAGATTCAGGATGCACTTCGTTGGCATCCTAGAGAGCATAAATAAATTAAGCATTTACAGTGATTTTTATCCCATTGGAGATTATATCACCATAATCATCTAAATAATCACCGTAATCAGAGACTTTTTAAGTCTCAATCTTCTTTATTATTCGGGAAACGATCTCTTTAAAAACCCGAGCAGTCTCTGTCTGGCCATATTCAGCAATGAATGGTCTTCCCTCATCGGTAGATTCTACAATTCGCTTCTCAAAGGGAATCTTCCCCAAGAAGGGAACCTTCATCTCCCGGGAGGCCTTCTCTCCTCCTCCGGAACCAAAGAGTTCTGTCTTCTTTCCACAGTGGGGACAGATGAATTCTGTCATATTCTCCAAGATACCTAGAACTGGGATCTTTAATGCTCTTAAGAAAGAGATACATTTCCGAGAATCCAAAAGAGCAATATCCTGAGGAGTAGTAACCACAACTCCCCCGTCTGCTTCGGGAATGAATTGACAGATGGATAATGGCTCATCCCCGGTTCCTGGTGGTAGGTCGACTATCAGATAATCCAACTCTCCCCATTTTACGTCTTTTAAAAATTGCTGAAGGGCCTTCATTTTAAGTGGTCCTCTCCAGATGAGGGGAGAATCCGGACTCTCTAATAATAGAGCAATAGAGACTACTTTGAGATTGGGGTAGATGGGAAAGGGAACGATCTTATTTCCGCTCCCCCTCAGTGTCTGGCCTTCGATCCTCAACATCTTGGCGATGCTCGGCCCATGAAGGTCGGCATCCAGAAGCCCTACCTGATACTTATCCTGGGTTAAGGCAACCGCTAAATTGACCGCCACACTACTCTTGCCTACCCCTCCTTTATTACTGATGATAAAGATCTTATGTTTTATGGCCTTCAACTTCTCTTTGAGAAGTCTCTTCTCCTCTTCAGGGTTACGCTTCTCCATTCTACTCTCTCCTTACTCTCTCCCACATTTCTTCTATCTCTTTGGCTGGTGGGCTTCCGGGATATTCCATGATGCTCTTTCCTTGAACCATAGCCTTGGTCACCTGGGAATCAAAGGGTATCCTGCCCGCTATCTCTATTCTACTTTCTTTACAGAATTTTTCAATATTTTTGCTATTTTTAAGGTTAAGGTCATATTTATTGATACAAACCAAAGTCTTTATCTGAAAATGTCTGGTCAGTTCTAAAGCACGTTCCAGATCCCAAATCCCGGACAAGGTAGGCTCAGTAACAATCAATGCCAAATTAGCTCCAGTAACTGAAGCAATGACTGGGCAGCCAATCCCTGGAGGACCATCGATGATAATTAAATCCTTATTCCCTTCTTCAGCCATCTTGACCGCATTTTTCCTCACCTCACTAACCAACTTGCCAGAATTCTCCTCAGCAATTCCTAACTTAGCATGGGAGAAAGGTCCATATTTCGTTCGGGAAAGATAGGTAGTGCCTGAAACTTTAGGAACCAGTCTCAATGCTTGCTGGGGGCATACCTCTACGCAGACCCCACAGGCCTCACAGGCCACAGAATCGATAACAAAATCATCAGAAATGGCGTTGAAACGGCAGACCTTTTGGCACTCTCCACACTGGTTACACTTTGATTCATCCTTGATAACTTCAAAGCCACTCGGGAAAGGATGGGACTCTAAAATCTCGGGCTTTAGAATGAGATGAAGATTGGGAGCATCCACATCGCAATCGGCCATCACCTTATTCTTTACCAGGGCAGCAAAAGAAGCGGCAACCACCGTCTTTCCCGTACCTCCCTTTCCACTAATAATAACAATCTGTTTCACCCCGCACCTTCTCCGTATTCTATTATTTTTATTTAACTACTGTGTTAACTTTATATGTCCCCCACCCTCTTATCAAGAATGCGATTGAATATAAAGAAGGTGCGGGGTTCATTCTATCATAACCTCTTGGCTAAATTTCTCTTATGTAATTTCATGCCTGAAACTAAAAAAATTATTAAGAATAAAATGAGCATCAAAACATTTCGGGTAACCGAATAATAAGAGACTCCCTGAAAAACATACCGCAATAGATCAACAGTATAGGTAAGGGGGGAGAAATTAGCAATTATTTTACCTGCAACCGGCAGTTCCTCTATAGGAATAAAGATGCCACTGATAAACATTATCGGTAAGCGAACTAAATTGGAAAGCATCATTATATTAGAAGGGTTATCGGTAGGGGGGCTGGAAAGTAAGACCCCTAAAGAGGAAAAGCAGAAACTGGAGAAAAGGATACCCAATATGAAAATAGCGAGATTATTTATTGTTAATCCAAAACCCAGAAGGCCAAAAAGAAGGGGAACTAAGGAGATTATTATACCAAAAAGAAAACCAGCCAGGATGTCTCCTAAGAGAATAGATTGAATAGAGACCGGACATGATAAGAGTCGCTCTAAGGTCTTCATCCTTGTCTCCCAGGGCATAATAATCGGTCCCACGGAAGAGGCGGTGAAGAAAAGGGTTATCCCTATTATTCCTGGAAAGAGAAAGAGAGGTGAGATATCCCGTCCAATAGCAAAGGCCAGGAAGAGAAAGAAGGGAAATACTAGGCCGAAGATGAGAACCGGGGCTTTAAAATAATAGATACCAGTATCCTTCTTTGCAATCACCCAGACCCCTCTCAACTTCTGTCCCATTTTTCTACTACTTTTCATAATCCCATCCGATATGTTCCTCAGTAATCTTTACAAAGACCTCCTCCAAGCTGGGACCAAGGGTATTTAAGGTGGTAAATTTTAGACTATTATCTCGGACGAAATTTGTTAACTCATAGACCACCCTTGAGGGAGCCTCAGTATATAAGCGGAACTTGTCCCCCATTTTCTTTACTTTGCTGACGCCAATTAATTTTTCTAGGAGGTCTATTCTGTCAAAGGGAGTAGCAAAACCAATCTCCACGGATTGCATCTTTTGAAAAGCCCGCCTCAAATTTTGGGGCGAATCGATGGTAGCGATCTTACCATGGTCAATAATGGCGATGCGGTGACATAATTGGTTAGCCTCTTCCAGGTTGTGGGTGGTCAAGAATACAGTGACCCCTTCCCCATTCAGCTCCCCGATCAAATTTCTAATAAAGCGTGCACTCTGGACATCCAGGCCATTAGTTGGTTCATCGAGAAAGAGGATCCGGGGCTCACTGATCAATGCCATACTCAGAAGCAGTCTCTGTTTCATACCTTTAGAAAAAGTTTTAACCTTCTGATTTCTCCTTTCATATAGTTCAAACATCTTTAAAAACAAAGTAGCCTTTTCGTTTCGCTTTTCCCGGGAAATACCATATAACTGCCCCATTAACATCAGATTATCCCAGGCGCTAAGGTCGATGTAAGGATTGGCTAACTCGGGAACTATCCCCATTATAGATTTGGCATTAAAGGCGTCCTTTTGAATATTATAGCCCATTATCTCGGCATCACCGTCATTGGCCTCTATTACCCCGGTTAATATTCTTTGGGTGGTCGTCTTTCCTGCTCCATTGGGACCCAGAAAACCGAAGAGCTCTCCCTCCTTTACCTGAAAGGAGATGTGGTCCACAGCAAGCAGTTTTCCGTAGTATTTAGTTAAGTTTTTTACCTCAATAGCCCAAGCCATTTAGATTACCTTTATAAGACTTTGGTTTTCTACGATGATTACTTTAAAACTTTTAGATGTCTTTTCTTTTCAAAAGCCTTTAATCGATTCTTCAAAATCTCCATTCTTCTTCTCATATCCTCAAGGGATCTTCCTACTTCCGCAATCCCACTGACCTTAACCTCTTCTCTTATAGCACCTCTAGGACATACCTCCAGGCATCTATAGCATAGGGTACAAAGATTTTTATTGATGGTTGCTTTTTCATATTCTAAGGTTATGGCTCCTGCCGGACATACGCTGATACATAAGCCACAACTAATACAAAAATTTTTATTGATTTCTAACATCTTTAATTCCAGTAAAAATAACCGGCCCCTCTTTGGATAAGGGCTGGAATTCTATGTCTTCAAATCCTGCTTTTTTCATCATCTCTTCTATTCTTTCGGAAGTATAATATTGCTCGCCCCATAATCTATCTGCTAAGGTTCCTTTGATAAAATCTACTATTACTATCTTCCCGTGCCTTTTTAAAATTTTGAAAGCCTCTTTTAAGGCCTTAGGTGCAGATTGAAATTCATGTAAAGAATACATACTCACCACAGCTCCAAAACTCCCTCTGGAAAAGGAACCTAAGTCTGAAGCATTTTTTTTAACACACCGCAGCCGGTCAATAATTCCTTCTTCTTTGACTTTTTCTAAAATTGAGGGAAAATCCTCCCCGTATAGATCAATTCCTGTAACTTTTCTATTGGAATCCTTAACCAGAAAGAAGGCTAACCGACAATCACCACATCCCAGATCCAGAATATTCTCTCTTTCTCCAATTTCTTTTGAGATCCTCCTGAATATCTTATCTCTAAGTCTATCATAAAAATTTTCTTCCATCGTCAAAGTTTTACAAAGGACAGGTGCCGGTAGGACAGCTGGAATCGCTACTTGAGCCAGAAGATTTGCCAACACTGAAGCCGCTTATCTCTTTGGTAATCTTTTTACTACCACATTTCTCACACTTCAATTCTTCCTTCTCGGCAGTGACTCCTACTAAGAGATCGAACTTCTCGCCACAATCCTTACAGACATAGCTATAGATAGGCATCCTTACCTCCTCTGCCTTTATGGATAGAGATAAAATTAAAATGTAAAAATCAAAATGCAAAATGACATAGTAAAATGAAAAATAAAAGTTTAAAAATCAAAATGATCCGTTTAAGGCGGACAAAAATTGAAATCTTTGAATTTTGATATTTAATATTTGATTTTTAAATTTAAACTAATCAGTGGTTCATTCTTTTACAAATAAGAGAGGAAATACAATATCACTTACACAACAGGGAATCCAGACGGCAAGAAACAGAAAGAAAAAGATAATTATATAGAAAAACCAACTTAAAGTCTGCCCTATAGCCATAATAATGTGAAATAATGATGCCCAGGTGCTCAGCAAAACATGGCCGGCATGGGGGAATTTAGTAGCAGGCCTAAAATAAGCGATGGCAACACCAATAATTGCCAAAGGATTTACTAACCACCATTTCTCGATAAAACCAATATGAATTTCCCTATTGGGAAGATGGAGTAGGGTCTCTCCAAGATAGGGAATTACGGAATCACTTAAGGTGGCGATACCTATCGACCCTACGTAACCGATCAAAAGCAAAATCCAAAGATTACATTTACCTCTTATGCGTCCACATTTGTGAAGTTCATACATCGATGCCGTAACCAGGGCACTTAAAACGACATGAATGGGATGAAGCACGTAAAAAATATTATAAGAAATCTTAGAAGGAAGACGGTAAAAGAGGAACATAATGATGACCCCGGTAATGGCTCCGAAGACAGTAAACGGGACATGCCTCTTTAATTCTTTAGCTATACGCTTAAACATAGTCCCTCTTGCCAAATAACAAAGTTCCTATTCTGACTATATTGGCTTCTTCCTCAATAGCGATCTTATAGGAATTGGTCATGCCCATAGAGAGGTACTTCATCTCCACATCTGGCAGATTAAGCGATTTAATCTTCTCAAAGATTTTCCTGGTTTCTACAAAATAGGGTCGGGAATCCTCGGGATTCCCAAAACGAGGCCCCATAGTCATAAGGCCCATTATCTTTATACTGGAAAGAGCAGATATCTCTCTTATTAACTCTAAAGCATCCTCTGGAAAAACCCCTGCCTTCTGTTTTTCCCTACCACTATTTATTTCAATCAATACCGGCATTATCTTACCGATTGCCCTACACCTCTTATCGATCTCTCTTGCTATCCTTACAGAGTCAACGGTTTCTATCATATCAAATATCTCTACGGCTTTCTTGGCCTTATTCCTCTGTAGTGGTCCGATGAGATGCCACTTTGCCCTTCTTCCAATTACCCTGAATGCCCTCTCTGCCTCCTGGACATAGTTCTCTCCAATAATCTTCACCCCGGCATCTACGGCCTCTTGAATCTCTTCT
>JAUXAI010000021.1 GCA_030619985.1 bacterium | reverse complement strand
GGTGATAATCCCGATTACTCCCACTAAGAGAACGGCTACGATGACCAGACTCACCCACCACCTCCTACTCTTCTTCATCCCGCACCTTCCTTATAATTCAATAAGATTCTGTGTTGTACTTGGTAAACTCAATCCAGTTCTCGCTTCTTCTATTTTCAAAAGATAAATATGATAAATACAGTAGGAGGTGCGGGGTTCATCCCATTAGACCTTCTTTCTACCTCATAGTCCTTACGCTTATATTCTTCCCATCACTCATAATGGTGATATTTCCATCCAGATGGGTCTGATGCATCTGGGCCCCGACCTCCCTCCATCTCCTGCAGGTCTCTGGGGTGGGATGACCGAAGGGCTCTCCCCCAGTACCACTGGTCACGGCATGGGCCGCCCCCACCAATCCAATGAAGTCCCTATCGTTTGAAGTGTTAGAACCATGATGGGGGACCTGAACAACATCTGCCTTTATCTGCGGGCCATACACATCGATGAGCCTATTAATGGCTCTCTTCTCAATATCTCCCGTGAAGAGGAAGCTGGTCTTGCCATAGACTAACTTTATGGTCACCGAGTTTTCATTGGCGTGATCCCATAATTCGCCTTTGGGAGGAGAGAGGACCTGGACGAAGACATCCGAGCCCCAATCCAGGATATCCCCATCCCTCACAATGCGATAGGGCATCTCCTTTTTCTCTATCAGTTCCAGAAAAGCATTATAGGTGGGGGTGGAGTGGACCATGCCCGGATCTAAAATCTCTCCTACTTCGAACTCGTCACTACTCAATATGAAGAGGAAGCCTCCCAGGTGGTCGCTGTGGGGATGGGAACCAACAATAACATCAATTTTCTTGATATGTTCTCCTCTTAAGACAGGAAGGATGGCCTTCGCTCCCGCATTGCGATACTTGGTATACTTATGATCCGGGTCCGTTCCCTCTCCGGCATCATAGATAATTACCTTTCCTGAAGGGATCTGGATGAGGTGGGCCAATCCCTGGCCGACATCGAAGTAGGTGATAGTCAGCTCATCGGGTGATTTATATACCTCTTCAATCTCTATGGGGCTGGGAAGAAAGGCCTCCTCTTCAATCTCTACAGGGCTGGGAAGAGAGGCCTCCTTATCAGTCTCTACGGGGCTGGGAAGAGAGGCCTCCTTAAAGGGAGCATAAAGCACCTGGCGCCAGTTGGCATTTAAGGCTAAGCCCCAGGTAGAGGAAGCAAGTAGGAGCAGAATAATGACTAGAGAGAAGAATCCTTTATTTGACTTTTTTTCTGGCCCTTTCTCTACTCCATAGGCCTCAACCATCTGACCCTCACTCCGTTCGGGAGTTAATAAGTTGACAAGTTGATTAGTTGATAAGTTGACAAGTAAATAAGAAAACATTTGGTTAGGGTTAAGGTTAGGTTGTTGGTTTAGTTGTTGGGTTAGGTAGTTGGTCTTTAAACACCTAACCCTTACCCAACTACCAAACTCACTACTTTGCCCTAACCCAACTACCAACGACTTTGGACAATCTTGTTAACTTGTATCCTTGTTAACTTGTTACTTCTTACTGAGGTTTGGTGACCCAGGTATCGGGAATGCCATCCCCGTCGGTATCTACTTTTACGATTTTTACCTTCTTTTTACTTTCTTCTATAGATTTAACCCTCTCCGCGGGAGGCTTATATTCCGCTAATCCCTTGCCGGTAACGGTAATGTAATCCTTTATCTTCTCAAGGGTTTTTTCCCCAAACCCATGAACATCCATTATATCTTCAATACTTTGGTAGGGTCGACCACTGATAATCTTCTCTGCCCTTTTAGAACCGATATAGGGTATCTTCTGCAATTCCTCTAAAGAGGCGGTATTGATATTTATCTTCAAGGCCTTCTGGAGTTTTTCTTTCTCCCTTCTCGCCAGTTTCCTGATGGGAGTCTTCTCTGTCACCACTACTGGTCTGAGTAAGACCGGTTCTTCAATAGGTTGGGGAATAATAGGTGGGGGAATAATAGGTGGGGGGGTAATTTCAGGGAAGACTTCTATCTGCTGGGAAGTAATTTCTGGATACTCCTTCATAATCCGATAACCCAAAACCCCTCCCCCAGAGAGAAAAGCCAGGAAAAGGACAATAACCACCACTCTCTGACCAGAAGAAAAGGACATTTATTTCACTCTCCTTCCCTATCGCTTAGTCTCTATCCAGCACTTCTTTCCATCAGTAGTTATGGTAATATTCCCTCTCTCATCCGTTCTATAGACCTTGGCTCCTATCTCTTTTAATCTATTGAGAACCTTGGGAACGGGATGGCCGTAGGAGTTGGGGCCAACACTGATTATGGCTACTCTTGGTCTGACATAATTTAAGAAAGAGGAAGAGGTGGAGGTCTTTGCCCCATGGTGGCCGGCCTTCAGGATGGTGCTCTTTAGCCCTTTCCTGAAGTTGGCTACCATCTCGTCCTCTGCGGGATAGCCAGCATCTCCAGTAAACAGGAAGGAGGTTAAGCCATAGGTGAGTTTGATGACTATGGAGGAGTCGTTGGCGTTGTGAAAGAGATGGGCTGGGCTCAGGACCTGGACCTTCAATCCCTCCCCCCAATCGAATATCTGACCCGCCCTCGGTTGGTAGTACTTTATATCTTTCCTTTCCGCCACCTTGAGCAGGAAGTCTTGATAGGCATAGGAGGTATGCTTATGGCCAGAGTCCAGGACATTTTCAATCTCGATATTGCTATCTAAAATGGCCAATAGTCCTCCGATGTGGTCCATATCTGGGTGGGTAGCCACCATAGTATCTATCTTCCTTATCTTCTTCTTCTTCAGGAAGGAGAGAATCTTCTTTCCTTGGTTCGTCTTCCCTCCATCGATTATGATATTCTTCCCTCCCGGGGTCTGGATGAGGCAGCTATCCCCTTCCCCAACGTCGATGAAAGTGACCCGGAGGTAATTCTGGGCAGAGAGGGAGAAGACGGTCAGGAGAAGAAATGAGGCGATGAGAAGAGTAAGGAGTAGCTTTCTAAGAAGGGGTTCGCCCACTCTATTTTTCCTCAATAACGTAGGTATCAGGGATTCCATCCCCATCTGTATCTATCTTCTTAAAAAAAGAGGGGGATTTCTCCCCCTTCAATTGCCCCCCGAAAAGGGGCGAGGCCCCCTCGGGGCTTTTCGCCCTCCTGGGCTTTTATAGGGGGCTATTCTTTCTTTCTCTCTTCTATGACCTGCGCCTTCTCAATGGAAGTAGCGATGAGTCCCCCCAGAAGTTCTAAGAGTAATTGGTCCTTCTTCCCAAAGGGCTCCCCGGATAGTCGGCTCCTGATCTCAACCACCCCAATGGTCTTTTCCTTACTCACTAAGGGGGAGACGATTCCACTTCCTGGCTTGGGAGTATCTATGAGAGAGGAAGTTCCGAACTCTGAGGCCATCCAGACCTCCCCCCTTCCTTCCTCCACCTTGATGTCTGCCAAGGTCTCCTTACTCATGGGACCACTCATATCATAGCCCATCCTGGCTCTCACTTTCCTGGTCTTCTCATCCCTCAAGAAGATGACGAGTTCCGAGACCTTCATGATGTCAGAGATGGTCTGGGCGCTGAGCCCCAGGGCCTCTTTGAGGCTTAGGGCAGTCGGTATCTCCCTGGCTGCCTTGAAGAGGGCAAAGAGATCCTGGGGAGAGAGTTTTTTATAGGCCTCATCGAACCTCTCCCCATACTCCGGGAGATACCTCTTTAACTCCTTCTCCAGATCGTATTCCTCCCCGGGTACAATCTCTTCCCGAGCAGGAGCAGTGCGGGCAGCGATGAGATCGCTGATCTGTCTATTCAATATCTTCCCCATGACCAGGGCTCCCACCATGCCCAGACAGATGAAGACCACGGTGAGCATGATATTCTGATTCCGGACCTCAGCCGCCTTCTCCCTAAGGCGTGCGGTAGTGAACCCGATGCGCACCGCTCCCACTGGCGCAGCCTTAAGTTCTGGAACCTTGATGGGAACGATAGTATCGTAGAGAGTCTCTTCCCTCCCTACCCGGATCCTCTCCATCTTGCTAGCCAGGGTGATCTTAATGGATTCCTTGAGCAGTCTATCGATTGAGGAGAAGGCTTCTTCGCTTAAGGCAGTGCTGCGGCTCCGGGTCATGGTGCGACCCTCCTCATCATAGATGGCGACATAGGCGATATCCGGGTCTCTTTTAATTACTTCCTCCACCGCACTCCCCAAGGCGACATAGTCTTTTTTCAAGAGTTGTTCCACATTGCTTATTGCTAAGATCTCGGAGTGGTCCTTTGCCTTGGCTCTCATGCTAAGTTCCATCCCCCGCTGTTCGCGTCTGATGGTAACTATGGTCACAGCAACCATAATACCGATAATCAGGGTAACAACAAGAATGATTAGTTTATCTTCCAGTCTTAGGATAAACTTTTTTTTGACAGGAGACATATCTTCCTACTCCTTCCTATTCTCTCCCTTTCTCCTCGAGGAGCATCTTTACTGTGGAAAGCATCTCAGTAGCATCTGGATCACCTGGTTTGACCTTTAGTGCTTTCTGGAAACTCTCCTTTGCTTCTTGGTATTTCTTCTTGTTATAGGCCTTCATCCCCTGTTCATAGTAGAAGGCATAGAGAACAGGGGAGATCTTCTCAAGTTTCTCCTTACTCGGTTTTAAAGATAGGACCCTCTCATACTCCTTTATGGCCTCAGCCTTCTGGCCCACACTATCATAATATCTTCCCAATCGATAATGGGCATCCAGATGATTGGGATCGATCTCGGTTATCTTCTGATACTCCCCAATGGCCTTCTCCTTCTCTCCCTTCTTCTCATAGGCCCAGGCCAAGTAGAGGTGGGCCTTAACAGATTTTGGATCGCTCTCTACTGCTTTTTGAAACTCAGTGATGGCCGCATCATATTGGCTGAAGTTATAGTAGCTAATTCCTTGGTCTATGAGATCCTTGGCTTTTCTGGTTACCGCTGGTTTTGGTTTAGTGACCCCTAAGATTTCATCTATCTCCTCCAGAAGCTCTTTTATCCTTTCCTCCTCTGGTCTGATCTCCAAGGCTTTCTGGAGCCTCTCTTTTGCTTGGGCATACTCCCCATTATTATAGTGGGTTACTCCCAAATTATAATTGAGGGTAAAGAGAGTAGTTTCGATCTCGGCCTTCCTTTCATGCTCTGGCTTGAGTTTCAGGACCTTCTCATAGGCTGAAATGGCCTCTTCATTTAATCCGCCCCCAACATAGAGGCCTCCCAGCTGGTAATAGGCCACGGTGATCTTGGGATTTATTCTCACCACTTCCTGGAATTCTCTTATCGCCAAGCCGGGATATTTCCTATCCTTATAAGAGAAGGCAAGGTAATAGTGAGCTTTCAGGTTATCTGGGTTCTCCTCAATAGCTTTCTCAAACTCCCTTATGGCATCGATGATAAAGCCCTCTTTAAGATGGGCCCTCCCCTTTTCATAGTGGTCACTAACCACTTCTTCTTTCCTGGCCTCCTGAATCTTCTCCTCTTTTCTTGCGGAAGCACAGGAAAGAGAAGGGAATAGGCAGATAACCAGCCCTACAATTAGGCTTCCTTGAATAAATCTTTTTCCCATTTACTTACTCCCTAACAAAATAAGAACCTGACTTCGTCAGAACCTTGTTTTGCTTATTGAAGTTCCGATGCCTCAAAATAGGCTTTACTTCGTTCTTACTGAACTTAATTTCCAATTATCCCTCACCTAAAGGTTCGGGACAAGATTTATCCCGAGCAAATGCGAGGGGCCAATTACTAATTCCCAATAACTTGTTAAGTGTAACAAAGAAAAAAGAGTCCCATTTTCCCTGTCTGCCGACAGGCAGGCATTTCCCCTTACTTACACCAATTGGAAATTGGATATTAGATATTCGAAATTCTATTTACTTCTTTTTCTCTTCTATCTCAGGTATCTCGGTTTCTTCTAATTCTGGTATCTCGATCTTCGCCTCTGGAACACGGATGTCCCTATCTGAGACCTTCCCGCTGGAAAGGTCCCTCGCCTGTTTCCTGGACACCCTCGTCCCTTCTCCCGGGCTGGTGAGAACATAGGGAGTGATGAACATCATGATCTCCACATTCTCCGTCCTCTTCTCCTTCCTCTTGAAGAGATAACCCAAACCCGGTATCTTACCCAACCAGGGGATCATATACTCTGCATCTACCCTGGAGGTCTTGATCAGTCCTCCAATAACTAAGGTATAACCATCCTTCACCAGGCCAGTGGACTCTAGGATCCGCTTTGAGAATATGGGGAGTCCATAGATGTTCTCTCCATAGATCTCTGTGATCTCCTGATTCAGGCTGAGGTTGACAAACTTCTCCTCATTGATCTTGGGAGTGATGTTCAGGATTATCCCGATGTCTTTATAGACCCAGTCGTCGTCTATGACTACAGGATACTCATAACCCACCTGAATCTTCGCTGGTTGATTGTTGAGGGTGAGAATCCTGGGAGTGGAGAGGACATCCACCTTGTGGGTCTCCTGCATGGCCTGAAAGAGTATCTTGACATGCTCATTCCAGAGGATGAGTTTATACTGGCCACGCTCTGTAGTGTAGAGGTCCTCAGTATCAGCTCCAGTTACCGTAGGGTATGGCGCGCCGGGCCCCTCATAGTACTCATCCCAGTGCATCACCCCATCGAGACCACCAGGAAGGTTGACATCACCCCAGACCCACTGCAGACCAATATTGGTATCATCCGGGCCAAGGGTCACCTCAACAATCATGACCTCTAAGAGGACTTGGGGAATCTCGGTATCAAGTTCCTTTATCAACTTCTCGAGCATGATAAAGTTCCTGGGGTCATCGGTAGTAATGATTAAAGAATTTGTCCTTACATCCGCGATGACGAAGGTCTTCCCCTTAAAATGAAGGGTCTTCGCGGCTTGAACGGCTTTCGAAAATTCACCAGCTCTCTTTTCAGTAACGCGGAGGCTAACTCTTACGGGTACCTTCTTTACTACTGCTCCTCCCAGAACATTATTCAGAACCTCGGCTAATCCTGGGGCATCGGCATACTGGAGGACGAATACCCGGGTTAAGTCAGCCTTAACTGCTAAGGTTGCCTTAAACTCCTCTATGGTCATGACCCTTATGATATTCCTCACCTTGGTATACCACAGGCCCTGCATCTCCAGGATGGTGTCCAGGGCGGTCATGACCGGGACATCCTTGAGGGTTATGGTCACCGTCGCGGCAGTTACTTCAGTGCTGGCCACGATATTGTAGCCACTCATCTCTGCTAAGAAGTTCAAGACCGCAGACATGGGAGCATCAGTAAAGGAAACGCTTATCAGCCTCTCCTCAGGAAGGGGAACCTTCTCTTCTTCTTCAGGAGGAACTTTCTCTTCTTCAGGAGGAACTTTCTCTTCTTCAGGAGGGGCCTTCTCCTCTGGGGGAGCCTTGGCAATCAGAACCTCTGGCTTATAGAACTCTAAGTATAACTTATTCTCCTCCCTGGCTATTTCGTGTTTGACCCACTTATCAAGGTCTACCACAATCCTTGAGATCTCTGTGGGAAGGACCTGATACTGACTGGACCTGATTCTTTTAACCGGACCCTTCTTCACCCGGAACCTTCTCTTGGGAAGGTCATTCACCGAATTCAGAATGTCCACATAGAGCATTTTTGGTTTATACATCTTACCAATGATATACTCCGCCGGCTGGGTGGTAGTAATAATAATCCTCACCTTCTCCGGCAGATCTACAACCTCTATGCTCTGAACAGCGTTGGTCGGCTTGACGGGAACCGGAGCTACAGGTTCGACAATCGGAACAACCTCCTCTGGTGAATAGGCCTCTTCTTCCTGTGCCCGGGCCAGACCAATCCCTAAGCCTAAAGTCAGCGATAGAACTAAACTAATTACCCATTTTCTTAAATTCTTTCTCATTATTTTCCTCCTCCTCTTTCATCTTTATATTTTTTAATCCTCACTTGTTCAATGTTTCCGTCACAGACGGATTACTTGTTACTTTCTTCGTCAACCAGACTATCGGCTTAAGATAAAATCTTACCATAGTTTTTAAGGATTCCTTATTCTCAATATATCTCGCTATGGGTGGACTTATCCTTTCATAACAGGAGACGAAGGCCCTTCCTGGGGCGTTGGTCAAGAGATATTCATCCCGGAATCTTTTCAGGACATTAATGGGGTGATCGGGGGAGGCGGTGAAACGGGGAAACGGTGAAACGGGGAAACGGTGACTGTCTCCGCTTCTCCGCATCTCCGATTCTCCGATTCCCTTACCGCTATAGGCGGCGGTAGCGATGAAGCAGACCTTACCACCTGAGCTTCCTCCGGTTCCTGTTGTCCCCTTATCTCCTGCCCCTCCGGGAGGAACCTGGTTATAATAGTTATGCAGGAACTCATCCCAGTGGGTAGTGGAAAAGGTGTTAACGATGGATGACCCATAATTGCTGTCGTAGTCTTCCTCATACTTTGGGAAATAGATGGCTATTCCATGGGAATTGGGGTAATCGGTGCTACTATGGCCATTGGTAATGACCGCGTTGGTGACGTTATCCATTACTGTCTGGGCGCGGGAATCAATGGTAGAGTTAGAACTATATAGCTTACAGAGATAGGCGAAGTGATAGAGGTCGATATGTGCAGGATCATAGTAGTACTCAACATTTGCCCTGGCAGTTGCTATATCCGAGTCGTATCCCAGTGCCTGGGCAAAACTATCCACGGCACTCGTCAGAGCACTGATCGTAGACGTAGAGAGGTCTATGGCTGACTGGGTATAGTCTTTAGTGGTGGTATGAGCCATATATTTGTTGACTATCTGGGTGCCCAGGGCACTGGCATCCATACTGGGAGTTGCGACCAAAGCGGTTAGGATATCATCGTAGGGCCAGCCGCAGACTGGCTCCACCTCTTCAGAGCCCACCATAACGCTTCCAGAGCTATATATCTGGTGGGCGACCTCAATCATCCCCATCAAACAGGCATCGAAGCCAATGAGGTGCATATGCTTTGTAATATTCAGGAGAGCGCTCCTCACCTCCCACATATAGAGGCAATCGGCATTATCTGTCTCGTCCCAACAGACGGCCTTTATTGCTTCTCTGTCCAGCCCCATGGCTCTCATCCTGCTCCTCCAGCCGCCACCATGATTCCAGAGAATTAGAGCGTAACGGGTTGCCGGGTAATCGGCAATTGCCCAGTTTACAAAATCCTTCAGAGTATCGGGATCGCCCATGTTCAACTCACCGATATCCGAAATATAGCCAGGATCGGTAGTAGTCGGGGTACTATTCAAAAGGACTTTAAACCTTTTTGTCGTTGTCCAATTACCATATCTGGTGTCATCATATGCTCCTTGGCCAATAGCATCTAAAACTTCAAAAGATACCCGATCTATCTGAACGATGATATTGACATTAACATCAGAGCCCACTTCTGCCATCTCTAAGAAATCATCGATGGCAGCCGATTCCAAGTTATTGTCCCCATCGAGATAGACCATGAATGTCCACTCGTCGGGATAAGCGGCAACTGGAATGGCCGCTAAAATTATTAGTATTATTATTCCTATCCAATACTTCTTCATTTTCCATTTCTTATTTCAATCTTTACTGCCTTAATGTATGGGATCTTACCCTTCAAATGAAAGGTTCCGGTTACTGTAATTTTCCTGCCAATGTCTTTATAAGGGTCGAGATGAGAAGCTGGCTTCCCGGTAACATAGATGGTGCCCGTCTCATCCCTTATTCCCCAGTCGCTACGAGTTACTGGAGGGGGACCACACTCTGCCCTCCATCCCCGATACTCCCCTTTAACAGTTACCATCTTACCCAAATAAAGCGAGGGATTTTTCTTCAGACTCCCTATCTTCACCACCGGTACTTTCTTCTCATTTATTACTTTCTCTCTGGGCTGGGTCCCGGAGCAGGCACTTCCCGCTATGGCCATTCCCACTATCAATCCCGCAATTAAGATTCTCAATTTATCCATCTTTTTTAGAAGAAGGAAATTTGTTGGATTAGGATACTAGTTGGATTATACCCCTCATTCCAACCAATTCACCAATCCACCTAATCTACTAATTTACTGGCGACAGGGTCGCTGAGTTGGATTTTAATCCAACTATTCCAACTAGTCCACTATTCTACTTTAGATTTAGAAAGCAACGGTAAGGCCAAGATAATGTCTTTCCTCCTCGTCCCCTTTCTGATGAGCGAAGTAGGCGTAGTCGAAGCGATACTCAATCTCTTCGATCTCAAACCTCAGGCCTAAACCGCCAGTGTAGGCCTTATACATGGAGCCAATATGGTAGGCCCCTCCTCTTAGAGCGACATACCTATGTTTTGTAATCCACCTCTCCACGCCGACCCTCACATCCTGGCTGGCATCGTGATAGGTATCGTCCGTCTCGCCAGTAGCATCGTAAAGGTCGCAGGCGATGACTGTTTGATTATCGGGGCGGAAGGCGATTCCCGGGCGGAAATTAATATCATACTCCTCATCCCAATGCTCAGGCTCATTCACATCCTGAACCAGAAATCCAGCAGAGAACCATCTTACTGGACGGTAAAGAAGGGCGAGATCGAGGGCTCCAGCGTGGTCGCTCACATTGGGATGGCGGGTTTTACCCCAGACATAGCGCAGGTTGCCCCCCAAGGAGAGGCCCCTTAAAACCTCCTTTCCATAGGAGTAGCAGTACCAGTATTCCGGCTTCTTCACTCCTCTCTGATGTGAGCCGCTATCCACAAACCATCCTGCCCAGGCACCATACCTCTCATCCGGGTTAGCGTAAATGACGATGTCATTATAATCTAAGTACTTATTTCTGGTCGACATATCTACCAGAGAGGTAACTGTTCCTTCTCTTCTCTTTAACTGAGATAGCCCTGCTGGGTTATAGTAGGCGGCATAGGCATCGTCTGCTACAGCGACAAAGGCTCCTCCCATCCCGGTAGCTCTGGCTCCTACAGGCATGGGCCTATCGCCTACTCGGGCAAGTAAGGCTGAAGTCTGAATCAATGAGAAGATTAGACCTAAGAGTAGTATTCTTTTTAATCTCATAGAAAGGCCTTCGTTTCTGGGAGTTCGCCCTCTAATTTCAATAGTACCTCCTTTATTGCTTCCTTCACCTGAGGATGTTTCTCCTTTCTAAAGGCCTTTTTGAGAGCCCTTATTGCCTTGCCTCGCTCCTTCTGGATATCCAGTTCTCCCAGGCTCCTTGCTGCCCAACAGCGGAGGGCGGGGTTTTTGCTCTTCAAATCCTTAAGCAGTCGGGAGATAATCTTTTTATTGGCCTTCATTCCAGAGAGGGGAAGGGACTTCAAAAGAGGGAGTTTGGGATAGGAGGATTTCCTCTTTAACTGAAGGGGGCTACTCTCCCTCTTCTCCTTTTCCACTGGCTCCTCTTCTGAAATCTCCCCCTCTTCGTCTATCTCTATTGTTAACCAGTGGGATTCCTCTCGAGTCTCTCCAAAATGACTACTCTTTAACTCGATGGGTTCCTCTGCCCAGAGGGCGCCCACCATAAAAGTGGCTATAAAAGAGAGGACTACTATCTTCTCCCAAAGGGATGGCTTAGCCATTAATCATTCCTCAAACTCAACATGGATTTCGTTTTCTTTGCTCTTTACCTCGTATTCTTTAAAGCGGGAGAGCCTTATTATTACTCGTGTTCCATCAAAGGGAACTGCGCGATGCTGAATTACCTCTACCGTTCTCACCCCTCCCTGATTGACCATTACCCTTCCGGGAAAGACAGCATTTATGGTATGGGGGATATCGATGACTATGGCAGGTGGTCGCCCCCTCTCAGATACCGTATACTTCCTCTCGCCAGAGAGGGTGATGGTTACCCTCATCTTTCCTTCAACCATTTCTGCCTTCACCCCGCTAACCACATCTGTAGAGTGGATAACCTTGGCTCCTTTGGGAAGAGGGGTAGGGATGATTCCTAACTCCTTTTCCACCTTTACCTCAATCTCTTCCTTTGCCAGGGCTTCTTCTGCGATTGCAATCTTCTCTGGAGGACCTTCGGTCACTACTTCGACTTTCTCAAGGGATTCTATTTTAAGAGGTTCCTCCCGAACCTTCTCCTGTTCTGCTACCTCCAGAGCAATTCTTCGTGCCTCTTCAACCCGAGCCCTTTCCTCTCCCTCTATTCTTGCTTGGGATTCAGTGAAGTATTCTTTGGCCTTCTTATGTTCGGGGTTCCTATCCAGGGCGTTCTCAAACTCATGCTTCGCCTTTTGATAATCCTCATCTCTGTAATATTTCCTGCCCAAATGATAGTGGCTCTCGGAGAGATATCTAATTGCTTTCTTGTGGGTAGGCTCTAAGGCAAGCGCCTTTTTAAATTCCTCAATGGCTTTCCTATCCTCCTGAGCATTGTAGTATCTCTTTCCTATCAGGTAGTGCTTCCTGATTTCTTTCTTCTCTTCTTTTGTCAGGGGCCGGGCTTCTTTTTTCTCTATCTCTGCTTCTATAGCAAGAGGTGCGGGCCCTTCTTCCCTTTTGCGTCTTTCCTTTTCCTTTTGCGCTTCTGCGGTTGCAATCTTCTTCGGTATCTCTATCTCCCGCTTTTCTTCAGGCTCCTTAATCTCTTCCACCTTTGCTACTCCCTTGGCCTTTACCTTTTCTACCCTCTCTTCCCTTGCCCAGCTGGGGGGACTCATCCCTTTAGGAGCAAAAGTGATATAGGCTTTCCTTATTTCCGGGTCCTCCTTCAGGGAAGGAGCAACTTCGATGAGTTCCACAAGGTCTTTATAATCTCCCACAGTCTTGACAACCTTGAGAAGGATGAGGATGTCCTCCTTCCATCTGTCCGTCTCTGACGGACAGACCGTCTCCAACGGACGGACTATTTCCTGAGAGGATGACTCACTGGAAAGAAGGGATAATGAAAGGAGAATAGCGAGTAAAACAACGGTCAGTTTCTTAGTCACTGAGCTCCTCTCTTCCTCAAGAGTTTCTGAATGGCTTGGTAGGTCTCCGGGGTTTTTTCCCTGGGAACCTCCCTCCAGACATCTTGAACATCGCTATCCATCCTGATGTTGACATACCTTATCTCATCCCTGATGTAGGCCCAGCCATTGGTCTTATCTATCCTCTCAACCATGACTTCCCTTCCTGCCACAGTGATGGAAACCCCCTCTTTTACCTCCGGTCTTGCTTTTAGAACAGCCTCCTTAGCACTAATGGTGATGGGTTCTGCTCTGTCATAGGAGAGCCTGACCTTGGCCGCTCCATCTATAAACTGAGAGGCAGGAATCTGGGAAGGATTGAGTTTTCCGCTTCCTGTTACGGAAAGAAGGGCTCCCTTCCCTGTGGCTTGATAGTCAGTCACCACATTCCCGAATGAATCGCAGGCAGTAATGGTGGCTTCGAAGCTTTTCCCGGCTCGGGCAGAAGGAGCACAGGATAAAAGGAAGTGATCGAATACCCCTGGCCTTATGATCAGAGAAGAAGAAACCCCTTCTGCCTTCTCTCCCTCCTCCTTACAGGTGAGGGTGATCTTCTGAGCTTTATTGTAGGTGAGGTTAAGGGAAGTAACCCCTTCTTTAAATTGGGTAACTTCTACCTTGGAGGGATTGAGTCTCCCCTCCCCAGAAGCGAAGAGGGAGAGCTCCTTTCCCTTACTGGAATAATCAGAGATAATATTCCCAAAGGCATCCCGGGCACTGATGAAGATGGTAAACTCCTGCCCGGCCCTGGCCTCCCTGGGAACGGTAAGCACAAAATGATCCAGTTTGGAGGGAAGGACGGTTATGGTAGTGCTCCTCCCCCTGGCCTTCCCTTCTATCTCAGTAGAGATGAGGAGGATATCCTGCGCCCGATCATAGGTGAGGCTCACCTGAACTACTCCATCCTTAAATTCTAAGGGAGCGACCCTCTCTGGGACAATCTTCCCCACCCCGCTGGTGGTTATCTTCACTCCCTTACCAGAGAGGCGGTAGTCAGTGACTATATTCCCGAAGAAATCACAGGCAGTAATGGTTACTGGGAAGAGCTTTCCCGCAGTAACCTCACTGGGTGCCGTTACCGAGAAGTGATCCAGGCTGGCAGGTACGATGACTACCTCCCCTGCTCCAAAAATAGCAACATTCAATAAAAGGCTCAATAGAATTAATAAGACTCCTGATGCTATTTTCTTCATCATGATTTTACTCCTTTCTCCACTTTATTCCTCTTCTTCTTCCTCTTCCTCTTCTTCTGCCTCAGTCTCAGCTTCCTCCACTAATTCCACTGCTTCCTTGGCCAGCTTCTCCGCCTCAAGAGCCAGATCCCTCGTTGTAGCATAGTCCTTGGTGAGATATGCTTCCTGAGCCTCCTTTAACTTCTTTTTAGCAACGTCCCTTTCCTCTATGGCTTCCGAGGTATCTGTTGCCGTAGAGGCATCGACAATGCTGGAGTCGGCCTTACTCATGGCCAGTTTTGCAGCATCCATGGCTTTCTTCGCCTCTTCTTCTGTGACCTCCTTTGGCTTTTCTACTTCTTTCTTCTTTTCGCTCGGCCGGAAGGTGATCAGGGCCTTCTCTCCCAGGGCTTCTCTGGCCAGCCTGATGACCTGGGGTTTCTCCCAGTCCTTGCCCATGAGGGCCACGCTCTGGTTCTTGAAGTCAATAGCCACTACCTTCACTTCACTGGTGCCAATCATCTGGCCAGCCTCCACAATATGGGCCTCGCCTCCTGGATCCTGAATGAGGGCGGCGATTCTTTTCATTTCCGGTCTCTCTATGATCCCCCTCAGGACAAAACCCCCTACTCCTACTATCCTTTCCCCTTCAATCCGGGCCATTCTGGACTGCATGAAGAGGTTTTTGGTCAGGATATGGTGATAGTCAACAAAGGGAGGTATCTTCTGGGCCTCCTTGAGCTGGGCAATGATCTCTTCCTTGCTTTTCAGGGGTTTCTTTCTTCTGACAACCACCTCCAAGATGGGAGGAGGGGAGACCCCCCTGATATAACCGATGAGGATAAAGACCCCTAGAGAGAGGACAACGACTCCCAATCCCCAGACGAGCATGGTCTCTTTTCGCTCCTTCAAACTGCTAAGGACCTTTTTAATATCTACTGCCATTTTTTTCCTCACTCCATTCGGATAGTTTACGGTTTACCCGCTCCCCCGATTCATCGGGGTCGCTGTTTACCGTTTACCGTCTTTTACCGTAAACCGTACACCGTTAACCGTAAACTCTATCTTGCTGGTTACTTCACTACTCCATATAGACAAAGGTAGCCAGTTTAAGGCTGACGCTCAGGTTCCCCTTAGCATCAGAGGTGATGGTCATACTTTGAACATCGAGTAGCCGCTCTGATTTTTCAATCTTATAAAGAAATTTAGCTAGGGAGGGGAGATCGCACTTCAGACTCAAGGATATGGGCTTGACCTTATAATATTCCTTTGGCTGGAGAGCTCCCGGGCCGAAGGAGAGAATGGTTGCTCCAGAATCCCTTCCCATCCTGTAGACATCCTTTAGTAGCTTAGGTAGTCCTTCCTCCTTGGGTAGCCTCCCCTTGGCAAATTTCAGCCTCGTCTGGGCCTCGAAGTAGTCCCTCTCCAACTTCTCCTCCATCCTGGCTGCTGCCTGGGCCTCCTTGAACTGGGCCTCCTTCTTGGCCAGTTTCTCATTGGCCTCTTTCCACCTACTGGCCGGGGACCGAGGAGTTATATATAGAAAATAGTAGCCCGCTGCTAAGATAATGATTACTCCCATGAAGATGAGCAATTTTCTATCCCGGGGATTGAGCTTCATCCCGCCCCTCCTTCTGTGGTACAATTTGTTATTTTAAATAGTACGAGATTATTTTTATTATGACGACGCGCTCCGCTTGCCTCGTCTACTAAAGACGCGGGGGAATAACAAAGTTCTCCGCCTTTAGCGGAGGCGTCTTTATTATATCGATTTCTCAACGAATTACAAAGAGGGGCGGGATTCATTTACTCCTCCAATTCCTCTTTTTTCTCCTTAAGCCTCTCTCTTAGACCGACCTTCTTCTTTTCCTCTGCGGACTCTGCGGTCTCTGCGGTTGCAGGTTCCTCTTCCATCCTCTTTATTACCTTTTTGATCTTCCATTTCATGGGGAAGCTCACCGCTTCACCCTCCTTTGGTGTGGATACGCTCCCCAGATTTATCTCTTCAAAATAGGGTGAGCTCTTGAGCCTTATCATGAGGTTGGAGACCGCCTCTACAGAACCTGCCTGGGCAGAGATGCTGGCGCTCTCCTTTGTTGGCAAAGAGAGGTTCTTAAGCCAGATAGAGGAGGGAAAGACCCTGGTCATCTCCAAGAGAACATCGAGCCATTTTGCTTTCTCAGTAAGTAATCCAGTAATGACCTTTTCTCTCTTCTCCACCGCTGCCTTCTCTCTTTTAAGCTTCTCCACCTTGGGAACGATGTCCTTTATCTTCTCCAGTTCTGCTTCAACCTGGGCCAATCTCGCCTCTCTCTGCTGAATCCTCTGTAAAAATAGAAGGCCACTGAAGATAATAATCGCCACTCCCAGACCAGCAGCAATCATGAGGTTTCTCTTCCTGGCCTGGATGAGCACCCTCTCCTTCACGATCTGGGGAAGGAGGCTTATTCTTACCTCGCCCAATTCAATGGCCCTCAAGGCCAATCCCACTGCCACGCTAAAGGAGGGCAGTATCTCCTTCAATTTGAAGATAGCGGGGTCATATTTAATTTGAGATAGGGGATCGGCGATCTCAACCGGAACCCCGAGCCTCTGAGATAAGAACCTCTCTAAGTTCTTGAGTCGGGCACTCCCTCCAGAGAGGATGACCTTGGTGATATCCGCCCCACCTGGCTGGGAGCGATAGTAGTTCAAAGAGCGCCGGATCTCAGCGAATAGGTTCTCTAATACGGGAGAGAGAGCACTGGCTACCTGGGAGGTGGGATTGGGAGCGGGAGGAACTTCTGGTGGTTTCTCGGGTGCAGGAGGTATCTCGGGTGGTTTTTCAGGTGGTTTCTCTGGAGCAGGTGGAACTTCAGGCGGCTTCTCTGGTGAAGGAGGAACTTCTGGTGGTTTCTCGGGTGCAGGAGGTATTTCGGGCGGTTTTTCAGGTGGTTTTTCTGGTGTGGGTGGAATCTCTGGGGGCGCAGCCTCTGGTGGTCTTTCCGGAACGGAAGGAATTTCAGGAGGTCTCTCAGGTGCCTGGAAAAGGGCATCCCCCTCTTCCCTCTTCAACTTCTCCGCCTCGCTAAAGGATACCCCGAGCTTATACTGAATGGCCCCTGTCAAATCATTCCCAGCTACCGGTGCGCTCCTGGTGAACTCCAGCACCCCATCCCGATGGATGCTGATGTCTGTGGTCGTGGCCCCGATGTCTATCAAGGCTACCACCTCCGCCTCTTTAGGGGGCTTCCTGAACCTCAGGGCATTATAGAGGGCGAGGGAGGAGATGTCCATCGCCACACAGCTAAGTTCTGCCCCCTCAACCAGAGCCAGACGGTCATCGATGAGTTCCTGCTTCATGGCAGCTAAGATGACCTTTACCTCTTCCCCCTCCTTCCCGGGCAGAGCCTGGTAGTCCATACCCACCTTATCTAAGGGGAAGGGGATCTGGTTCTGGGCCTCGAACTTAATTACCTGATCTAATCTCTCCCTTGCTCCAGAAGGGAGTCTCAGGTGCCTTATGATCACTGACTGGCCAGGGACAGCGATGACCGCAT
>JAUXAI010000081.1 GCA_030619985.1 bacterium | reverse complement strand
AGTTCGATGAATCGATCGATATTGATATCAGATTAGGGGTGGACCCCAAGGATTCCTCTCAGATGGTTCGGGGGACGGTAGTCCTTCCTTATGGTCGAGGAAAGAAGATAAAGGTCCTGGTCTTTGCTAAGGGAGAGAAGGAGAAGGAAGCAAAGGGGGAAGGGGCGGACTTCGTGGGAACCACAGAATTGATAGAGAAGATCAATAAGGGCTGGCTTGATTTCGATGTGGCCATCGCTACTCCAGATATGATGAAGGAGATTGCTCGGCTGGGAAGGATTCTGGGACCCAAAGGTCTTATGCCCAATCCCAAATTGGGCACCGTCACTCTAAAGATAGCACAGGCGGTGAAAGAGGCCAAGGCGGGCAGGATAGAGTATAGGATGGATAGCCAGAGTATTTTGCATCTTTCCATCGGTAAGAAGTCTTTCAAGGAAGAAGACCTTTCAGAGAATCTCCTCACCCTTCTCAGGGCGGTGGTTAAGTCCCGACCGGCCACCGCCAAAGGTCAGTACCTGAAGAAGGCCACTTTATCTTCCACCATGGGGCCGGGCATCAGAATAGATACCCAGGATCTAATCAAAAGACTAACCAGGGAAGGCCTCTAATGGCAGAAGAGAAGAAACCACAGAGAATAGCCAAGGAGAAGAAGGTGGAGGAGATAAGGGAGAGGATGCATTCTGCTTCAAGCATCGTTCTCTCCGATTATCGCGGTCTGGATGTAGAAGAGCTAAGCGATCTGCGGAAGAGGTTAAGGAGTGAAGGGATTGAGTGTGAGGTGATTAAGAATACCTTGACCCGCCTGGCAATCAAAGGGGAAAGATATGAGGAAGGGCTCCTTCCTTATCTGAGGGGGCCCACCGCTATTGCCTTTAGTTATGAGGACCCTCTGGCGGGAGTGAGGATATTGGCCGATTTCACCAAGGAGCATGAGAATCTGAGGATCAAGGCGGGAATAGTTGAGGGGAGACTCATCAATAGGGAAAGGCTTAGAGAGCTCGCCCTTCTCCCTTCCTATGAGGGGCTCCTCTCCCAGGTCGCTTCTATGATAAAATCCCCCTTACAGGGCCTGGTAAATGTCCTCAAAGGAAACATGAGAAGTTTAGTTCTCATTCTTAAGAATGTTAGAGCAGTGAAAGAAGGAGGTAATTGATTATGGTAGAAAAGAAAGAGGGGAAGAAGGAACCAGGACCAGAAATTAAAGAAGCTCCCAAAGAAGAGAAGAAGGAAGAAAAGCCAAAAGAGATAGCAAAGAAAGAGGCAAAGCCAGAAGCTCCGAAGGCAGAGAAAGAGCCTAAACCTGAGGTCACGGTAGAGCTCTCCAAGAAAGCGGAAGAGATCATAAAGGGTGTCGAGTCCCTAAGTGTCTTGGAGCTTGCCGATCTCGTCAAGGCCCTGGAGGAGAAGTTCGGGGTTAGCGCTGTAGCACCGGTAGCCATGGCTGCCCCAGGGGCGGTTCCCGGGGCACCAAGGCAAGAGGAGAAGACCACCTTCGATGTCGTCTTGAAGGAGATAGGCCCTCAGAAGATACAGGTCATCAAGGTGGTGAGGAGTCTGACCGACCTCGGCCTGAAGGAGGCTAAGGCCCTGGTAGACGGAGCTCCCAAGCCGGTGAAGACCGGAATCCCAAAGGAGGAAGCAGAAGAAGTAAAGAAGAAACTGGAAGAGGTAGGAGCCAAGGTAGAACTCAAATAATTTCTGTAAAAAAGAATTTCCGATATCCAAAAATTAGACATTTAGACATTAGACATTTTGTTAGAAATTAAACATTAGAAATTAGGAATTATTGTTTAGAGTTTGGGATTTAGAATTTGGAGTTTCCCCGATAAAATCGGGGTAGGGGGTTATTCATAATGAAAAAGATAAGCTTTGCCAAGATCCCAGAGGTCTTGGAGATACCGAACCTCATCGAGATCCAGAAAAAATCCTATGAGGATTTCTTGCAGCCAGGCAAGGGTCCTCTTTCTCGCAAGCCTCAGGGTCTGGAGGCCGTCTTTAGGGAAATCTTTCCCATTTATGATACCGCGGGCCTTAGCTTTTTAGAATTTGTGGGCTATAGGTTGGGGGAGCTGAAGTATAATATAAGGGAATGTCGAGATAGAGGCCTGACCTATACCCTGCCCCTTAAGGTAATCCTGAGGCTAGTGATAAGAGAAGAGGGTAAGGCGGGGAAGAAGCAGATAAAGGAGATCAAGGAGGAGGAGGTCTATCTTGGGGAGATACCTCTCATGACCCCTCAGGGGACGTTCATCATCAATGGTGCCCAGCGGGCAGTGGTGAGTCAGCTCCATCGTTCCCCAGGGGTGGCCTATACTTTCTCTATTCACCCCAATGGCAAACACCTCTATTCCTGCCGCATCATTCCCTACCGGGGAGGTTGGCTGGAGTTTGAACTCGATGTCAATGACCTGGTCTATGCCCGGATAGATCGCAAGAGAAAGCTCTTAGTTACTACCTTCTTGCGCGCCCTGGGCTACCAAAGGAATGAAGAGATACTATCCTTCTTCTATCCCACAAGAGAGATCAAGGTAGAAGAACCCCCCAAGATCCTGAAGGTCAAAGGGCCCAGGTTCTCTCGCGCCCTGGGAAAGGTGGCAATAAGAACCGTTAGGGATAGGCAGACGGGTGAGAAGATCCTTTCGGCTGGAGAGAAAGTTACCCCACCTCTCTTGGAGAAAATCCAGGGGGCAGGGATAAAGGAGATAGAGGTCATTTCCCCCTTGGCCAAGTTGCCCAAGGCCCTGGGCCAGATCTTGGCAAGAGAGGTGATAGATGAAAAGACGAAAGAGGTCATCTTAGAAGCCAACCAGGAGGTCACCCCTACTTCCCTGAGTAAAATGGCAAAAGCAGGGATAAAGAAGGTGCGAACCGTGGTTATTGATGAGGTCAGGGCCAACTTGGCCATCAGGAGTACCCTGGAGAAGGATTCCACCACTACCCAGAGGGAGGCCTTGATAGAGGTCTATAGAAGGCTTCGTCCTGGTGAACCACCCTCAGCAGAAGGGGCCAAGAGGCTTTTGGAGAGGCTCTTCTTCAATAAGAGAAGATATGACCTGGCCAAGGTGGGAAGATATAAACTCAATAAGAAGCTGGGCCTGAATGTTCCCATGAGCGATAGAGCCCTGACCAGAGAGGATATTATCGGAGCTATCAAATATCTGGTTAATTTAAGGTATGGAAAGGGAACCATCGATGATATTGATCATTTGGGGAATAGGAGGGCCAGGAGTGTGGGAGAGCTCTTGAGCAACCAGGTGAGGATCGGGCTCCTCCGGGTAGAGCGGGGGATAAGAGAGAGGATGTCCTTTATGGATCTGTATAGCGCCATGCCCCACAACCTGATAAATGCCAATCCCCTGGTGGCCTCAATAAGGGATTTCTTTGGCAGGAGTCAGCTCTCCCAGTTCATGGACCAGACGAATCCCTTGGCAGAGCTCACCCATAAGAGGAGGCTCTCTGCCTTAGGTCCGGGAGGATTATCCCGGGAGAGAGCAGGCTTTGAGGTGCGGGATGTCCACCATACCCACTATGGCAGGATGTGTCCTGTAGAGACTCCAGAGGGCCCGAATATCGGCCTCATCAACTCCCTCTCTACCTATGCTAAGGTGAATGAGTTCGGCCTCATTGAATCTCCCTATCGCAAGGTAGAGAAGGGGAGGGTGACTGAGAGAATCGAGTACCTCTCTGCAGATAAGGAGGACGAGTACACCATCGCTCAGGCCAATGCCCGACTCGACAGTAAGAGATGTTTCTTGGAGGAAAGAATCTCGGCAAGGCGCCGGGGTGACTTCCCTAAGGTTACCCCAAGCGAGATCGATTACATGGACATCTCGCCCAAGCAGTTGGTCTCTGTCTCGGCTGCCCTGGTTCCTTTTCTGGAACACGATGATGCCAATCGGGCTCTCATGGGTTCCAATATGCAGCGCCAGGCGGTCCCCCTCCTGGTTCCTGAACCCCCTTTAGTGAGAACCGGGATAGAGGAGAAAGTAGCCCAGGACTCCGGGGCAGTCGTTCTGGCTAAGCGGGAGGGAGTGGCAGAGGAGGTAGATGCGGATAAGATCATCATCCGAATAGAGGAGCCTTCCTTCAGCCTCGAGACCCATG
>JAUXAI010000060.1 GCA_030619985.1 bacterium | reverse complement strand
CCTAAATACCCTTCGTCTGGCAAGAATCCACATGGTCATCGTGGTAGATAAGAGGAAAGAGACTTTAGGGTTGGTTACCATTGAGGACCTCTTAGAGGAGATTGTGGGCGAGATAGAGGAGGAGTACCGTGTGGTCTAAGATAAGAGGATATTTTCTAACCGGCTTGGTTGCTGTTCTGCCTCTGGTGGTTACTATCTGGATACTCTATCGTATCTTCCTCTTCATAGATAAGCGCCTGACGGCCATCATTGAGCCCTTCGATCTTCCCCTGCCCTGGCTCTGGATGGGGAAGGGGCTGACCCTCTTAGCCATTCTCATCCTGATCCTCTTAGTAGGACTCTTTGTGCGCAATATCATTGGGAGAAGGCTCCTTACCTGGGGAGAGGGACTGCTCTATAGGGTCCCCATCGTGCGCCGCATCTATCCCTTCGTCCGGCAGGTATCGAATGCTCTCTTGGGTCAAAAGAAGAAGTTCTTCCAAAGGGTGGTCTTGGTGGAATATCCCAGAAAGGGGGTCTACTCCTTAGGCTTCGTTACCAAGGCGGCAGCGCCTGAGATTGGAAAGAAGACCAAGAAGAGATTGCTTACTATCTTCATCTCCACTACCCCCAATCCCACCAGTGGGGTGCTCATGCTCTTTCCTGAAAAGGATACCATCCCCTTAGATATGAGTGTTGAGGAAGGGATGAAGCTCATCGTCTCTGGAGGAACAGTTATCCCGCCCCCTAAGAAAGATTGACAGTCATAACAAATAATACTATAAGTTAAGTAGTAAGAAAGTAGAAGAGTATCAGATTGCCAGAATATCAGATAAAGAAGGCCAGATATCAGAAAGTCAGATTGAATCTGAAATCTGACTTTCTGAATTCTCATTCTGATACTCTGATGTTCTGATAATCTGTGATTAGACGAGGCAAGCGAAGCGCATCGTCATATTCTCAAAGGTTCGCAATTATCTGTGATCTGTGCAGATCTGTAGATTATCTGTGTGAATCTGTGTCTAAGGAGGTGATTAGAGATGGTGGAAAAGGCGGGAATCAGTGGTAGGTCCATCGCCTCTATGGTGGTGGGGATATGCAGTCTGCCTCTTTTTATCCCTATTCCCCTTCCGGGAATGATTCCCGGATTGGGTCTTATCCTGGGAATCGTGGCCATCGTCTTAGCGGCCATAGAGTTGAAGGCCATTGCTAAGGGGAAGGTAGACCCCAGAAGCAGGGGATTTGCTGTTGCTGGGATGGCAACGGGAATCATGGGAACACTATCTGGAGTGCTCTTCATCGTCTTCTTCGGGGCAGTTGCTTCTACTGTATTAGCAGCAATTGCTGCTGCCTTAAAGAGTGGTCAGATTCCCATTCCCAAATAAATAAACACGGATTAGCGCGGATAACAACACGGATTACAGGATGCGCTTCGTTAGCATCCTAGAGAGCATCAAATTGATTAATACTTAATCATCAACGGCGGAGAACAAAGTGCGCCGTTTAATATTAAGCATTGACACGGATTTAATCTGTGATCATCTGTAAAAAATCTGTGATTATCCGTGTATCAGAGGAGGTATTTATGGCGAAGAAAAAGAAAGGGAAAAAAGTCGAGAAGAAAATCGAGAAGGGAAAAGAGATTGAAGAGGGCAAGGTCTTCGCAGCCCTTTCTTATCTCTGGCTTCTGAGCGTCATTATTCTCTTTGGCAAGAAAGAGAATAAGTTCGTTGCCTTCCACGCCAAGCAAGGAGTGGTACTATTCGGCTGCATCATCGTTGGCTGGGTCATCTGCTTAATTCCTTATGTGAGATTCTTAGGTTGGATAGTAAGGATCACCTGCTGGGCAGGGATGCTCATCGGGATTATTAAGTCCTTGGCTGGAGAGAAGTACAAAATTCCTTTGGCCGGTGATTTGGCAGAGAAGATTAAAATATAAGGTAGGAAAGTAAAAAAAGAAGAAGAGTAGGAAAGTAGCGATGCTATTTACTACTTTGTTACTTTCTTACTTCCGAGCGAAGCGAGGAGAGATGCCTCCCCAGAAGACTCAAGGTATCGTTCTTGGTTCTATAGACTGGCATGAGACCTCGAAGATAGTCACCTTTTATACTAAAGATTTCGGCAAGATAAGAGGGGTAGCCAAGGGGGCAAGAAGGAAGAAGTCGAAGTTTAGCCCCTTGGAGATCTTAAGTCATCACTCAGTCATCTTTTATAAAAGAGAAGATAGGGATTTATATACCTTAGGGGAGTGCCAGACAAAAGAATCCTTTCCCAATATTAGAAAAGATATAAAGAAGGTTGCTTACGGGGCTTACTTAGCAGAATTGATAGATGCCGTCTCTACCAGCGAAAAGAACGAACCACTCTTTAATCTATCCTTGAAGGCACTCCATTTTTTAGAAAAAAGAGAAGATTCTGAAATCATCATTCGCGCCTTTGAAACCCGCCTCTTAGATATCTTAGGATTTGGGCTTCATCTCGACAGTTGTCTAATCTGCAAAAAGGAACTGAAGGAGAATTTTAAATTCAATCCCGGCTTAGGGGGTCTCATCTGCATCCATCATCCCCAGGATGGGATAAGGATCTCAGACGAGACCAAGAATTTTTTAAGGAATCCCGGAATCAAAAAGACCTCTTCAGAAACGAAGAAAGAACTAAAAACCGTTCTCCAGAATTCCATCCATTATCATATTGGAAAGAGGCTCAAATCCCTGGACTTTTTGGAAGCAATAGAATAGGGCTATCCGGTTATCAGGTTATCGGTAATCGGTAATAAAGGAAACGGAGAAATGAGAAGGGTTAACCGAAACCGGTTGACCCAGGAAAGAAAGGAAGAGAATGCGTAGCGATCGAAAGTCAATTTTGTGCGGTTGGAAGTGGGCAATATGTGTGGCCGGTTTGATATCTTTGACTGCACTTGTTGTCACAGGGTGTGGTTCGCGGTTTCGGAAGCTGCCTGAGTCGGAAGTCGACACTGAGATGAAATTAGTGGCCGAGCGTATTGCCACTAATATTCTTGTGTCGCAGAGAGATGGGCGGTTTGAACCATTGGGCGATGAGGCCACACTAGCTATGCGTTCTGCCCTAACGCCCGAAAAGCAAAAGGAAGCATATGAAACTATCAAAGGAATGTTTGGTGACTTCCAGTCTATGAAGTATGTTGAAACCTGGGTGCCGACAGACGGCTCGCTGTTGGTCATCTATCGTTTCAAAGGGCGCTTTTCAGAAAGTAAAGCCAGACCAGAAATTCGGGTTGTGATGGACGGCGAAGGGAAATTGGCAGGTTTTTGGATTAAACCCTGGAGAGCCAGAGTCCAGTAAATTTTACGACCGCTTGTTTTTGAGTCAAAATCCGTGATTATCTGTGATCTACCTGCCCCGTACCTTCGACTTAAAGTCGGAATGGTATGGGGTAAATATCGATAAACGGTTGCCCTTCACTTCGTTCAGGATACCTCGCCGAAGTGAAGTATCCCGAGCCAACGGCGAGGGGCGGTTGCGCTGCTCGTTTCGTTAATCGTTGAACGTTTATCGTAAAAGAAGACCTTATATAGTTAGGAATAGCGGTAATTGTAATTTTATTAGTACAGATAAACCTATGTTAGCCAGGAGGATAAAATGAAAAAGATGACAAGTATCAGCATTATTTTGGCATTTATTGTTTCCTCGATGGTTTGCGGATCCTACGCTGCACCGAAAGACGATCGAGACAAGGTGATGAGACAACGAATTCAATGGGTTGAAAAATGCCTCAAAGACTTTGAATCCATTAAACCAGGTATGACAAGGAGTGAAATTGAGAAGAAGTTTCCGATGGATGGAGGGCTCCAATCCGTATCCCCTGTTCGGTTTATCCACTCCAGTTGTCCATATTTTAAGATAGATGTCGAGTTTGCTTTCAAGAGAAATCCCGATGACCAAAACAGGGCTATTTGGGGAAAAGAAGACAAATCTACGAAAGTTTCGAAGCCTTACATAGAAAGACCCGCGCTCGATTGAAAGAATACTGGCTAATAAGTCATTGAAGTCGACCAAGATAGCTGTGCGATTTTGGCGGCTTAATTCCAACGTTAAAGAATATATCCGAGATAATAAAAAACGCCCGCTTTCAGCATACGACACAGTATAAAAGGTTCGAGTCTTATGGGTGTCCACACAGATGCCTTTGAATAGGCTATAATATCTGTGATCCGTGGCAATGCTTAATATTTAGTGGCGCGCTTCTGCTCTCCGCCAATAGAGAATAAATATTAATCAATTTGATGTTCTCTAGAATGCCAGCGAAGCCCTGAACCATATGGTGCAGGGCGAAGCGCATTGGGTAATCCGTGTCTTAGGAGGACTTTATAAATGACGGTTGATATGCAGAAGATAATTTCTTTGTGTAAACGCCGAGGGTTCATATACCAGGATAGCGAGATCTATGGCGGCCTGGGTAGTATCTGGGATTATGGCCCTTTGGGAGTAGAACTGAAGAATAATGTGAAGAGGATTTGGTGGCGAAGTATGGTCTATGAAAGGAACGATATGGAGGGCCTGGATAGTGCCATCCTGATGCATCCCGATACCTGGAAGGCCTCCGGCCATGTGACTTCCTTTAAGGATTTGCTCGTAGATTGTAAAGAGTGCAAGAAGAGATTTAAACAAGAACAGATTAAAGGGGATAAGTGTCCGGAGTGCGGTGGCCAGCTAAGCGAGCCGAGATATTTTAACCTGATGTTTAAGACCTATATCGGCTCGGTAGAGGATAGGCAGTCCCAGATCTATCTTCGACCTGAGACCGCTCAAGGGATCTTCGTAGATTTTTCCCATATTGTAGACAGCACGCGCCGCAAACTCCCCTTCGGCATCGCCCAGATAGGGAAGGCCTTCAGGAATGAGATTACTACGGGAAACTTTACCTTTCGTTCGAGAGAGTTTGAAATGATGGAGATAGAATACTTCGTCAGGCCCCAGGATGCCGAGAAGTGGCATAAGTACTGGATTGAGGAGCGCCTCAATTGGTATAAGAGGTTTGGTATAAATCCCAAAAACTTGAGAGTAAGAAAACATACCAAGAAGGAGTTAGCCCATTATGCCAAGGCCTGCTTTGATATCGAATATCGGTTTCCCTTCGGCTGGGGAGAGCTGGAAGGGCTGGCCAATAGAACGGACTACGATCTAACCCGCCACGCAGAGGTGAGCGGGAAGGACCTCTCCTTCTTTGATGAGGAGAGTAAAGAGAAGATAATCCCCTATGTCATAGAGCCCTCCGGAGGAGTGGATAGAAGCTTCTTAGCATTCTTGATAGACGCTTATCGAGAAGAGAAGGTTCGGGGAGAGAAGAGGGTTGTCTTAGGGCTCCATAAGGATTTAGCACCCATCAAGGTAGCGGTATTTCCCTTACTGCGCAATAGACCTCAACTAGTGAAATTGGCGAAAAAGATTGCTCAGGAACTGCGTGGCCCATACAAGGTGGTCTATGATGATACGGCATCCATCGGAAAGCTTTATCGCAGGCAGGACGAGGTGGGGACCCTATATTGTGTAACCATAGATGTGAAATCCTTGAGCGATAAGAAGGTGACCGTAAGGGATAGGGACAGCATGCTCCAGGATAGAGTTGCTATCCCCCGCCTAAAAAAATATCTAGACGACAGGATAGTAAAGTAGATGGATTAGTTGGACTAGTTGGATTGAGAATTTGTCTAATCCACCCAATATACTAATCCAACTAATTTCCTTAACTTTAAGGAGGTAAACTTAAGTGGCTAAGAAGTATGTCTACTTCTTTGGAAGGGGAAAGGCAGAGGGAAATACTGAGATGAAGAACCTCCTGGGCGGTAAAGGAGCCAACTTGGCGGAGATGACTAATCTGGATATTCCCGTTCCTCCGGGTTTTACCATTACCACCGAGGCCTGTATCTACTATTATCAGCATAAAGGAAAATATCCTAAGGGGATGAAAGAAGAGATCGACCGGAACCTAAAGAGGTTGGAGAAGGCGATGGGTTCTAAGTTTGGAGACGAGTATAATCCTCTTCTTGTTTCCGTGCGTTCCGGGGCAAGAGTTAGTATGCCGGGAATGATGGATACTATTTTGAACTTAGGATTGAATGACGAGACGATTAAGGGGTTGATCGGGGCTATGGGTCATGAGAGGTTTGCCTGGGATGCCTATCGCCGGCTCATCCAGATGTTCGCCCATGTGGTGATGGGTATGGAGACCGGCGAATTTGAGGAGATTATTGAGGAGAAGAAAAAAGAATTGGGAATAAGACTCGATACTGAATTTAACACCTCGGTCTTGAAGGATCTGGTGGAAAGGTTTAAAAAAAGAGTAAAGGAAAGAACGAAAAAAGATTTCCCTCAGGATCCTCGAAGACAACTCTTTATGGCCATCGATGCTGTCTTTGGCTCCTGGAATACCCCCC
>JAUXAI010000030.1 GCA_030619985.1 bacterium | reverse complement strand
TGCCAGACACCCTCTCGCTCCTTCGAAGTCCTTCTTAATCAAAGAGTCCATAGCGAGCATGATATTGGACTTGAAGAGCCTCTCTTCCAGATCTTCCTTTAAGAATTCGCCGGGAAAGGGGTCGAAGTACTCTTTTGGGATTCCCTTATGCTCTTCTAAGGAATGCACCTTCTCCCGCTCATAGATGTATCTCTTGATATCCTCTCTGGTCAGTCTCCAGGCAGGATGGGTCCTGGGAGGAGGGAGATGTCTCACATGTAATTTATTATCTACGAAGAACTTATAGCCAAACATTCGGGCATTCACCACCCAGTCCATATCCTCTCCTCTGTTTATATTAGGGTCCAGAGGAACCTTGGTGAAGAAGTTCTTATGGACCACGATATTGGACATCACAATGTAGGAGGTCTCCTTTAATCTTCCCTGGGAAAGGATGAACTTCTCCCAGGCCTTCCTTGCCGGAGCAACATTATCCCAATAGGTTCTCCATACGGGGGGTTCTATCTTCTCCCATTCCGGTCCCCTTTTCCCGTACTTATATGGTCCATAGACAGCGAGCATCCTTTCCTTTCCTCTCTTCTTTCCGATAAACTCCTTTGCTTTCTTCAGATAATGTGGGTCTTCAAAGACTACGTCATCATCGATAGAAATGGCAATATCTACCCCTAAGATGTGGGCGGCCAAAAGGCACATATTTCTTATTCCGGCATAGCCATACATATGAAGAGGCCCCAGGAGACCCTTCTTTCCCTTTTTCGTCAGATATCTCTTTAATCTCCTTAATTCCTGGTAGCCAAAGACCCTGATATCAAATTTCGTCCTTGTCTCCTCTATTAGACTTCTTATTTTTCTGTCTACCTCATTCTCTCCATCAGGCCGAGTGGCGGCGGAGATAATAATGAAGGTGAAGTCCTGATCCTTTAATTTCTTCATGCTCTTGATGCACCTTACTAAGGTTCCCTTCTCTTCTAAGGGAAGAGGGTGGTCGTAGATCTGATCCCCTGGTTTATAGAACTCCTTCCTCTTCCCACTCCAGAAAGAAGGAGAGACAAAAGCAACTTTCATTTTTTCTCCTTTACACGAGTCTTACTAACCCCCCGTACCACGCCTAAAAGGCCATCCCTTCTTTCCAAGAAGAAGGGGTGACAGCGAGCGAATGCAATGAGCGAGCGCCATGGAGGGGAAACCTTAGGTTTCCCCTATGGGGAGGAACGATAGTGACGACCTGGTCGGGGAGGTGGGATTCGAACCCACGACCTCAGCGTCCCGAACGCTGCGCGCTAAACCAAACTGCGCCACTCCCCGCTATTCAGTTTGACAGTCCCGCTTTCCCTTTAATGGTGAATGAAGGCTGGAATATGCATTACTCCTAAGCAAACAGAACTAACGATTGCTCCTGCTAATAATACTCCCGCAATAATAGCGGGAAAGGCGAAGCGGAACCTTATTCCCAAGAGAAAGGCCGCCACACTCCCCGTCCAGGCGCCGGTAATAGGTAAAGGAATCATGACGAATAAAACCAATCCTAAGGCCTCATACTTCTCCACCAAACGAGACCTTCTTAGGGTACGGGAAAACCACCAAGAGAAGAATTTATCGAATGGCTTGAATCTTCTCAAGAATTTGGAGACTGGTCCCAAAAATAAAAGGAGAGGAACAACAGGAATTATGTTTCCTATTACAGACAAGATATAGGCCGAGACATGATTCATCCCCTGGCTCCAGGCATAGGGGATGGCACCTCGCAGTTCAGATATCGGTGCCATAGCTAAAAGAATGGTGACTAATTCTGGTCTCACAATCTTTTCCTCAACGGTTAATAAGTTGATAAGCCAGTGAAAAACATTTGGTTACGGCTAGGGTTACGAGGCCCGTTTCGTCTTTTGGTTACGGTAACGTCTTGTTTTCTTCACGTAACCATTAAACGTAACCGATACGGGCTTCGTCACCGTCACCCCTAAACGTAACCTGTTAATAACAGGGCGGGCTTCGTTGCTGTAACCTTAAGACATAACCCAAATTTGGCATTTATTATGTAATAAGTCGGGAATGGTTGACATCTACTAAACCCTTGTCTGTGATCTTTAGTTCAGGAACAACAGCAAGGGCCAAAAAGGATAGGGTCATGAAGGGTTCCTTTAATTTTATCCCTAAAGATGAGGCTATGCTATGTAATCCCTCCAGTTTCCCTCTAACAAACGTCAGATCTTGATCAGACATAATTCCCGCAATGGGCAAGGGCAGAGAGTCCAGAATCCTTCCTTTGTTACAGATTACCAATCCTCCTTGCATTCTGATGATTTCTTGAGCGGCCAAAAACATATCCCTATCATTCGTTCCTACAACAATGATATTATGACTGTCGTGAGCAATCGATGTTCCCAACGCCCCTTCTCTTAAGCCCCAACCCTTTATAAACCCCAGACCGACATTCCCCGTCTCTTTATGTCTTTCAATGACGGCAATCTTTAGAATATCTCTTGCTATATCGGGAATGGCAAATCCATTTTCTATTTCCACCCTTTCATTCAAGGATCTGGTCACTATCTCATTCGGTATAATCCCGATTATCTTTGAAGGAGTCCTTTTAATTTGAAAATCTTCCTTTTTAAGTGGTTTGACATGAAAGGTCTTGGTGACCATGGGGGCTTCTTCTTCCTTTATAGGAGAAAGAAGTCTTCCTTCTTTGGCCACTAGTTCCCCATTCTTAAAGACCATCTCTACCTTAAAATTTTCCAGATCATCGACCACCACTAAATCCGCCTTATATCCTGAAGCAATGGCTCCCCTATTTTTAAGTCTAAAGTAATGGGAGGTATTGATGGTCGCCATCTGAATAGCCCGTAAAGGTTCCAGGCCCAAAGAGATGGCTTTTTTTACTAAGAAGTCAATATGCCCTTCTTCCAATAAATCAATGGGGTTTCTATCGTCTGTGCAGAATAGGCATTTTTTACAGGTTTTGTCGTTTACAATGGGAATAAGGTCCTTTAGATTTTTGGAGGCAGAACCCTCCCGGATCATAATGGTCATTCCCGCTTTCAATTTCTCTTCTGCCTCCTCTTTCCTAGTGCATTCATGGTCCGAACCTATCCCGGCCCGGATATATCTCTTTAAGTCCTCTCCAGATAATCCTGGGGCATGACCATCGATTATTTTATTCTTAAATAGGGCGATCTTTTCCAAAATCCTTGGGTCTTCATCTATTACTCCCGGAAAGTTCATCACCTCTCCTAACCCTAATACCATAGGATGGTCAATCAGTCTCTTTAAATCTTCTGCCTCTAATCTTGCTCCTGAGGTCTCAAATTCTGTTGCTGGAACACAGGAAGGGAGCATGATGAAGACATCCAGAGGTAAATTCTTACTTACCTTCAGGATATATTCGATGCCCTCTATCCCTAAGATATTAGCGATCTCATGGGGGTCAGCAATGACTGCCGTGGTCCCTTGGGAAACTACGGCCCGAGCATACTCTCCGGGGGTTACCATAGAACTCTCTAAATGGACGTGAGCATCCACGAGACCAGGGAGTAAGAATTTGTCTCTTAAATCAATCTCTTCTTTCCCTTGATAATCACCGATACCGGTAATCACTCCTTTACTAATTGCTACATCCCCTTGATAAATCTTTTCTTTTAGAGTATCGATAATCTTAGCACCTTTGAGGACTACCTCTTCCATCCATACTCCCCAATCAGAGGGACGAAGACACAGCCACAGACACTGGTGGTCTTCACCTTGCCCTTCTCTTTCTCCACCAAGAGCAGGGCCTGGGAGAAGGAACCGCCCACGGGAATGACCATTTTTCCTCCCTCAGCCAATTGATCGACTAAACTCTTAGGTAGGATGGGGGCGCCAGCGGTAACCATAATCCTATCAAAAGGAGCCTTCTCTTCTAATCCCCGTGAGCCATCCCCAACAATTACCTTTACATTTTTATACCCTAAATCGCTTAATACTTTTTTAGCCCTTTCTGCTAAGCTCTCAAATCTCTCTATGGTATAGACTTCTTTAGAGATCTCTGCCAAGATGGCTGCCTGATAACCAGAGCCGGTTCCTATCTCCAATACTTTCTCATCCCCTTTCAATCCCAGACACTCGGTCATCAAAGCAACCATATAGGGCTGGGATATGGTCTGTCCCTCACCAATGGGCAGGGGATGATCTTCATAGGCGCTATCCAGATACTCTGGCAGAACGAACCTATGCCTGAGAACCCTGGCCATAATTTCTAAGACCCTCTTATCTATCCCCCGACTGGCTATTTGGGTAGCGACCATCCTTTCTCTCAATTGGGCAAACTTAATCTCGTCCTTCATTCAAAACTCCATTACAACAGATTATATTACAACGGATTTCGTTACAACTGATTACGCGGATTACACTGATACTTTATTATCGCTTACCCTACTTATCCATGCTATCCGATGTATTATTTATCTGGTGTACTTACTATGGATTCCCTTTACCTTTTCTACTATCTCTTTAACCCCTCTACTAGGAAGTTCGTAGTCCATTCCCCCCTTAGGGAAAAGGTTGAATTCTCTCCCTCGGGGACCTCGGGTCCCCTCGGGACGAGAGGCCAAAGAGTCCAGATGGGTGAAAACAGATTCTCTTAAGGCCTTTAGATTATATCCTCCCTCCAAGCAAGAGACTATTCCTTGAGAGAACTCTTTCACTAAAGAGGTTAGGACTCCGTATCCTTGAGAAGCAAGACTCATTCCTCCCAGGGGATCGTCTTGGTGGGCATCGAATCCTGCGGAGATGAGGGTGATATCCGGTTTGAATTCATTAGCGATGGGGGAAAGGAGTTCCTTGAAGATATAGATATAATCACTATTTCCACATCCCGGAGGAAGAGGGACATTGACGGTATATCCTTTCCCCTCTCCCTCTCCAATCTCCTCGATATCTCCTGTTCCTGGATAGTAGGGATAGCGATGAAGGGAGAAGTATAAGACGGAAGGGTCGCGATAGAAAGCCTCTTGGGTTCCATTTCCATGATGGACGTCCCAATCGATAATCAGAACTTTCTTTAGATTATACTTTTTCTGGGCATACCTTGCCCCCAGGCTGACATTATTGAAGAGGCAGAAGCCCATTCCCTTTGATTTTAGAGCATGATGGCCCGGAGGACGAATGAGGCAAAAAGCGCTATCCAGATCATCCACTATTCTATCGATGGCACTAAATACTCCACCCGCTGCTAAGAGAGCAACTTCGAAGGAATCTTTGGACACCGGGGTATCGGGATCTAAAAATCCTCCCCCTCGTCTACAGATTTCTCCTACCTCCTGGATGTAAGAAGGGCTGTGAATATATTCAATCTCCTTTTCTTTTGCTTTTTTGGGGAGAATAGAGACTAAATTTTTTAGAAGATTTTTCTCTTTAAGATAATTTAGAATAGCTTCAAGGCGCTTGCTATTCTCTGGATGATCTCCCGTATCATGTTTTAGATATTCATCTGAATAGACGAGACCAACTTTAGAGGTCATATAGATGTCCTATCATTAAGTAACCAGTAACCAGTTTAATCGTTGTGAACTGTAAACTGTTAACTGTAAATTCCAAAAAGCCGATCGGCTTTTTGGTCATTCGCCGATTACCATAACGGTGAGGTTGCGATTTCTGGGGCCATCGAATTCGGCAAAGAAGATGCTCTGCCACATCCCGAGATGGAGGCTTCCTCCGGTAACGGGAAGGGTAAGGGTGCTACCCAGGAAGGTTGACTTGAGGTGAGCATCGGCATTATTATCCACCCGGTTGTGAAGATACTTTCCCCCTTTGGGAAAGAGTTTCTCTAAGGACTTCTCTATGTCTTCTTTCAACCCCGCTTCGTTCTCGTTAATCAGGATGCCGCTTGTGGTATGGCTGACATAGAGGGAAAGAAGCCCATCTCTAATCCTTGACCTTCCTACAATATCCCGAACCTGAGAAGTAACATTAATTAATTGAGTCCTTTTGCTTGTAGTAATGTTCAAAACTTCCTTATGCGTTCTCACCAGTACACCTCGATTATGTATACAACGGATTTCGTTACAACGGATTGTATTACAGCGGATTTCGCGGATTACGCTGATACTTTGTCATTACCTATCCGCGCTATCTGCGTTATCCGATGTATTATCTATCTGTTGTACTTAATTTTGTTAGAAAGAATTATTCTTTCAATTTCTAATCTTTCTTTACCAAAGTTTACTAAAAGTCCTAAGTCTAACTGGGCTGCCTTTAGATAAGATATGATTTGGGATTTGAACGCTGGATTTAATTTTGTTACCGCTTTAATTTCTAATATGATTTTATTTTCTACTACAAGATCAAGTTTATAATTTTTTACAAGGGTACTCTTGTAACGGACTTTGATTGGCTTTTCCGTTTCATATGCTATACCATGATGCTTGAATTCTATGATCAATGACCTGAGATAAACTGATTCATCGAAGCCAGGCCCAAGAGTATTATAAACCTCAAAAAGACACTTCCTAATTTTATAGGTTAACTCTTTATGCAGTAATTCCATCAGCCTTATCTTTATCCGTGTTATCCGTTGTATTATCTATCTTTTGTTACTTACAACGGATTATGTTACAACAGATTTCGCGGATTACGCTGATACTTTGTCATTACCTATCCGCGCTATCTGCGTTATCCGTTGTATTATCTATCTGTTGTTACCACCAGACTCCTTTCAAGATTAATTTTATGAACCGCAGAGTATCCCAGAACTTACGAAAGTGGCTTATCTCCTGGCGATAGATGGTCTTTATGGGGATGCTCTTTATCCCGAATCCCCTCTTTCCTGCTTTAATGAGCATCTCAGACTCTACATCGTAGCGCTGGGAGGTGAGGGTGATCTTTTTCAATACCCTGCTCTTTACCAGACGGTATCCGGACTGGCTATCTGGGATCCTTTGTCTTGCCAGAAGAGAGGTGAGGAAGGAACCGATCCTGTTAACCACCAAGCGCTCTCTGGGCATATCCTTCACGTTCTCCATTCGTGAACCGACAACGATATCTACCTGAGGATACTGGGCGGCCTTCAGAAATCTTGGTATCTCATTAGGATCGTGCTGGCCATCGCCATCCATCAAGATTATCTGTTCAAAGCCTTTCTTTAAAGCGTACTCTAAGCCGGTGCGCAGGGCCTTTCCCTTGCCCTCATTCTTCTCATGTTTTAGAACCGTTACCTCGGCCTCCTTTGCTTTTGCAAAAGTAGCATCGGTAGATCCATCGTCGACAACGATTACTTTACCAACATACTTCTGAACACCCTCAATGACTTTGGGAAGGGTCTTCTCAATATTATAGGCCGGGATGATAGCACAGGTCTTCACCCCGCACCTTTTGCTATTCAATTTTTTCTTTCTGCTTAAAGGTGCGGGGTTCATCCTTCTCTCCACATTCGATGAAAGAGGAACCATTCCTCAGGATGTCCCTTGATATATTTTTCGATTACCTTGAGACACTTCTTAGTAAGGTGAAGAAGGTCTTTTTCTTTATTACCTGTGGGCTTAGGTAGAATAGGTCTTTCAAAAGATAGTTCATACTTTTCGCCCTTCTTGAATATAAAAGATGGAACGATTATTGCCCCAGTTTCCAAAGAAAAGGTAGCAGGACCCTTGGGAACGATGGCTTCCTTCCCAAAGAACTCTACCCTCATTCCTTTTCCTTTCACATCCCGATCCCCAAGCGTGGCTAAAAGTTCATTATCCTTGAGTGCCTGGAAGCATCTCCTTGTGGCCACTCCTAAAGGGATGACCTTTACTCCCTTTGCCTCCCTCTGCTTTCTGAAGATATCTGTGGCCCTCCTTTTCCCATGGCCCAAGGCAAGGACGTTCATTTTATATCCCTTCAAAGCCATGGTGATTCCCCCCAGCTCCCAATTCCCTAAATGAGCACTTAAGGTTACTACTCCTTTCCCTTGAGAAAGAGCCCGGTCTACATAATGAAGGCCCTTTATAATAACCCAATCATCAATATTATCCCTATTTATCTGGGGGGAGTAAAAGAAGTCTACTGCGTAGCCTGCGAATCTGCGGAAGGTGCGGTGGGCCATCCTTCTTATCTCTCTTTCATTCTTCTCCTTCCCCCAGACTACCCTTAGATTAGAGATTAATGCTCTCCTGGTGGGACGAGCCAGAAAGTAGTGGGCATCGGCCATGAGCCGGGTAATTCTATAACTTAACTCTTTAGGAAGAAGGCGACAGAATATAATCCTCCCCATGTAGTATAGAAAATACCTCACTAAAGCCAAAAGATAGCCCATTAGGTCCTCTTATGTAGTAATAGGATACTTTGAGAAGATTGAAAGCCCGACCAATACAAAGACGCCAGCAACGGGCCCTAAAAGAAGGATGCCCAGTGGTTCGGCTGAGCTATAACCAAAAGTTCTAAGTAAAAAACCGAAGAAAAGTGCCGATAGTGCGATGGCGAACTTAAGCATCAAACCCTGCATACCAAAGTACATTGCTTCCCTTCTCGAACCTGTGACTTTCTCATCATAATCTACCAAGTCAGCAATCATAGCGTTAGGGAGAGCAAATAATGTTGCTATGGGAATGCCGGCCAGGCCCAGGAGTATCTGCCCTTGAAGAGCCTTGGAAATTCCGAATGGCCAATGGCCAATGGAAGGGATGAGAAAGAAGGCGGCGCAGAGCAAAACTAAAGAAAGGATAACAGTAAACTTCTTACCCTTCTGGGAAGCAATCCTCTGTATAAGGGGGAAAGATAGGATCACTACTACTAACGAAGGAGTCACAATTAACCCCACATCTCCTTTGCCAAGTCCCATCAACTCGGTAACGATATAGGGGATCCCCATGGTCAAGAGAGTGAAGGCGAACCAAAAGAATATAAAACCGCCGATGTAATATCTGAAGGGTTTATTTCTAAAGGTCTGAATGATAGATTGGCGAAAAGCAAATTCTGATTTCCTGAGATGTACGTTTCGCTCCCTAACGGCAAGTACTGGGCAATAGAGGCTAACTAAGACCACCATACCTAAGATGGTGGCCATGGCTTTAAAACCTAATCTCTCAATGAGAAAGGAAGAGCCTAAAAAACCAATGATAAGCCCCAATATTCTAAAAAATCCTTGCCAGGTGGCCAGACTGATCCTTTCCTTTGAAGAGGAAGTTAATTCTGGTAAGAGGGCAGCGTAAGGAACAATCACCACCGTATAGAATAAAAAGAAGAGGCTCAACATCAAAACCAGATAGACAAAATTGACCACAGAACTTCCTGGTACTGGTGGATGCCAAACGAGGATAAAGGATAAGACCAAGGGCAGGCTACCAAATAGAATGAAGGGAATTCTCCTTCCCCAGCGTGATCTGGTCCTATCGCTCCACTGAGCTATCAAGGGATCGGTTAGGGCATCCACAACCCTCCCAATCATCATGGCGGTCCCTAATAGGGCCATGGGGGCATAGGTCATCAACCCTCGCCCCGAAGGAGGAGCGTAGTAGTAGACGGTCCATGTTCCTATGGCTAAGATTACTAAGGCGAACCCTCCGGATCCCGCTCCGTACATGGTCTTCAATAGCAGGGGTAGTTTTAGCTCTTTGTTCATCCTGACCTATCCCTCAAGATATCCCCTCCGGGGATACTTCCATAGGGGCTTTGTCCCTTTGGTGGTCGGCAAAGTCATGCTTTGCCTCCCTGTCACCCCCTGGGGGAAAGCAGATTCTTTCCCCCAGACCCCCTAATCCTCGGTATCGGAATTTCAACAAATTCCGATACCTCAAAAAAGCCCACTTCTGTGGGCGAATATAGTAATTGAAGTCTTGTTTCCTGACTCTTTATTCTTCACCTTCGTTCTCCGATGAAATCGGAGAGCGGGGTTCACTAATTTTAAGGGCATTTAATTCCTTAATCATCTGATTAGTAATCTCCTGGATTTCTAAGAGGGCCAGGAGTTTGGCATTGCGCATCTCCGTCTTTTCCGCTGCTTCCTTAGACTTCTCTATCTTAGAGAGATCGACCCCTGCCAGCTCTTCTTTATAGCGAATAATCTCCTCTAAATATCTATCTACCAATCTCTCCATATTTTCTCTAATCATCTTCCTTCCCCTTTGATAATCCTCTTTCTTCACCCCGCACCTTCCTTAATAAGATTTTGTATTCTACTCAGTAAGACGAATGGAGAGCTTCTCGTTCCTTTATTTTCAAAAGATACAATAGAAGGTGCGGGGTTCATCTTTCCCTCCGGGATACAAATTCTCAGGGGTCACAGGGGCTACAGGGGTAACAGGGGTTTAAAACCCTTGTTCCCCTTGCTACCCGTGCCACCCTTGTATTTGATTACTGGTCGGGGCGACTGGATTCGAACCAGCGACCTCCTGAACCCCATTCAGGTGCGCTAAACCAACTGCGCTACGCCCCGATAAACGCCTTCGACGTAAACTCAAAATCCCAAATTCCAAATCACAAACAAATCACAAATCCAAATGACCAAAATTCCAAACAAAAACCCGCTATGAATTTTTGTTTCGGTTATTGTAATTTCGGTAATTGTATATTGTCTGTAATTTGTATATTGTAATTTGTGATTTACTTGCTTAAGACTCTTAGGATTTTGCGTAGTTCTCTTTTGCATTCCTTTATCAGATCGGGCAAGACCGTTTCCTGTTTCAGCCTCTTCTTTGCCCCGGCAATAGAATATTTTTCCTTATAGAGCAACTCCTTTATTCCGAGGATAGTCTTTATATCCTTTTTCTGATATCTCCTCCTTTTCATCTCGGACTTTGTAGGTTTTAAAAATTGCTTGAACTCCTTCTCCCAGTATCTCAAGACATGAGAGGGAACCTTAGTAATCTTACTTACCTCGGTAATAGAGAAGAAGAGTTTATTGGGAATACGAACTCTCACTTTACTCTCTCTTTCAAGGGTGGAGCAGGACGGAATACAGGGACCTTTCGAGAAGGAATCTTTAAGGGCTCCCCAGTTTTGGGGTTGCGCCCCCTTCTTTCCTTGGTAACCCTAATGTCAAAACTGCCCAACCCCTGAATCTGGACCTTCTCTCCCCTGGCCAGGCTCTCACCTATTCCCTCAATTATGGTCTCCATGGCCTCCTTTGCCTTTTTCTTAGAGAGGCCAAGGGATGCTATCTTATTAACTAGATCCTTCTTAATCACCGGTCTTCCCTCTTTGTCTTTCTGGTCATGAGTTCAAACTCTGCGTCCCTGGGATCTTTTCCTTTAAAGAGAATATTATAGAGCTCCTCAGTAATGGGTATTTCCACTTTATACTTCTTGGCTAATTCATAAGCACTTTTTGTGGTAGGCACCCCCTCAGTAACCATGCCGATCTCTCTCTGGGCCTCTTCCAACTTCTTTCCTTTAGCAATTCTTTCTCCCAGACCCCGGTTTCTACTATATTTGCTGATACAGGTGGTGATGAGATCTCCCATCCCGGAGAGTCCAGCAAAGGTCTCCTGCTTGGCTCCCATGGCTACTCCCAGCCGGGCAATTTCTACTATTCCCCGAGTCATCAAAGCCGCCTTACTATTGTCCCCTAATCCCAGACCGTCACATATTCCACTGGCGATGGCGATGATATTCTTCAAGGCTCCTCCCAGTTCTACTCCAATGGTATCTGGGTTGGTATAGACCCTGAAGTAGGGAGTGGTGAATATCTCCTGTATCTCCTGGGCTAGTTTTGCGCTGGAAGCAGAGGCCACGATGGTGGTCGGGATTTCCCTTGAGACCTCCTCTGCATGAGAAGGTCCGGAAACGACGACTATCTCATTCTTTGAAAAGTAGGATTTGATTATCTGGGACATCCTCAAGTTTGTTCCTACCTCAAGACCCTTTGTGGCACTGATGAGAATGGTCTTGAGTGAAATCTTTACTTTCACTAATTTCTCCACCACTTCTCTCAAGACCTGGGAGGGAACGACGATTAATATAAACTCCTTCTCTTTGACTGTCTCTTCCAAGTTTGGTGAGATGAAGATCTCTCTGGGAATAGGAACTCCAGGAAGGAACTGGCGATTCTCCCTCTCCCTACTGAGCCTCTCTGCCTGTTCCTTAAGATACTCCCAGAGGCTGACTTCATGGCCCTTCTTGGCCAATAGTATGGCTAAGGTAGTTCCCCAGCTTCCCGCCCCAAGAACTGCAATCTTTTTCACTGCAACCGCCGAAACGCCCGTCTGGCTACCGGACAGGCAAAATTAAATTGAAAAACGCAAAACAAACTCATTTTCTTTTTCTCCTAAAGGAAATTCTATTCTCTTTACCCTTAATAAGCCTTTTGATATTTGGAATATGTTTGATAACAACTAAAAGAGCTGCCAAGAAGGCGAGCCAGAAATAAGGTAAGGGCCACTCAAAGGGCAAAAAGGCTACTAAGAAGGGAAAGGCAAGGGCTCCTAAAATCGATCCTAAAGAAACATAGCGGGTGAAAAAAATAATAATGATTCCAATAAGAAAAGCTATCCCTATTGCCTGCCAAACTAGGCCGAAGAAGACTCCGATGCTAGTGGCCACTCCTCTTCCCCCTTTAAATTTCAAGAATATTGTCCAATTATGGCCGCAGATAGCAGCCATTCCACAAAGGACTTTTATCCATTCGTAAGAGAGTGGCCCACTAATTGCTAAGCGACTTATAAAAAGGATGGCGACCAATCCTTTTAAGACATCGGCAAGGAGGACGATTATCCCTGGGGCCGGGCCCAGAACGCGAAAGGTATTGGTGGCCCCCACATTTCCCGAGCCATGCTCTCTCAGATCGATCCCCTTCCAGAGCCTTCCCATAATGTAACTCGTAGGAATAGAACCTAAGAGATAACTCAATATTATGGCCAAGAAAAGCATCTACTTCTTCCTTAATAGGCGGAGACTACCGCGAACGAGGTAGTGGGCCCCGGAGATAGCAGTAAAGGCTACTGTAGGATAAGCCAGACCAAGAATGATCTGAGAGTAGGGCCGAAAGGCCTCTGAGATTAAGGCTATCACTACCACGCTGAATTGCAGAAGAGTGGTCATCTTTCCCCAGGCAGAAGGTATGATTTCTACGGACCCCAAGGAAAGACGGAGGATGCCGAAACCGACAAGAAGAATTATATCCCTGCCAATCACAACCCCGGTTAACCAAAAAGGAATCCTGTGATAGAAAAAAGTTAGCATAATAAAGGAGGAAAGGACTAACGCTTTATCCGCTGCGGGATCCAAAATACTACCCAGTTTCGTCTTCTGCCCTCTGGTTCTGGCCAGATAGCCGTCTAAGGCATCGCTCAGAATAGCCACCAGGAATATAAAGAAAGCTACTTTGGCCTGACCAACTTTCAAACAATAAAGGAAAAAAGGAATAGATATCAATCGCAAGATGGTTATTTTATTCGGTAGATTCATCCCGTTAGACTTCCACCTTTTCTTCTCAAAACATATATATAAAACCAAAATCTGTTGTTAACTCCGCAATCAATGGTTACAGAACAAATCTGTCTAACGGGATTCATATTTTTCTATTTCCACTCCAGTGTAATAGTGTTTCAAAATCTCTTTATAGTGCTTGCCCTTCTCTGCCATTCCTTTTGCTCCCCACTGACACATCCCCACCCCATGCCCCCAGCCATGACCTTTAAAGATAAATTCATTTTTTTCCTTGCTTACGGTAAAAAGGGTGCTTCTCAGGAGGTCTGGACCCAGAAAAAGACGGAAGTTATTTGCCCTCAGGAACTGGGTTTTCCTGCGTTGTTTAATAGCTATTCTAATTGTTCGGCCTGAAGGGCTTGCTTCTGTTGTTTCTATCTCTTTAATCCTGCTTAGATCGAGACCCTTCTCTTTCAATATATTTCTCAGGTCCCTTTCCTTAATCCTCTTCTCCCACTGATAGTAAGGAGAATCCTTACAGAAAGTGCAAGAGATGTTCTTAAGATAGGGCTCTTCTGATCCCGGCCAGACATTTGCGGCATCCTCTGTATGGCCACCACAGGTAGCATGAAAAACACTATTAATAATCTTTCCTTTGTGGGTCAAGACCTCTCCTCTCGTTTCATTAACTGCCTGATTCGTTCTCTGGTCTTCATCTTCCACTCCCCCATAGACCTGAGTGAAGATGGTGGCATCCAGGTCGTAATCCTTCGCCCGAGCCCTTCTCTTGCGATAGAGGGCCAATGTGCGGGAGGCGATTGCCTGAGCCTTCAGGGCCTCCAGAGGCCAGGCAGGAGAAATTTCATGGGGCAAGACGCCATAGAGATAGTCATCGATATTGGCCTCATTTATGATGTTGAGCCTTCCTCTCTTATTCCTACGAATCACT
>JAUXAI010000075.1 GCA_030619985.1 bacterium | reverse complement strand
CTCAGCAACCACATCGTACCCCACATTCGTCTTCTCTTCCCTCACCTTCTGGATAACAATGGAACCCTCCAATCCAGCATTATTTACAATCTGGCGAATGGGTTCCTCCAAGGCTTTCTTGATAATGTTTACTCCTATCTGTTCATCACCTTCTAATTTGAGTTCATCGAGAGAAGGTATGCACCTCAGGAGCGCCACTCCTCCTCCAGGAACGATTCCTTCCTCAACTGCTGCCCGAGTGGCATGTAAGGCGTCTTCAACCAATGCCTTCCTCTCCTTCATCTCCACCTCGGTGGAGGCCCCGATATTGATTACCGCGACTCCCCCAGCAATCTTGGCCAATCTTTCCTGGAGTTTCTCCTTATCGTAGTCAGAGTCACTGGTCTCGATCTCTCTCTTAATCTGGGCTACCCGGCCCTTGATGGCCTCTTTATCTCCTGCTCCCTGAATGATGGTGGTATTCTCCTTATCGATGGTTATCCTCTTCGCCTTTCCCAGATCCTCCACCTTGACATTCTCCAAGGTTATCCCTAAATCCTCAGTAATGGCCTTTCCTCCCGTTAGGGTAGCGATATCCTCAAGCATGGCCTTTTTTCTATCCCCGAATCCCGGGGCCTTCACCGCAGCGCAACTGAAGGTTCCCCTTAGCTTATTCACTACTAGGGTAGCCAAGGCCTCCCCTTCTACCTCTTCGGCAATGACTAAGAAGGGTTTTCCCAATCCCGCAATCTTCTCCAGGAGAGGAAGCATATCCTTTATCGTTGAGATCTTCTTCTCATAGATTAAAATGTAGGGTTCTTCCAAAACGGCCTCCATTTTTTCCGCATTGGTAATGAAATAGGGGGAGAGATATCCTCTATCGAACTGCATCCCTTCCACCACCTTCAGTTCTGTGGCTGCTCCCTTTCCTTCTTCAACAGTGATCACTCCGTCTTTGCCCACCTTCTCCATAGCCTCAGCAATGAGTTCCCCAATAGTAGCATCGTTATTGGCAGCGATGGCTGCTACCTGAGCGATCCTGGTCTTCTCCTTGATGGGCTTGCTGATCTTCTTCAATTCCTCGACCACTCTTTTCACTGCTTTCTCCACCCCTCTTCTCAAGGCCATGGAGTCGGCACCAGCGGTAACATTCTTCAGGCCTTCTTTGAATATTGCCTGGGCCAGGATAGTAGCGGTGGTTGTTCCGTCACCTGCTACCTCACTTGTCTTCTCTGCCACCTCTTTTACCATCTGGGCCCCCATATTCTCATAGGGCTCCTCAAGTTCAATCTCCTTGGCTACGGTAACTCCGTCCTTGGTTATGGTAGGAGCACCGAACTTCTTATCCAGAACAACATTTCTCCCCTTGGGTCCCAGGGTTATCCTTACCGCCTCTGACAAGGTATCTATTCCCTGCAATAGAGAACGTCTCGCTTCTTCACTAAAACTCATCTGCTTCGCCATTTTTACTTCCTCCTTTTCATACACGGATAATCACAGATTCTTTACGGATGGGCACTGATTAAATCCGTGCTAATCCGTATTGTTATCCGTGCCAATCTGTGTTTATTTTATGATTGCTAAGATGTCTTCTTCTTTTAAGATAAGGTATTCCTCACCCTCTAACTTTATTTCCGTGCCGCCGTACTTACTGTAAAGAATCTTATCCCCCTTCTTCACCTCTAAAGGAATCATCTTCCCATTCTCAAGCATCCTTCCCTTTCCTACCTCAACCACCTTTCCCTCCTGGGGCTTCTCCTTTGCAGTATCGGGAATGATAATCCCTCCTTTTTTCACTTCCTTTGGTTCTAGGGGTTTTACCAGGACCCTATCTCCTAATGGTTTAATAGCCATATAACACCTCCTTCTATACACGGATAATCACTGATTCTTTACGGATAGTCACGGATTCATCCGTGCTAATCCATTTTGTTATCCGTGCCAATTCGTGTTTATATTATAGCCCTTTTTAATGAAAAGTCAAGAGATAAGGGTAAATTTTTAAAAAATTCTTAAAGTCCAGCTAATTCGAAGAATTTAGTAAGAGGGGCAGTGGCTACCCCGATGGCGGTATCTCCTCCTCCGTAATAGACGAATACTTCTCCATCCTTGAGGACCGCCCCACAGGTAAAGACCACATTGGGGACCATCCCCTCTAATTCCCACTTCTCCTTTGCCTCCAGAATGGGCCCAGTATGGCGATAGATGACCTTTGTCGGGTCCTCTAAATCCAGGAAGGCGAAGCCTATGCTATAATGCTGGGAATTTGAAACTCCATGGTAGATGAAAAGCCACCCTTTTTCTGTCTTGATGGGTTGTGCGCCGGCACCAATTTTAAAAGCCTCCCATCCCCCTTCGGGTATCATCATGATATTGTGGTCATACCAGTGAACTAAATCATCCGAAAAACAAACCCAGATGTGGGGTGAAATGCGGTGGTAGATAACATACTTGTCCTTATACTTCTCCGGCAGTATGACACAGTCCTTATTAAACACCCTAGGTATGGGGTAATGGCGCTCTGTAAATTTCCATCTATGATTTAAAAAATCATCAACCGAGATTGAAGTCAGGCCAATTTGGATAACAGTAGCCTTACGTTCAAATTTTATTATATTGTTTTCCCCAAAATCTGGAAGCCTGCCAAAGGCGGCATAGGGAATATGTAAAGTATCCCCGATCCTGGTTATCCTGGGGTCCTCGCATCCCAAACAATCTATCTCACTTTGGGGACCAAAGACCGGCTCGGGAAGTCTTTCATTAATATGGAAACCATCCCTGGAAGAGGCATAGCCAAGGCTGGATACATGCTTCTTATCCCTTCCCCGATATAAAAGATGAACCTTGCCCCCCAGATAGATGGCCCCAGTATTATAGACTAACTGCTCTTCCCATTCATGTTCCGGGATGGGTTCTAGGATGGGATTCCCTTCATATCTTTTTAGCATCTCTTTAACCTCCTTTCATAGACACAGATCAACACAGATTTATTACAGATTAGCACAGATCACAGATAATTCCGGTTGTCAGCAAACGGTTACGGTTGCGTAACCGATGGACGATTGACGATATTTATGTAGTTTGGTTATTTGAATTTCGAATTTGGATATTGTTTGGTTATTGTATCTTGTATCTTATTACTCTCCTACTCTTTTACTTTCCTACTTTCCTACTTTTTTAGTGATAGTAGATCATTTAATTTTGCTGTAGCAAGGCAGATAACAGTATCCGCCCCACCATAGTAACAGAATAGTTCGTCGCCGATCAGAACCGTTCCGCAGGTAAAAACTATATTCGCCACATAACCCTGCTCTTCATATTCCTGCTCCGGTTCCAGTATGGGGTATTTACTCCTGAAGATCACCCTCTCCGGATTCTCTAAGTCTAAGAGCATTACCCCTAATCGATAGGTCCCAAACCACTTCTTCTTTTCATCCTTCCAGGCCACCCCATGATATATACACAACCAGCCTTTTTTTGTCTTGATGGGCGGACCGCCAGCTCCAATCTTCCCCTCATCCCATAAGCCCTCTCTGGGACGGGCGATTATCTTATGGTCTTGCCAATTAAGTAAGTCATCGGAATAAGAGATCCAGATATCGGGAGGAATACGATGCATAAGAACATATCGTCCCTTTATCTTTTCCGGAAATAAGCAGGCATTCTTATCGTCCGTGTTGGGAACAGGTAACTCGGGAAGGATGCATCCGTACCTCTCCCACTTCCAATCATTCTTTAAGAAATCATCCACCTTTATGGATGCCATGCAGACATGAGCTTTCTTCCCATTAAACCCCGCATAGGTCATGTAGAGGTTATTCCCGAGTCTTGTCAATCGGGGGTCTTCAGTTCCTCTTTTTTCAATCCCAGCGGCTGGTTCGTATATAGGGTGGGCGATTCTCTTATCAATCTTATAGCCATCCTTGCTGAAAGCGTATCCCAGTTTTGAGATTTGATCAAAGCCCAGACCTCGATAGACAATATGCACTCCCTCCTGGTAGTAAACGGCAGCGTTAAAGACACACCGCGCTTCCCAGTCATGTTCCTTAATAGGTTTTAAGATGGGATTCCCTTCATATCTTTTTAACATCTTTTACCCCCTACAAATCAGTTGATAAGTTTCCGCCAGAGGCGGATCCGCCTTCGGCGGAGATAAGTAAATACGTTGATACGTTAATAAGTTCCTTTATTTTCGTATTTTCTTATTCTCTTATTTTCGTATTCTCGTATTTTCTTGTTAACTTGTTTCCTTGTTAACTTTTAGAAGAAAGTTTCTTAAAGAGTTCTAGGAATCTTTTTGCTATCCTTATTCCTGAATTCTCTTCTACATACTTCTTCTGTTCTGTTAGAAGCTCTCTATATCTCTCATCCTCTTCAAAGACGCTCTTGATATTAGCTACCATCCCCTTCTCATCCTCATAGGTCATAATTGCTTTGCCGAATTCCTCAACGAAGTTCGAATGCAGGGCTACCATGGGACAACCGGAGCCGAGAACCTGATAGGCAGTAGAGGATACGGCAACCGTAGGCAAGGAGGGTTTGTTATAAAGAAAGAGATCAGAAGCATAAAGATAGGTGTAGAGTTCGCCCATATCCAGAATCTTCTCTCTCAACTCCACAAATGGGTTTTCCTGAGCAATCCTTCTCCATTTTTCCAGGGAAGGAGGATAGGTGGTCACCACCAGAATTTTAAGGGGGTACTTTTTCTCCAATGATTTCAAGGCAGGAAAAGCATCGGCTCCTAATACGGAGGCCAGGCCAAAGAGGAAGATTATCTTTTCATCTTTAGGGAGGTTAAGTTTTTTTCGGCTCTCTTCCTTATTCCCTGGCTTCCAGGGATAACAGGGATAGGGAATCATAAATATCTTATCCTCGGGATAGGCCTTCTTTAGAAAGTCAGCATATCGTTCATCAAAACAGACAATCCCATCCCAATCAAATTGATAGAAGGAAGGATCGGGAGATAATTTCCCATCATGAATGACGTTG
>JAUXAI010000050.1 GCA_030619985.1 bacterium | reverse complement strand
GAAGGTCTTGATTTCTTTATCTGGATCCCCATAGAGTATCCTGGTATCGCTATAGGGATGGTTGAGTTTCTCTAAATCGAAGTCCCTCTTTTCTTCCTTTGGTAACTTATCATATTCTTTCCTTCGCCTCTTTAGGACTTTTTCTACCTCTCTCTTTCCCCTGGGATCATTTGCCATTCCCTTTTCCACTGCCAATCTATAGATTCTCTCCAGTTTCATCCCGTTAGACCTCCTTTCTCAATTTTTATCCTGCAAATATCCTATTTTTTATAAAAATCATTTTTTCCTGTTACACCTGTGATTTATTTAGGTCTAACGGGATTCGTTAAGATTTATCTCCCTCTTTGACCAATTCCTTTAAGATTTGATCTATCTCAATCTTTTCTATCTCCGCCTTCAATCTCTTTTTAAGTTCTCCCATCTCAATCTCATCAATCGATTTCTTCAAGGCTTCTTTGATCTCCCCCACCTTTTCCTTGCTAATTCCTTTTTTACCAGGGTCTCCATCGTCTCTCGATCCAGTTTTTCTTTCAACATCTCCTTGATTTTATTGCGCACCATGGCTTCCTGGTTTTTCTTGGGAAGGGCCGGAACTTTGGGAAAGAACTTTTGATATTCGAATTTCTTCCCAAAAGGAATTACCTTGACTACTAAATTGTAAAAGGCTGGGGCCAGGCCCCTTATGGGTTCTACCAGAAGGGTCTTATTGAATTCGTCTTTCAATCTTTCTTTCATGCTGGGGAGGGGTGAAGAAAGGAGGAGGGAGGCATTCAGAAGGAGGCTTATGATGAGAGCCAGTTTCAAGACTCCGAATCCTCCTCCTCCAATCATGTCCAGCCACCTTATGGCCAGGAACCTGGTTGCCCGGCGTAAGAAGAGGCCCAAGAGATAGCAGACTCCGGCAACAATAAAAGAGATTAAAAGGAACCCAACGCCATTGGCTACCATGACTGGCCAATTGAAGAGGCTTACTAAGTAATTCCCTAGGGTCTGGAAGTGATGAAAGGCGATGATGATGGCTAATATGATACCTAAGAGCTGAAAGACCTCTCTAAAGAATCCCTTGAATAAGCCTCTGATCAGGCCATAGGCTAAAGCGATAACGATTACTCCATCCAACCAGCTCATCTCCCCTCCTTCGCTTTGCTCAGTCGGGAGTGAACAGTGAACAGTGAACAGTTTACAATTCGCGTAGATTCGCGTTGGTTATTTAGGTTCATCTGCTTCTGTTATTCGCGTAGATTCGCGTTTTGTGAGTCTTTCTCTCACCATCTGATTGACTACCTTACCATCTGCCCTTCCCTTAATCTTTTCCATGACAGCGCCCATTACCTTCCCCATATCCTTAAGGTCCTTTGCGTCTATTTCTTCAATCGTCTCCTCTATTATTCTTCCTAGTTCTTCTGGAGAAAGTTCTTTGGGCAGATATTCTTTAATGATCTCAAGTTCCTTCGTCTCCTTCTCCACCAAGTCTTCTCGCTTACCTTTTTTATATTCCTCAATTGACTCTTTCCTCTTCTTGGCTTCAGAGCTCAAAGCCCCTATGAGATCAGACTCTTTCAGCTCCTTATCCTTTCCCTTAGCGATCTCCAAGTTTTTAATTGCTGCCAAGAGAAGGCGGATGGTGGAGAGCCTCAGAGTATCCTTTTCTCTTAAGGCCTTCCTCATATCCTCGTTCAACTTCTCCTTTAATTTCATCTTCTCCCTCCCCCTCCTCCTCTCCTTCCTCTTCCTCTTTCCCTTCTGTCCCTCCTTGCTCGGGCGAGTCTCTTCCTGCGGCGCTTTTCGGCCTCAATCTTCTTTCTCCTTCTCTTTTCAGAGGGCTTCTCATAATTCCTTCTCTTCTTTGCCTCAGAGAGGATGCCCGATTTCTGGAGTGCCCTTTTAAATCTCCTCAGGGCCTCTTCAATGGACTCATGCTCTCTCACTTCTATCTTCGCCATTCATAAACACCTCCCTCTTACGTCGTACGTCGAAGGGTTACGGTAACGAAGCCCGTATCGTTTAGGGGTTACGGTTACGTAACCGAATAACGTAGCCGAAACGGGCATCTTAACCCTAACCGTAACCGAGCAACTTTTGACTTATCAACTAGTTAATTTATTAACTTATCAACTGAATTAACCAGGGGGCCAGCCGAGTTTCCTTCCTCCCAAGAGATGGAAGTGGATGTGGAAGACCTCCTGGCCAGAATCCGGACCACAGTTGGCTACAATTCTAAAGCCGCACTGGGCAGTGGATTTTTCCTTAGCTAATTTATTGGCCACTAAATAGACGTGGCCTATTAGTTCCTTGTCCTCCTCACTCAAATCTAAGAGGGTTGAGACATGCTTTTTGGGAATGATTAAAAGATGGACCGGCGCCTGAGGGCTGATGTCCTTTATGGCAATCAGTCTATCATCCTCATAGACTATTTCACTTGGGATCTCCTTCTTTATAATCTTACAGAAAAGGCATTCTTTCACATCAGCTTTCCTATGACATATCCTTTCTCGATCTGGGTAATTTTTACTTTTACTATCTTATTTACCAAGTTTTCTGGGCCATCAAAGACTGCCCTTATATAGTTATCTGTAAGACCAGTTAAACAATCGCTCTCTTTTCTTCTCTCCACAAGAACTTCTAAGGTCTCGCCTAAAAATGACCGGTTGAACCCTTCTTGCATCTTTGAAGATAATTCTAATAATCTTCTACTCCTTTTCTTAATCTCTTGCTCTCTCACCTTTCCTTTAAGTTGGGTGGCGGGGGTTCCGGGACGAGGAGAGTATCTAAAGATATGCATCTTAGAAAACTTCATCTGGTAAGCAAAATTATAGGTATTTTCAAACTCCCCTTTTCCTTCCCCGGGGAAGCCGGCCATAACATCAGTGGTAATCGCCGCCCCCTTAATTTTCTCCCTGATTCTCTCTATCAAATCCTGGTAATAGAAAGTATCATAAGGTCGATTCATTGCTTTTAGGACCTTACCATCTCCACTCTGCAAGGGAATGTGGAGATGGCGGCAGACCTTGGGAAGCTGGGCAATTCTGTCTATCAATTCCTCACTCAAGTCCCTGGGTTCTATAGAACTTAATCTAACACGCTTTAAGTCTTCTATTTCAGAAACCTTTTCTAAGAGTGTAGCAAGAGTGACTCTGCCATTTAGGTCTTGACCCCAGGAGCCCAAACGAATGCCGGTTAAGACGACCTCCCTGAAGCCGTTTCTTACCAGCCCCTCAATCTCCTCCAAGGTATCTTTTAAGGGTCGGCTCCTCTGCTTTCCCCGAACATAAGGGATGATACAGTAGGAACAATAGTTTTGGCAGCCATCTTGTATCTTGACGAAGGCCCGGGAATGAGACTGGTGTCTGGTTACTTTCAGGGTATCATATCTTGAGCGAGAGTCAATATTCTCCACAAAGACTTCGGGCCTGGAGTTCTTTCCCGCTTGATCAAGAACGGAGGCAATTCCATTCTTCTCTTCATTCCCTAAGATTAAGTCTACCCCTTGAATTCGGGCGATCTCTTCGGGTAGCCTTTGAGCATAACAACCAGTAACAGCAACAAAGGCCTCTGAATTCTTTCTGATAATGCCTCTTATATATTGACGGGACTTCTGATCGGCTCGACTGGTAACCGTACAGGTGTTAATAATGTAGATATCTGCCTTCTCTTCGCTAGATACTATTTTATAATCCTTTGCCAGGGCCTCTATCATGGCCTGGGTATCGTATTGATTTACCTTACAACCCAGGGTATGAAAGGCAACACTTCTCTGTTCTTTCATCGTTTACCGTAAACCGTACACCGTTAACCGTAAACTTTATCCCAGGTCACCCAGTTCATACAGAATCATGGCTAAAGTGGCCAGACCCGCAGTTTCGGTGCGCAAGAGTCTTGGTCCAAGGCTTACCGGAATCGCCCCTCTCTCCTTTGCTGCCCTTACTTCTTCAAGGGTGAATCCACCTTCTGGTCCAATGAAGACAGTGATCTGGGATGTGGGATGTGAGATGTGTGATGTATGACGTTTTAAAACCTTTTTCAGAGAAGTAGTTTCTTCTTCTTCCCAGGGGATGAGATTCAAATTTTCTTCACTTATATTGTTGAGTGATTGAACAAAAGTGGTTACTCCATCGACTTCTGGGATGATCGCTCTGCCGGATTGCTTTGTGGCCTCTAAAGCGATCCTCTGCCAGCGAACCTGGCGCGCTTTCGCTTTCTCTCTATCGAGTTTTACAATCGTTCTCTGGGTAATGACTGGAATTACTTTCTTTACTCCCAGTTCCGTGGCCTTCTGGACGATGAAATCCATCTTGTCTTTCTTAGGCAATCCTTGGACCAAGGTTATAGAAACCCTCGGTTCAGTCTTTAGTTTTGTTCCTTTTAGAATTTTTCCGATTACTTCTTTTTTGCTCGCTTCTCTAATTTCGATTAAGTATTCTCTTCCTTTCCTGGTGAAGACTTTTATTCTGTCTTTCTCTCCGAGTCTTAAGACCTGGGCGATATGTCTTGCCTCATCCCCTTTTATGATGACTTTATTTTCTTTAATATTTCCCTCTTCAACAAAAAAGCGTCTCATTTAAAGGTATCTTTTATCTTATCAAGGATGCTCTTTTTGGAGACAGAGAGCTTCTCGCCGCCTGCCTGAGCAAACTCTTTTAAGATTTCTCTTTGTTTCTCGTTCAATCGAGTAGGTACTTGGATAATGACCTTTACGTACTCATCTCCCTTACTATGGCCGTGGAGAGAAGGGACCCCTTTTCCCTTCAGTCTGAAGACTTTATCTGTCTGGGTCCCGGAAGGAATCTTCATGGTAACCTTTCCCTCAAGGGTAGGCACCTTAATCTCCCCTCCCAGGGCAGCAGTGGCGAAACTGAGGGGTACTTCACAGTAGAGGTCGCTTCCCTCTTGTTCAAATATCTTATGGGGTTTTAGACGAATGGTGACATAGAGATCACCAGATGGACCACCGAGTTCTCCCGCCTCCCCTCTGCCCCTTACCCTGATCGAGGTTCCGGTATCCACACCGGAAGGAACCTTTAAAGATATCTTGGAGGCCTTCTTGATCTTTCCTCTTCCATGACACTGGCCACAGGCTGCCTCAATTACCTCACCCGTTCCTCGACACTGGGGGCAGGTCTGAGAGAAGGTAAAGAAGGCCTGAGTATACCTTATCTGCCCCGTTCCCTGGCACTGGGGGCAGGTCCTCTTTCCCGTTCCCGGCTTTGCTCCGCTCCCCTTACAAGTGGGGCAGGTGACGGTATGATAGATATTTATCTTCTTCTCACATCCCCTTGCTGCCTCTTCTAAGGTGATATCCAGGGGGTATTCTAAGTCTGCTCCCCGACGAGCCCTTCTCTCTACCCGGGTACCGAAGAACTCAGAGAAGATATCAGCAAATGTCCCTCCAAGGCCAAAGCCCCTCAGGATATCCTCAAAGCCTCTTCCCCCAAATATACTTCCAAAGTCGGCACCCCGAAAGATATCCTGGTAGGTATATTGTCCATCGATGCCCGCATGGCCAAACTGATCATAGGTGGGCCTCTTCTCTGGATCAGAGAGAACAGCATAGGCCTCGGATATCTCCTTAAATCTCTCCTCTGCCTCCTTCTTCTCATCTGGGGGCACCTTGTCTGGATGGTTCTGAAGAGCCAGGGTTCTATAGGCCTTCTTTATCTCATCTGAGGAGGCATTCCGATCTATGCCCAGTATCTCATAATAATCACGCTTAATAGTCATCTCTTCGCTTCGCTCAGAGTGATTACAGTGATAAAAATCTGATTACGGTAATAAAACCATCACTGCTATCATTTTTTAACATCACTGTCATCATTTCTCTTCTTTCTTCTCCTCTTCCTCTTTGTATTCTGCTTCTACTATGTCTTCTCTTGCCGCCTTTGGCGGCACCCCGCCTTCAGGCGGTGGTTTCTTTTCTTCCTTAGGTTTCTCTTCTTTGGCCTTCTTTGCTTGTTCGGTGGCCTTCTTCTGAGCTTCCCGGTAGACCTCCTCTGCCAATTTATGAGAGGCCTTGCCCAACTCTTCAGAGGCCTTCTTAATCTTTTCTATATCCTTTCCTTTCAGGGCCTCTTTAAGGTTATTCAAAGCATCCTCAATCTTCTTCTTCTCAGGAGCACTCACCTTATCCCCATAGTCCTTTAGAGACTTCTCTGTAGCGTAGACTAAGGTGTCTGCCTGATTCCTTACCTCTGCCTCTTCCTTCCTCTTCTTATCTTCAGCCTCTTTTGACTCGGCTTCCTTGACCGCTTTCTCAATCTCTTCTTCCGTCATCTTCTGAGAGGTGATTTTTATGGACTGCTCCTTTCCCGTTCCTAAGTCTTTGGCAGAGACATGGACGATACCATTGGCATCGATGTCAAAGGTAACCTCGATCTGGGGAATCCCTCTCGGTGCCCGAGGAATGCCGACCAGATCGAACTTTCCTAAGGACTTATTATCTGTGGCCATCTGCCTCTCTCCCTGAAGGACATTGATGGTTACCGCTGGCTGATTATCTGCTGCGGTAGAGAAGATCTGGGATTTCTTGGTGGGGATGGTGGTATTCCTGGAGATAAGGGGAGTTCTGATTCCTCCCAGGATTTCAATGCCCAGGGTAAGGGGAGTAACATCTAAAAGCAAAACATCCTTAACCTCACCAGTCAATACCCCGGCCTGGATAGCTGCTCCCTCAGCCACTACCTCGTCTGGATTAACTCCCTTATGGGGTTCCCTACCAAATATCTTCTTCACCGTCTCTATTACCAAAGGCATCCTGGTCTGACCACCAACCAAAATTACCTCGTCAATATCAGAGGGGGATAGTTTGGCATCTGCCAGGGCCTGTTCGCAGGGCCCGATGGTCTTCTCAACGATATCTGAAATCAGTTGCTCCAACTTGGCTCTGGTCAGTTTCTTAACCAGATGCTTGGGCCCGGTCTGGTCTGCAGTGATAAAGGGAAGGTTGATCTCTGTTTCCAGGGTAGTGGACAATTCACACTTTGCCTTCTCCGCGGCCTCCTTTAATCTCTGGAGAGCCATTCTGTCTTGCTTCAAGTCGATCCCCTGCTCTTTCTTGAACTCCTCACAGAGCCAATCGATTACCTTCTGATCGAGATCGTCTCCTCCTAAGTGGGTATTCCCATTGGTAGATTTTACCTGAAAGACACCTTCACCCATATTCTCTAAAATGGAGATATCAAAGGTTCCTCCGCCCAGATCGAAGACGGCAATCTTCTCTTCTTCCTTTTTATCCAATCCGTAGGCTAAAGAGGCGGCGGTGGGTTCATTAACAATTCTTAACACCTCCAGTCCAGCGATCCTACCAGCATCCTTAGTGGCCTGGCGTTGATCATCCCGGAAATAGGCGGGGACCGTAACCACCGCCTGGGTAACCTTTTCTCCTAAATATCTCTCTGCCTCCGCTTTCATCTTGGCCAAAATCATACCCGATATCTCCGGAGGTGAATAGACCTTGTCTTTTACTTTAACTCTCACATCGTTATGGGGTCCTTCTACTAATTCAAAAGGTAGTATCTTCTTATCCCTCTCCACCTCTTCCTCATGGAAGCGCCGACCCATCAATCTCTTGATGGAAAAGACGGTATTCTCTGGATTAGTGATGGCCTGCCTCTTGGCAGGAAGGCCAACTAACTTCTCCCCTGTTTTAGTAAAGGCGGCCACAGAAGGAACAGTCCTTGGGCCCTCAGAAGAAGCGATGACTGTCGGCTTTCCTCCTTCCATAATAGAGACTACAGAGTTTGTTGTTCCCAAATCAATTCCGATTACCTTAGCCATTCTTTATTCCTCCTTGACGCGAATTTTCGCGAATCTATTTTGCTGAATGTTAAATAATGACTTAACGCGAATTCTCGCGAATTATTCGCGTTGATTCGCGTCCTGTTTATTCCGTTTTCTGTTTTTCAGTTCGCGTTAATTCGCGTTTCTTTGCAACTTTCACTTGAGCGGGTCTGATTACTTTACCACCCAGGGTATATCCTTTGCGCAGTTCCTCAATGATAAGTCCTTCAGGATGTTTATCGGTCTCCTCATGCATTATTGCCTCATGGATATGGGGATCGAACTTCTTTCCTTTGGTCTCAATAACTTGTAAACCCTCCTTCTTCAGGATATTGTGGAACTGCCTCTCTATCAATTCTATTCCTTCTATTATCTTTTTGGGCTCTGTGGTATTCTTTACATGATGGAGGGCCATCTCGAAGTTATCCAGGATGGGTAGAAGTTCGTAAACTAAATCCTCTTTTGAAAATTTGACAAAGTCTTCTCTTTCTTTTTTTACTCTCTTTCTATAGTTTTCGAAGTCTGCCGCTAGCCTCTGGAGATGCTCTTTATATTCAGAGGCTAATCTGCGTTCCTTCTCCAATTCGTGCTGAATCTGATCCAATTCGCTCTTGAGCTGCGCCAATTTTCCTCTTGGCTTCTTCTTTCTCTTATCTGACATCTCTTTCCGCCTTCTCTTCTGAGAGGGATTTAGTGGTATGACTTAAATTTGTTAGAACCTTGCTTACCATCTTGGCCATGAAATCGACGAGAGAAACGACCTTTGAATATTCCATTCTTCTGGGGCCAATTATTCCCAGGACCCCTACCGGTCTACCATTTATTCTATAAGTAGAGGTTACCAGACTCAGGTCTCTAATCTTTCTACATCTGGTCTCTTTTCCGATTAAGACCCTTACTCCCTCGCTGGGGGCAGTTCTACTCAAGACCTCGGCCAATACTCTCTTCTCCTCTAAGGCCTGGAAAATGGACTTTGACCTGGCTAAGTCTTTAAACTCCGGATGCTCAAGGATATTAATCCTTCCCCCAAGATAGAGTTCCTCTACCCCATCCCAGGTGAAGATCTGATTCATCAATTCCCA
>JAUXAI010000052.1 GCA_030619985.1 bacterium | reverse complement strand
GGTGCCCAGTTCCCTCATCAATTCCTTTATTGTGTGTAAGGAAAAGAGGTCCCTTGAGGAGTCAACAATCATCCTCATGGCCTCATGGGGCGGGAACCTCTTCCTATAGACTCGAGGGTGGGTCAATGCCTCATAGACATCCACCAGGCCCACGATCTGGGCATACCCATTTATCTTATAGGCTCTTATTCCTTCTGGATAGCCCTGGCCCCTGAATCTCTCATGCTGCTGATAGGCGGTCTGGATGGCTGACTTTGAGATATCCCTCACTTTTTCTAAGATCTCTTTCCCATATATGGGATGCTTCTTTATCTTCTCATACTCCCTGGGAGTCAACCTCCTGGGTAATTTAGCAATCTCCATGACCTTCACCATCCCCACGTCATGGAGGAGGGCCGCTACCCCTAAATCGATTAACTTATCCCTCTCATAGTCCAATCCTAGACTGACCTTAATGGAGAGGATGGCGACATTTACTGAGTGGGCATAGAGGTAGTTCTTTTCCGTGGCCCTCTTATTCGCTAAGACGACCAGGGTATTATCCCCTGAGGATAAAAGGGTGACCATCTCTTCCACTATCTTGCTAACCTCATGGCCGCTCTCTATATTCCCTTCCTCTGCCTCTCTTAATACCTTCTTTACGGTCACTATTGCCTTATCATAGAGGGCCTGGGAGAGTTTCTCTCTTTCCTCCCTCTCCTTCACTTGCCGGGCAACTCCTTCCCGAAAAACTAAGGCCTCTCTCTCCACCTCTTTCCTTCTCTCTATTGTCACAGCCCCCTTTAGAACTTCGAGTGCTCTATATCCATCCTCTACGGTGACAACCTCATGCCCCTTTCCTTCCAAGAGTTCCTTCATAAATACCCTGGTGTAGGTCTCATCATCCACCACTAAGATCCTCAGTCTCCTCACTCCCTTTCTACTCCGCACGCTCTCCACGATACTGAATATTCTCTTCACATCAAAGGGCTTGGAGAGAAAGTCCAGGGCACCCAGCCTCTGAGCCTCCTCCACCTCCTTCTCTACCGCATAGGCGCTGATCATAATAATGATTATTCGGGGATCGATCTCCCTTATCGCCCTACAGGTCTCCACCCCATTCATGCCCGGCATTCTGACATCGAGAAAGACGAGATGAAAAGCTTTTTTCTCTTTCTTTGTCTTATAAATATTAGCTAACTCAACCATTATTTCTCCTCAGAATTATAATTTTTATTCATGCTTTGGGCTACCCATCTGTCTAAGGCCTTTTTCTGGAACCTCCATTGACCACCGATCTTAAAGGCTGGGATCTTTCCTTCTCTGGCTAACCTATAGAGGGTCATAGGGTGGACATCTAAATACTTAGCCACCTCTTTAACAGTCATTATCTTATCTGCCATTACTCCTCTCTTATATGAAGTAAGGATGAGACCCTTCTTTTATAAATAACATAAATTTTTAACTATGTCAAGTATTTTTATAAACTATTAAGTAAAATTGAACGATTTGATTTATTTCTTATTAGAATGCTTCTCCCGCCTCTTAGTCTCAGTAGTAATCCACTTCTCCAATAACTCCTTTCTGAAGCGCCACTGGCCGCCCACTTTGAAGGCCGGAATTTTTCTCGTTCGGACTAAGTCATAAAGGGTCATCCTATGGATATTGAGATATTCAGCCACCTGGGTAATACCCATTATCTCATCTGGATTAAATGGCTTGGCAACATAATCAGAGGCACCCAATTTTAGCGCCTCTCTCACCTCATCTTCAACCGGGTAGCCGCTCATCATAATGACGATCGTCTTAGGACTGGTCTTCTTAATTGCTTTGCAGGTCTCTACCCCATCAATGTCCGGCATTCTTACATCCAAAAAAACGAGATCAAAGGATCCTTTTTTCGCAGTCTCAATTGCTCTTCTTCCATCCTCTACAATGCTAACCTTATATCCTTTTTCTTTTAACAATTCATAGAAAAAGACCCTGGTATAGGCCTCGTCATCTACCACTAATATCTTCGCCTTAGCCATGCATTCAGCCCCTTATACACAGATGATCACAGATTTTTTAATATCGTCTTACGGTTAAGGTTACGATGCCCGTTTCGTCTTATGGTTACGTCTATCGTCTTTAAAATTTGTCCAAGCGTTACCTAATTTATAAAGCTGTCTTCCTGATTTATCATATACATCAATTAACTCATCGCAACGTTTTACATTTACATATGTAGGATAAATATCTCTACACTGACTTAAACTAACAACCATCTCGTTACATTCACCCATAGCGTCATCGATATATTTTTGAAAGCCTGCTTTTTGATGACGTTTAGCATAGCCTTCTGCTATTAATCTTGGTATTGCTTTACATGCACGACTCGATTGGTCCTTTAAATCGTATTTTTCGTTATCAGGTAATTTAGGCACAATTTCTTTCATCACAATTAGCATAGCATTATAAGTATTCTGGTATACCTCTAAATCTCTAAAGCTCGTGATTCTCTTTTTTCCTTCCATTTTACGTTACCCTAACCATTAACCGATACGGGCTTCGTTACCGTTACCGATTAACGTCTTTCCATCTGTGATCATCTGTGTGCTTATTTCTTTGTCACGGGAAGCACAATGGTAAAGGTGGTTCCTTTGCCTTTTTCACTATCTACCCTTATATCGCCTCCATGATTCTTTATAATTCCATAACTAATAGCCAGACCCAAACCCGTTCCTCGGCCTGCTTTCTTAGTAGTAAAGAAGGGATCAAAGACCCTAATCATTTCTTCCCTTGTCATTCCTGCTCCTGTATCTTGAAATATCACTTCGATGAGTTCCCTCCGGGGCAGAGCCCCCTCTCTCCGAGCCTGGAGGCTTTCCGAGCCGGAGGCTGGGGCGGAGCCCCTCTTTAATCCCTGACTGCGAAGTCTGGTGATAATTGTCAGGCTCCCTCCTTGGGGCATGGCATCTCGGGCATTGATAATCATATTTAAAGCCATCTGTTGCAGCTGATTGGCGCTTCCCATTATCTTTGGTAAATTAGAGTCGAAATGGCACTCTACCTTTATCTTCTGAAGTTTTATTTGAGTTTCCGCCAGAAGCAAGGCCTCTTGGATACTCTTATTTACATCTGTGGGCTGGAAGGGTTCTCTATCTTGACGCGAGAAAGTCAAAAGACCCCTTACAATCCTCTGGCACTGCAAGGCTCCCCTCTCAATCATCTTCACATACTCTGAGTTAGGATCGTCCTTTTTCATCCTTTCCCGCAGAAGTTGGGAGAAATTCAAGACCCCTACTAAGGGATTATTCAATTCATGGGCAATTCCTCCCGCCAACTGTCCAATGGCGGCTAACTTGCTGGATTGGATGAGTTCTCTCTCAAGTTTCTTACGCTCCGTGATGTCTTTAAGCGATACAACAGTTCTGGCTTCTTCTTCTTCTTCTTCTTCTGCAAAAAATATTCTTGCTGAGTCAAATTGCAAAATAAGTTCTCCTGTTTTTTCTGGATTCTTTTCCATAATTATCCTCCTAAACTGTTAGCCTTTGGTAACTCTCCATAAATGTTCTTAAAATTCTTAAGGAGCTTTTTTTCTACTAAGATGTAATTTTGGTTTAGACAAAAACGCAAGAATACATCGTAATTATTGATAAATTTACTCAAACGATTATTTTTTAATTTATTACCAAAATAGTTTGTTATCCGCTTTCGCAGATTTTTGGAAGAACCTATATATAGAACATTACTTTTGTAGTTCAGGTAATTAATTTTTGATGAAATGCTTAATTCATAAGTTCCAGTTTCAGTTGGAATTTTATTTAAATATTTTTTTAATAACATCATGTAATCACTAAAAGTTATATCCTTTTCATAACAATAAGTGGTTCTTTCCTTATAGTTAGGGATATTAAGCAATTTTCTGCAATTACATATCGTTCTAAGGGATAAATATACTCCTTTTTGAGCTAATAGGCGTTGAATCTCCTTATCTTTCAAGGCATCTTCGTTACCCCTAACTAATTCTTTAACAAGGTATGAGTGATATTTTTTCTTTGATATAAATAAACTTTTAAGATTAATAACCCAATTTTGAGGATTCATAACCAATAAATTTGAAATTAACCTTGAAAGTCGAGTTTGATCAAGATATTTTAGTGGGTATAAGAATAAGAATTGTTTTAAGGTCAAAGGTTTTAGATCTGTCTCTTTGCCAGAAAACCAATATTTATTTTGATAACGAAAGAGGCTTTTTAAAATATGTAGAGAAAATTTATTTCTGGTGTTAATCCATTTCAATGAACATATTATTTTATTCTCAGTACAATTTTGAGTCGAATAGATATTTTCTAAGCGTTTATCTGAAACCTCGAAACATAGAGTTCCATCTTTAATCATTGTTTTAGCATAAAATAATTTTTTTTTACAGACTTGTGGGTTGAAAAAGGCTTTATTGTTCCCTCTATTATTTTCTCAACATAGATGAGATACTTTGCTAAGGGCATCTCCAATACTTTACTAAAAATTATTTTGCCTATTTGTTCCTTCCTCACGCCTATTTTTTAGAAACCCTGATTGCCGTATTATTCCCGGTGATTATTCTATTTTTTACCTTTTTAATAATTATTTCTGCCAGTTCTTGTTCTGTATAATTCAGCTTAGCAGAATATTTCTTAATAATGTTCTGAAAAGCTTTATTTTTTTTATATAAGTCTAATTTATCTGTAAAAACTAACAGACTTTCTGGAACAAATTTGAAAATATTTTCAATAGCTTTCTTATGTTGTTCTTCGGTTTTCCACAACATCTTCTCCATCTTCTTGCGCTCGGTGATGTCTCTATCAATACCTCGATAGCCAATCAGTTCTCCTCTTTTATCCAATATTGGTATGCTACTTGTCTCTAGTATTACTAAATGTCCCTCCTTATGCCTATTTATATTCTCTAATCCAAAGAAGGGTTCTTTCTTAATTGCTTTCTCTCGGAAGAATCTTAATATCTTCTTTGCCTCATCCTTTGGCATCAGATCAAAGGGGGTCTTGCCAATTACTTCATCGACTTCGTAACCCAAGATGTCCTTGACTTTGGGACTGACATAGGTATACATTCCATCTTTATCAACTTCCCATACCCAATCGGTAGTAACCTCTACCATGTCCCTATATTTCCTCTCTGACTCCTTTACCCTTTCCTCCACCCTTTTCCGCTCGGTGATGTCAGTTATTATTCCAAGGAGGGCGCTCTCTCCCCCATATCTTATCAATTTTGTCAAGTGTATTGCATCGATTCTTTTACCTTCTTTGGTGATAAGGGCATATTCGTATGGCTTGACCTCCTCACCCTTCATATGCTTGCTGAAACCTGACTTTACCAAGTCTCTATATTCTGGTGCGATAAGGGTCAGAAAGTCAAAATTGGGGGAATAGAATTCATCCCTTTTGTATCCCATAACCTCTGCGCATTTCTTATTGGCATACACTACCCTGCCCTTCTGGTTGATATAAATCATGTTTGGCGACTCTTCTGCAAGGACCCTGAATTTCTCCGCGTTCTCCCGCAGTACCTCCTCCGCCTTCTTGCGCTCCGTGATGTCTCGGGCGACGCCAATGAGACCAATAATTTCCCCTTGATTATCTCGCAGAGGAACCTTTTTTGCCTGAAACCAACGCTCTTTCCCTCCAGCGGTCATTTTCTTAGTTACCTCTTTAAGTTTGCCAGTTTTAAAAACTTTTTGGTCGTGCTCAATATTTATTTTAGCCTCTTTTGGAGGCAGGAGCTCATCATCCCTCTTGCCCAGGACCTCCTCTTGCTTTGACTTGCCAAATGCCTCTAAGCACTTTTGATTAACCAGAGTATAGTGGCTATCCAAATCCTTTACAAATATGGCATCCTGAGCAGACTCCACTATCAATCGATACTTTCTTAACTCTTCTTCCATCCCCATCTCTTTTCTTTCTTTCTTTTCCTTAACCATTTTGGCCTCTCTTTATGCCCATATGTAATTTGTTTGATATTATAGCCTATATAGCATGGTTTGTCAAATCTGAGTTTGACATCCTATTTCTTATCTGTTAAACTACCTATTGTACCGGAGGCTATTATGCCCTATGCCATAGAAACAGTAAATCTTACCAAATACTTCACTCCTACCCCTGGCTTGGGAAGATTGCTCGCCCATCCCTTCAGGAAAAAAGGAGTGGTCAAGGCAGTAGAAGATGTGAATATCCAGGTCAAAAGGGGAGAGATATTTGGACTTCTGGGCCCCAATGGAGCGGGTAAAACCACTCTCTTAAAACTTCTCTCCACCCTCATATTGCCTACTAAGGGGGAGGCCTATGTCAATGGATATAACGTCCTGAAGGATGAAGCCGGGGTTAAGGAGTCCATTGGTCTGGTGACCGGTGAGGAGCGCTGTTTCTACTGGCGACTGACTGGCAGGCAGAATCTGGAATTCTTCGCTATTCTCTACAATCTCTCTTCGGCCCAAATAAAGAAGCGGATAGGGGAGGTAGCTGAACTCCTGGAAATAGGAGGAATGTTAAATATTTTCTTCAAGGAATACTCTACGGGTATGAAGCAGAGACTCTCCTTAGCAAGGAGCCTATTGCCCAATCCCCAGATTCTATTTATGGATGAACCCACTAAGAGTCTGGATCCCACTGCTGCTAAAAACCTGAGGACTTTTATCAGGGAGAAACTCGTCTCTCAACAGAAAAAGACCGTCTTCTTGACTACCCATCAGATGAACGAAGCCCAGGAACTCTGCGACCGTATCGCCATTATAGACCAGGGCAGGATAAAGGCCTGTGGAACCCTGAAAGAGTTACAGAGTAAGGCCGGGATTCCAGAGGCTACCCTGGAAGAAATCTTTTCTTACTTCACCAGCAAATAGTTTACCAGTTTTAACTGGCTAACAGGCTAACCGGTTAACTGGCTAACATTTTTAAAGAGGTAAATAAATTGTTTCTAAGAAAGCCCTTAGCCTTCATTAAAAGAGACTTCCTTGTTGAGATAAGCTATCGTTTCTCCTTCCTGCTCAACCTCTTCAGCATCCTCTTCTGGGTGGTCACCTTCTTCTTCATCTCTAAGCTATTTGGGGAGAGCGCTGCCCCCTATCTCAAAGATTATGGAGGGGAATACTTCCCCTTTGTCCTAATTGGATTGGCCTTCTCCACCTATCTGGGAGTGGGACTACAGAGCTTCTCAGGTAGCATAAGAAGGGAACAGATGATGGGCACCTTAGAGGCCATGCTCCTCACCCCCACTAAGATAAGCGTATTGGTCGTCTCCCTCTCCCTCTGGAGCTTCATTCGCACCTCCTTAAATGTCTTAGTCTATCTTCTGCTCGGCATCTTTCTATTTAAGGTGAGTTTGAACCTCACTCACCTCCTTCCCGCCTTCATCATCCTTATCCTAACCATTATCTCTTTTAGCAGCCTTGGTATTATCGCTGCTGGCTTCATCATCGTCTTCAAGAGGGGGAACCCCATAACCTGGCTCTTCACCACCCTCTCCATCCTCTTAGGCGGGGTCTACTACCCCATCTCCATCCTTCCCCCGCCCCTCCAAAAATTCTCCCATCTTCTGCCTATCACCTACTCCTTAAGGGGTATAAGAAATTCCCTATTAGGAGACCCCAGCTGGGGAGCTTTATTACCCAATATCATAGCCCTGGCCATCTTCTCCGTTATCCTGCTCCCCTTAGGCATCCTGGTCTTTAACTATGCCATCAAAAAAGCAAAGAGGGACGGAAGCCTCATTCAATACTGATCCCCCTTTTATTTCCCTTCTCACACAAATCAATCGACGATCGTCGATTGATTTGTGCAATCTATTTTCCTCTCCTCGAGCTGATCCTTAAAAGAACTAAATCATAGTATTCTTCAAAGAGTTGATAGGCCTTCTCTCCCCTCCAATCGGAAGGCAAGAGATCATTGGGGAGCTGAGGATCGTTCCTTAAGATCTGGGCCAGATCTTTCTCTATTCTTCTCTTGAGACGCAGAAGTCCCATCTCTTGGCCTTTGGCGCTCGCCTCCCTTCTCAATCTGGAAAGTAGAGGATTATAACGGCCTATAAATTCAGAGTAGCGTCTATTAAATTCCTCCAGTCTCCAGATCCAGGAGGCTAAGGTTCTGCTATTACTCGCTCCCAGATGTTGGGCGGAGAAGGTCTCCACATACTTCTCCAGGCCCATTTCGTTAATCATGGATTGTATTCTTCGAGAAAGATTGTAAGGCGATATCCAAAGGCTCTTTTGCATCCTTCCACATCCCAGGCTGACCAGATATCGCCTGAAGAGGTTCCTCATCCTTCTATTCTTCTCCGGGATATCAAAGCTCACCAGATACCATTTCCCATCCCATCTCCGCTTTTTTCTCTTCAGCCTATGGGGACTGTCCGGAATCTGGGCCCTCCCCTCATCTGTCAGAGAGAAGAAGACTCCTTCCTTCTGATTCACCTTCTTGATCTGGCCCTTTTTCTCAAGTCTGGTGAGTGCCACCTGGACAGCACGCGCCGTTTTCCCCATCTCTTCCAAAAGAAAAGTCATGGGATCTCTACGAAGTTTGAGGGCATCGTCCAAAAGAGAAAGGATAATCTTTGTGGTAGAGACTCGTCCTTTCATTCCTCACCTCCCGTAGAAGAGTTTTTTCTATCCCTTTGCACAATTTTAGAGACGATCGTCGATTGATTTGTGTATTGGCTCAATTTAA
>JAUXAI010000002.1 GCA_030619985.1 bacterium | reverse complement strand
CCCCGGGCCATCTTGAAGAAGAGTTTCCCGGTGCAGATACAATCGATCCAGGACTTATGCCTTCCAAAGGGCCTCTTTATTCTGAATTCTCTCATCATATCCTCTAAGTGGAGGTTTCTCTTCTTGAAGAGCATGCCCCCCATCTTTGCCGTATCGCAGACCCAATTATTCGGCACCTGAAGGTTACACTCCCTTATCGCCGCTCGTATGAAATCAATATCAAATCCCGCCCGATGGACGACCAGGATGCTCCCCTTTATAAAATTTAAAAATTCGGGGAGGACCTCTTCTATGGGAGGCTTATTCTTCAGGGTCTCAGGATTTATCTCATTCACTACTAAGGCCTGGGGATTGAAGTAATCTGTCTTGGGCCTGATGCGCCTAAAGAACCTTTCCAGGATTTTAGCCTTTCCATTCTTATAGGAGTACTTCATTGCTCCCAGTTCGATGATCTCCCCTCCATTCTTCCTTCTTCCTGTGGTCTCAGTATCGATGACACAGACGATCTTCTCTTTCGTTTTCTTAGCCATAGCCATTCCCGCAAGAGTTGACAAGTTGATTAGTTGATAAGTTAATAAGAAAACATTTGGTTAGGGTTAAGGTTAGGTAGTTGGTCTTTAAACACCTAACCCTTACCCAACTACTAAACTCACTACTTTGTCTTAACCCAACTACCAACGACTTTGGACAATCTTGTCAACTTGTTCCCTTGTTAACTTGTATACTCGCCAACAACTCTTTGATGTAGGCTGTTTCCTCTTCCAGAATCTTTTTCCTATTCTTCACCTGATCGAGATACTTATAGGCCGTCTCCAGGACGATGAGTTCCGGCTCTAATTTCTTTACGATCTCAAAATAATTCTCAAGGTTTTTTCTTTTTAAGGGCCCAGTCTCCAAATGTAACGGTGGATGGAAGGTCTTTTTCCCAGGAACATAGTCATTGAGGTGGAGTTCCTTTACCAGCTCCCTAGGGATTTTTTCCATCACCCTTTCTGGCTCATCAGGAATATCTTTCCCACAATCTGCTCTGGTAAACCAGTGTCCAATATCGAAGTTAAAGTAGACCTCTGCCCCCTTCTTCCTTGCTTCCTCAACCACCCCAATGCAATCCTCGGGCTCAACGAAGATGTTATCGAAGGCGACATTATTCTCTAAATGCAAAAGCAAATCCCTCTCCTGAGCATAACTTCCTAACTCTACTAAAGTCTTGACTAAGGCCTCTTTCAACTTCTCAAGATAAAGTTTAGAGACCATATAAAAGGGAGCGCTTCCCGGATGCATAATAAGATACCTCGCTCCGATATCAGAAGCAAAATCAATGTATACCTTCTGTAATTCCACTGCTTTTCTTCTGTCCAGCTCTTGTAAACTGCAGACGCTCGAACCCACATTGGAATAGGAGAGATGAAGGGATAATGAAATCCCCTCTTTCCTTGCTTTTTCTTTCACCTTTTCTCTCTCTTCCCTACTGAAATCTGGATAAGGATTAGGGACATCGCCATCCAGTTCGATATGGTCCAGACCCAACTCCTTGGCCAATTTAATCTGGAAAAAAATGTCTTTCTTAAACTTAACCAATCCCAAGGCATTCATGCTAAAGAGATCATACTCTCCTTTTAAGACCTTCCTTTGATCCTCTTTACTCAACTCATCCAAGACAAAGGTGTTAGTGAAATTTCGACCCAGCTCCATATCATCTCCTTTTTAACCACAGATCATCACAGATTATTTACAGATGGCCACAGATCACAGATCCCCGTTTCACCGTCCCACCTGCCTGCCCCGTAGCATCCCAAAGGGATTGGTTCGGGGCTCACTTTCCCACTTTGCATTGTTGTTTAGAGTTCCTCTACTCCTTTCTTCGTCACCCGGGCATAGAAGAACTTAGGCTTCTTAACCTTCTCTTTTCCTATGGAGTAACTTGCTAAGAACTTCTCCTTTGCGTTCTCTATCTTTTTCCTATCGCCATCGGTATGAAAGATGGCTAAGGGTTCACCTGCCTTTACCTTATCGCCTATCTTTTTCTTCAAGAGGACCCCTACACTGGAATCGATGACATCCTCCTTCTTCTGCCTTCCGGCACCCAAGACCTGGGAACTTACTCCCACGGAGAAGGCATCTATCTTCTGGACATATCCTTCTCCTAGACTCTCTACCTCTATCCTTTCTTTGCACTGGGGAAGGAGAGAAGGATCATCGATTGCCTTTGGATCCCCTCCCTGAGTCTTGACCATCTCCTTCAGTTTCTCCAGACCCTTTCTATTCTCAATTACTTCCCTCAACCTTTCCCTGGCTTCCTTCAGATTCCTCACCACCTCAGAGATTAGGAGCATGTTCGCTCCCAGTTCAATGCATAACTCTTCTAAATCCTTAGGGCCTTCTCCTTTCAGAGTATCTATGGCTTCTTTGACTTCAATGGCATTGCCTATTGCCTGACCCAAGGGCTCCTCCATACTGGTAATGAGAGCCACCATCCTCTTTCCCGCTCCCTCACCAATGGCGACCATGGCCTCTGCTAAGGCTAAGGCATCCTCATACTTCACCATAAAGGCCCCGGATCCAGTCTTGACATCCAGGACAATCCCATCTGACCCGGCAGCCAGTTTCTTGCTCAAGATGCTTCCTGCAATTAAGGGGGTGGAGTCCACAGTCGCTGTGACATCCCTCAGGGCATAGATTCTCTTATCTGCGGGTGCCAATTCCTTTGTCTGACCCATCAAAGCCAAACCAATTCTATTCACATTCTCTGTAAACTCTTCCATAGTAAGGGAGGTTCTGAATCCCGGGATGGATTCCAACTTATCTATTGTTCCTCCGGTATGGCCCAGTCCCCTTCCCGTCATCTTGGCTACCTTCCCTCCCGCAGCAGCAACTATAGGACCAAGCACTAGGGTCGTGGTATCCCCTACTCCTCCTGTGGAGTGCTTATCGACCTTGAAACCCGCGATCGCTTTCAGGTCTACTCTATCGCCAGAGTTGACCATGGCCATGGTGAGATCCGTTGCCTCCTCTGGAGACATCCCCTGGAAGTAGACCGCCATCAGGAAGGCCGCCATCTGGTAATCGGGAATCTCTTCTTTGCAGTAGCCCTCGATCATGAAATTGATCTCTTCCTTACTTAATCTTTCTCCATTCCTCTTCTTCAGAATAATATCATAAACCCTCATTTTTATCTCCTAATAAACATAGTTGACAAGTTAATAAGTCAATAAGTTGATAAGTGAATAAAAAAACATTTGGTTAGGGCTAAGGTTAGGTTGTTAGTTTGGTTGTTAGGTTAGGTAGTTGGTCTTTAAACACCTAACCCTTATCCAACTACTAACGGCTTTGGACAATCTTGTCAACTTGTATCCTTGTCAACTTGTTAACTGTATTTTAGTGATAATTTTTCTCACTAACTTCTTAAATTTGGCTTCTACTTTCTTGGTGGTCTCAATAACTTCTTCATGACTTAGGGGCTTTTTCAAGATTCCAGCGGCCATATTGGTAATACAGGAGATGCCCAGAACCCTCATCCCCAAGCTTTTGGCAACGATGACCTCAGGAATGGTAGACATACCCACGGCATCTGCCCCTAATTTCTCAAAAGCCTTGATCTCTGAAGGGGTCTCATAGCTCGGTCCAGGGACTGCGATATAGACCCCCTTCTTAATCTCGATTCCTTGATCCTTAGCTATTCGCTCTGTTAGTTCTATTAATTCTTTATCATAGGCGAAGGTCAGATCAACGAATTCTTTCCTTCCTCTCAAGGGGTTTGCTCCCATGAAATTGATATGATCGATGATGAGCATTAAATTCCCAGGTCTGAAGTCCTTATCTATTCCTCCGCCAGCATTGGTCACCAGCAAGACTGTCGCTCCCAGTTCCCTCATCACCCTAACGGGATAGGTGATTTCATCTAGAGAATGGCCCTCATAGAAGTGGCTTCTTCCCTGCATGGCTACTATTTTCTTCCCTTCCAGTTCTCCCATGACCAGATTCCCCTTATGTCCCGGAACCCTTGATACTGGAAAGTGAGGAATATCCTTATAGGGTATGCTAACCCCCTCCATCTCATCTGCCAATGAACCCAGGCCAGAGCCCAAAATGATCCCAATCTCTGGCTTCACATCCGTCTTCCCACGAATAAATTCTACACTCTCCTCTATCTTTCCCATACTTTCTCTCCTCGTGAAGATGACACGGTGAATCGGGGAACCGGTGAACCGGAGATCTTCCCCGTTTCTCCGTGTCTCCGCATCTCCGTTTCATCACTTGCTTACCTGCCTGCTTTAGTCTATTCCCAACTCCTGAAACTCTCTCTCAAAATTTTTCTTCAAACCCCCCTTTTCTTTCTCAGTGGTAAAAGCATACTCTATGCCGTTTAAAGTTATTCTCTTAATATCCTCTAAAGAGAGCTGATAGTACTCGATGGCCCTTATTATCTCGCTGGTCAGGGTGATGTTGGATACGCTTCGATCATCAGTATTTATAGTGACCGGAATTCCCAGATCATAGTATTCCCTAAAAGGGTGAAGGTCATACTCTTTAACTACCTGGGTTTGGACATTGGAAGTGAGACACATCTCCAAAGGGATCTTATCTCTTTTTACTTTTTCTAACAGATCGGGATCCTCTTTTAGGCGAACCCCGTGGCCGATGCGCCTGGCTCCCAGGGCCTCCAGGGCAAACCTTATATTCTCCGCTCCTCCCGCCTCTCCCGCGTGGACCGTGGCCGGGAGGTCATTCTTCTTAGCGATGAGGAAGGCCTCCTTCCTTTCCCCCACTGGGAAGTGGGCTTCATCCCCTGCCAGGTCAATCCCGGCTACTCCATCCTCTTTATACTTTAAGGCGAGATTAACGGTCTGGATGGAGGTGATAGGAGGTTCTGAGCGATAGCAGCATAATAAAAGGAGGGTCCTTATTTTAAAATCCCTCTCTCCTCTCTTGAGACCCTTAAGGACGCTCTTGACCACCTCCACCATAGGAAAGCCTTTCTTCACCTGAAGCACGGGAGCAAATCTCACCTCCATATACCTTATATTCTCTTTACTAGCATCCTCACATAACTCATAGGAGATCCTCTCCAAGATCTCCGGGTCCTTCAGGACAGGATAGAATACCTCAAAGGCTTTAAGGAAGTCGGAGAGGCTTCGGCAATCAGGCGGGACCTGGACATATTTTGTCAATTCCTTCAAATCCTGAGTAGGGAGCCTGACCCCCATCTTATTCGCAGCATCCCTTATGGTCCCCACCCGCACCGAGCCATCGAGATGGACGTGGAGGTCACACTTGGGAAGGCTATGGACCAGAGCGGGCGAGATCCTCCTCATTCTAATATTTCCTTCTTGAAGCTCTTCCCTATTTTAAAGAGTTCAAAAGCGAATAGCTCAGCGATGGTCTGGGCGATATCGGCAAAGGTCTCCCTGATCCCTAGGTTTATGCCCCCCTTTGCTCTCTGGCCATAAACCAAGAGGAGAACATACTCCCTGGTATGGTCTGTTCCGGGAAAGGTGGGATCACAGCCATGGTCTGCAGTCAAAATCAATAGATCGTCCTCCCTGAGATTGGCTACGATCTGAGGTAAGCGGGCATCGAAGGCCTCTAAAGCATTGGCATACCCTTCGGGGTTATTCCGATGGCCATAGAGAGAATCAAAGTCCACAAGATTGATGAAGATAAGGCCTCTGCTCTTCTCTTTCATAGCCGAGATCAGCTTATCCACCCCATCCATATTTCCTTTGGTGTGAATCTCTTCTGTCAATCCCTTACCAGCGAAGATGTCCCCGATCTTCCCGATCCCCATCACTTGATAACCCTTTTCCTTGAAGCGATCGAGAAGGGTAGCCTCTGGAGGAGGAACGGAGAAGTCCTTCCTCCTATCTGTTCTTACTAAGTATCCTAGTTCACCAACGAATGGTCGGGCGATAACCCTTTCTACACTATACTTCCCAGTCAACATCTTCCTTGCGATGCGACAGAATTCATAGAGCTTCTCTACGGGAATGACCTCTTCATGGGCAGCGATCTGGAAGACACTATCCGCAGAGGTATAGATAATTGGTTTCCCGGTCTCGATATGCTCTGAGGCATACTCCTCAATGATTACTGTTCCCGAGGCCTTCTTATTCCCTAAAATTCCTCTGCCAATCTTCTTAGAGAAGGCCTTGATGACCTCCTCCGGAAAACCCTTAGGATAGGTAGGAAATCTCTTCCTCAGGATGAGACCCGCAATCTCCCAGTGACCAGAGGTGGTAGCCTTCTCATGGTTCATTTCAGCCATCTTTCCATAGGCTCCCCAGGGTTTATCTACGGGAGGAACCCCTTTGATATCTATGATGTTCCCTATCCCTAGCCACCTCAGGTTAGGAAGGGACAATCCCCCTACCGCCTGGGCGATGTGACCCAAGGTATTGGAACCCTTATCCCCAAACTTATCAGCATCGGGAAGCTCGCCTACTCCCACGCTATCCAGGACAATTAAGACAACCCTATTAATCTCACCCACACCCGTCTCCTCAATGGTCAAGATAAGTCTCACTACCGTTCGACAATCTTCACAGATTAGCACAGATTAAAAGAAACAGATGATCACAGATGGAATACACAGATAACCGCAGATATCTATCTCCATCTTTTTTATTTTGACACAGGTGGAACAACCGGTTTTTTATTTTTAACTTCTTTATAAGTTATCATAGGTGGATTATCTACCGGACATATAAAAGAGCAGATCATACAGCTTAAACATTTTTCTTCATCCTGAATTGGTCTTCGTTTTTCACCATCCCATTCAAGAGATTGTCCCCCAGCATCCTGGCAGACAATATAACACTGGCCGCAGCCAATGCAGCGGTCAAGGTCAAATTCTGCAATTCCCTGACGTTTCAAATCAAAGGCATCTGTGGGATGAATATGAGGCAATGCTTTGCCAACAATATCCTTAACTTTCTTATACCCCTTTTCCTCCATAAAATCGGAAAGGCCCTCGCACATATCTTCAACAATCCGGTGACCATAATGTATAACACCGGTGGTCATCTGAACAACAGAAGCCCCGCATAACAGGTATTCAACCGCATCAATCCAGGTCTCTATTCCCCCGCAACCTACAAGAGGTAAATTTAATTCGGAAGACTGGGCCATTTCCGCAATAAACCTCAAACCAATTGGTTTAACCGCCGGACCCGAATATCCGCTTATTGCGCCCTTCCCGGCAATATTGGGTTCAGGAACATAATCGTTCAGTCCAATCTCAGTAAGAGCGCGAACAGTGTTAATTGCAGTGATACCATCTGCCCCACCTTTTTTAGCGAATAATGCCGGCTCAATCATGTCAGTAATATTGGGGGTCATTTTTGCCAGTATCGGTATTTTAACAACATTTCTTACCGCAGCAGTAAACCTTTCTATAAGATCGAACGCCTGCCCTACCTTCATACCTGCACCTTCCACTGTCATGTGGGGGCAGGAAAAATTCAGTTCAAGCATATCTGAGCCAATTCCTTCAGCCATCTTTGCCAGTTCAATCCATTCATATTCTGAAAAACCCATAAGACTTGCTATAACAACGTGTTTTGGCCAGTGTTTCTTCAGGTATTTAATATCCTGAAGATTATCTTTAAGCGGTCTATCCGTTATCTGTTCAACGTTTTGAAGACCAACTAATTTTTCGTTTCCATAATTGTATTTTGCCATTCTGGGAGATGGATGTATTATTTTTATTTTATCAAAGCCAAGGGTTTTATAGGCAACACCGCCAAACCCGTGGTCAAACGCCCTTCCAATCATCTCCCCGGTATTAGATACCGGTGAAGAAGATAATAAAAACGGTGTGAGAAACCTGACCCCGCACATCTCAATACTTAGATCTTTCGTTTTAGCCATTTTTATCCTTTCGGTAAGCTGCATGTTTGTTTTACTCAAACTCCTGATTATCTTCTTTGCCGCTTCCTTTCCATCCGCCACGGCCTCTACGGCAAGTGCCGCTCCCCTGACTATATCTCCACCGGCAAAAATCTTTTTATGCGCAGTGGATATGCCGTCCCTTTTCGTGTTTATCAGGTTATTCCTTTTATACTTAATTTTTGAAGATAAATCCCTGATTCCCGCCTCCGGACCTGAACCAATTGCCATAACAACCGTATTGACTTTGAGATCGAATTCTGTACCTGATACCGACCGAGCATTTGCTGGTATAAATAAATTTGGTTTGACCCATTCCGTTTCGTTCCCTTTTACTCCCGCAACCCGGCCCCTCTCCCCGATTATTTCCGTTACCTGACATTGGGGTTTAATAATAACGAAATTATCTCTTGCCATTTCGAGGTCATCTTTAGCAGCAGGGATCTCTATCAAACTTTCCAGACATATACAATATACCTTTTTTGCGCCAAGTCCTTTGCAGGTATTGGCAACATCCATTGCTACCGAACCGCCTCCAATAATAGCCACGTTCTTATTCTTGACCATTCGGGTAATCTTACCTTTGTTTCCATTACGAACGGTTTTCAAAAACTCGGTAGCCGTGGTAACGTTTTTTAAGTCAGAACCCGGTATCTTGATTTTATAGGGGTTCCAGAGACCGGTCGCTATAAATACCGCCTTAAATCCTTTTTTAATAAGATTATCAACACCTTTAGCTCCTATTCGAGAATTACATTTAATTTTAACGCCAAGCTTCTTAACATCTTCCATTTCTCTATCAAGAAATTCACTGTTCAACCTGAACTCCGGAACACCATATCGCAGCACTCCACCCGGTTTCTCTCTTGATTCAAAAACAGTCACGTTAAACCCTTCTTTGGCTAATTCAGCAGCGCAGGATAATCCCGCAGGCCCGGAGCCCACAATGGCAACTTTCTGTTTTCTCTTGGAACCTTTTTCCAGGGGATTAAAACCTGTCTGCCAGGCGTATTCCACCAGGAATCTCTGTAATTTTCCTATCTCAATGGGTCGGTCAATTTCAGTTGCACTGCAGGCCTTTTGACACAGTTTTTCATTGGGACAGACAATCCCGCATATACCCCCTAAAATATTGTTTTCTTTAATGGTCCTTACCGCCCCCTTAATATCTCTTAATCGCAATTTTCTGATAAAAGTTCCCGGGTCAGTATCAGCCGGACATTCCTGACTACAGGGAGCATCATAACACAACAAGCATCTTGAAGCTTCAATAATAGCCTGACTAAGGTCAAAACCCTTCTCCATATCTAAAATGTTTTCTATCTTATTAGTCTTCCTTTTGGCAGATTTCATTTTATACTCCCTTATAATCACAGATTAGCACAGATTAAAGGATACAGATTACAGGATGCACTTCGTTAGCATCCTAGAGAGCATAAATAATTAAGCATTTGCACAGATAAATCCGTGTGTATCAGTGTTGTTATCTGTGCCTTAATCTGCGATCATCTGCGTCCTTTTGCGTTTAATCTCCTTGCCATCTGCGTCAATCTGCGTTTTGATCCCCAATCTTCAATACCTCATCAAGCACTGCTATCCCTTCGTCTACTTGCTTTTCTGTAATAATCAAAGGAGGGGCAACACAGAGGTGGTCATACCAGCTAACGATGTATAGCCCCTTTTTCAACGCTGCTGCTGCTACCTTGTCAGTCATAATGGGCTTGGTAGTGAACTTATCAGCCTTCACATTGAAGGGCTCTCTCGTCTTCCTATTCTTCACTAATTCCAAGGCCCAGAAATGACCGATTCCTCTTACATCTCCGATGCATTCGTGACGCTTTTTCAATTCAGATAATTTCTTCTCCATATGCTTGCTGACTTTCTTAGGAAGCCCACTCGCCATGAGTTTCTTATACTCTGCTATTGCTGCTGGGATGGCTGCCAAGACCAGGGGATGCATGGCATAGGTATGGCCATGACACATGACTTTATCTTCAAAATGGTCCTTGATCTTTTTGGTAGTTGCCGTAACTCCCACCGGAGCATAGGCCGCAGAACATCCTTTGGCGGTAGTCAATATATCGGGCTTGACATTCCAATTATCTAAAGCCCAGGCCGGGCCTGTTCTATACCAACCACTCATTACTTCATCGGCAATGAGCAATATCCCATTCTCATCGCAGATCTCTTTTAATCGAGGAAGATATTCTTTGGGAGGAACTAATTTACCATTGGTACCCACTACCGGCTCTATAAAGATGGCTGCTACATTCCCCTCTTCCTTAATCATATAGTCCAGATATTCCACACACTGGATATTACAATCAGGATATTTTAATCCAAAGGGACAGCGATAACAGTAGACATCGGGAGCAAAGACGATGCCCGGTACAGTACATCTTGCCCTCTCGGCATAGAATCTTCTGGTATCTCCGGTCAAAGAGACCCCTACCGCGGTAGCCCCATGATAGGAATGATATCTGGAGATGACCTTGAAGTTAGGAAACATATATTGCCTGGTTATCTTCATTGCTGCTTCATTGGCTTCCGTGCCAGAGGTAGAATAAAAGATTTGGTCCAAGCCTTTAGGCAATACAGTGAGTAGGGCCGCGGTTGCTTTTGCCCTTATTTCACAGGCAAAGCCCGGACTTATGTAGGGCATCTTCTCCGCTTGTTTTACTATGGCCTCGATTATTACCTTATTCTTATGGCCCAGATTGGAACACATCAGTTGAGAGGAAAAATCGAGGATGGGCCTATTCTTCTCATCGTAGATATAAACCCCTTCGGCATCCTTGATAAATAGTGGTGTTTTCCATCCCTCCTGCCGTCTCCAGGTACCATAGGTATGCTCTGTTAATGCCTTAACCATCTCCTCTGTTTTGGTCATTTCACTCTCCTCTTTTTTCAAACACAGATCTTCACAGATTAAAGGTACAGATAATCACAGATAAATCTGCGGCCATTGCTTAATATTAAACGGCGCACTTCGTTCTCCGCCGTTGATGATCAAATATTAATCAATTTGATGCTCTCTCGGATGCCAGCGAAGCGCATCCGGCATCTGCGTTTTGATCTGCGGTCATCTGCGTTTATATGCGGCCGTAGGCCTTCCTGGGAACAAATCGGCCCCAACCTTTTTCTCCCACAAACTTGCCATCCTTAGCGATAATCCTTCCCCGGGAGATAGTCATCACTGGATAGCCCACTAACTTCCGTCCGGTATAAGGATTCCAGTCACAGGTGGACTGCAGCCTCTTGGGTAAAATAGTCACCCGCTTCTTAGGATCGAGGATCACCAGATCGGCATCAGAACCGATGGCGATGGTTCCCTTCTTAGGATAGAGACCGAATATCTTGGCGCTATTGGTGGAAGTGATCGCTACTAAGTCATTAATGCTCCATCCTCGCTTCACACAAGCGGTATACATCATGGGCAGGAAGGTTTCCAATCCCGGCATGCCAAAGGGAATCTTGGCAAAGACCCCCTTCCAGAGGGCCTTCTGCTTGGTATTAAAGGTGCAAGTATCAGTTCCCATGTTGAGTATCGTCCCTTCCTCCAGCCCCTCCCAGAGAGCAAGACAATCGGCTCTCTTTCTAATCGGAGGGCAGGTGGCATACCAGTGCCCGTTCTTCTTCTTGAATAGATCATCGGTCAGGAAGAGGTACTGGGGGCAGGTCTCGGCATAGACGTCTACTCCTCTCTTTTTTCCCTCCCTTACCGCTTCTAACCCCTCTTTGGTAGACATATGGACGATGTAGAGAGAACCCTGGGCTGCTTCGGCTAAGGTGATGGCTCTCTGAATGGCTTCTCCTTCAGTGAAGTTCGGCCTGGTGAGGGCATGGTTATAGGTAGCGAATTTCTTATCTTTTAAATATTTTTCCGTTAAGGTTTCGGTGACATAAACATTTTCTGCGTGGACTCCAATCCTTCCTCCGTATCTCTTGACTAAACTTAAGGCCTCATAGAGGTCAGCATCGTCGCTCATCCATCCCTCCCCCCGGTAGATCATGAACATCTTAAAAGTTGGGATGCCGCTCTTGATGACTTCGGGCAATTCTTTCTGAGTCCTTTTATTCTTCCAATCGGTAATCCCTACATGAAGCCCATAATCAATGGCCACCTTGGGATCTGCTAATTTCTTCCTGGCCCTAACGGTCTCTTTCATGCTCGTTCCTTTTGCCTGAATGGCAAAATCAATAATGGTGGTGATTCCTCCTGCCGCAGCAGAGGCCGTCTCAAGAAAGAAGTCGGCAGAGACCGTCCCACAAAAGGGGAGCTCACAGTGGACATGGGGGTCAATGGTTCCCGGCATGACTAACTTCCCCCGGGCATCGATGACCTGAGTTCCTTTCTTTGGCCTTAGGTTCTTGCCAATTGCTACGATCTTTCCTCCCCTGATACCGACATCGGCCCGATAGGCCTCAGAGGCTGTTATTATCTTTCCATTCTTAATTAAAAGATCCATCCTTTACCTCCTTACCTTATCCTAAATCGCCATTAATATTCAATCTGAACCGCAGTGCCGCTCACGGTAACCATAAGCATACTACCCGATTTTCCAAGTACCTCATAGTCAAGATCCACCCCAATGATGGCATTTGCTCCTCTCTCCTGAGCCCTCTCCTCCATCTCCTTTGTTGCTATTTCTTGTGCCCGCCTAAGCTCCTTTTCATAAGTGGCACTTCTTCCTCCAACGATGTCAGTGATGGAGGCAAAAAAGTCCTTGAAGATGTTGGCCCCCATGATGGCCTCCCCAGTAACGATGCCCAGATACTTCAGGATCTTCTTTCCCTCAATAGTAGGTGTGGTGGTTACAATCATCTCTTTCCACCTCCTCCTTTTCCGTTCAGAATCTTTCTCCTGTTAACCTCTTCAAAATCGGATTAATATCCACATAATGAAGACCAGGATGAACACCCTTGAAGTCTCGGACAACCTCTCTCCCATCATTAAAAACTATTACTATTGGCAAGCACCCAAGCCTATATCTTTTGGAAATAATCGGATTGGGTATGTCTTGTGCTTGCAAAATATATACAGTAGCAACTTCAATCTTACAGACTTTCAGTTTTCCTTTAGCCCTATTCGCTAACCTCTTCACACGGGGCATCTCACGCCAACTTGGTTTGCAGCCTGCACCGTAAAAATAAACGAACACCGGCAATTCAGAATGTAAAACCACTTCACCAAAATTTTCATCATCTACATTAATTATCCCATCATACTCTGCTGAGGGGTCCATTCCTCTACCACATCCTATGATAAACAAACAGATGGCCGCGACCGCGATGATTATCTTAAAATAGTTTCTAGTATACTCATTTACTTTCATGTCCTTTTATTTCCTACATTCGTTCTAAAGCAATTTTCGATAACTCTCCATTAAGCGACCGGGAATGGAATGAGTGTGGACGAGCTAAAATTGTACCCCCAAGCGGTATAACTACTTTATAATCCCTTAAATGCGTCAATAAACAAGGGTAATTTTTCTTTTAATTGTTCTTCAATATCATCAATGTTTTCGTTTGCCTGCTTTTGTTTACTAATGGTTACGATTTTAAAAATTTTTCCTTCCCGCCAGCCAAAAGATACATTAACCGTATTATGCAAAAATGAAGTCTTATACCTACCTTCGATGTCTCCCACTTCGTACCTTTTACGTCCGTTTTCTTCTGCCTTATTGTACTCTATCTTAGCCGCTTCTTCAGTTTTATATGCTCCATAAAATACAACTGCCCAACCTCGACGGCCAGTATAAGTTATCATAATACTAGATTCCATACTCGGACATAATGGCAGATTAGTAATTGCTTTTTTAGAGTACTCTTCTATTTGTGTTGGAAATTTGCGCCCGGCCTCTTCCTTTGCACAACCCAAATAAACTACTCCCACCGCTGCTAAAACCCCAATAATCAATAATTTCTTCATCTTTATTCATTTTCTCCTTTCCTCGTTCTTCGTGAAAGTAATGGCTTGATCTCCTAACTCCGAACTAAATTATCTGCGTTTACGGTAAAAGTTTCGTCAGGTCTCCGTAGGTCTCTGGTCTTCTGTCTCTATAGAACTGCCAGGCCTGCCTTATCTCTTCGATCTCATCCAGGTCAAGATCGGCTACTACCAATTCATCCTTGTTCTCACTTGCCTGGGCAATGATCTTTCCCTTTGGATTGCAGAAGTAACTGGAGCCATAGAACCTTCCCCAGTTCCAGGGCTTCTCCGTCCCTACCCTATTTATTGCTCCCACAAAGTAACCGTTGGCCACGGCATGGGCCGGCTGCTCTAACTCCCAAAGATATTTCGAAACCCCGGCCGTAGTGGCAGAAGGATTGAACATAATCTCACATCCATGCAATCCCAGGATCCTCGCTCCGTCAGGGAAATGTCTATCATAACAGATGTAAGGCGCAACCTTGGCATAGGCAGTCTGGAAGACAGGATAGTCTGTATTTCCCGGCTTGAAGTAATACTTCTCATAGAATCCGGGATGGACATGGGGGATGTGCATCTTCCTGGTAGTTCCCAATAACTTGCCATCAGCATCGATGACCGCTGCCGAGTTGTAATAGACCCCGGCCATGGCCCTTTCATAGATAGGAACCACGATGACCATAGAATGTTTCTTGGCCAATTTTGCGATCTCTTTTGTGGTTGGTCCAGGGATGGGCTCTGCGGCATAGTACCATCTCATATGATGCTCTGCCGGGAAGTAAGGAACGTTGAAGAGTTCCTCATAGCATAAGACCTGAACCCCTTTCTTTGCTGCTTTCTCTGTCATCTTAATATGCTTCTCTAACATGGCCTCCTTAATTTCATCAATCTCCTTCTTGATTTTCTTCTCACTCATCTTGGAAGTATCCTTGGTTGGCGGAACAACATTCTTGGCCTGAATTAATCCCCCTCTTACTACTTTTGCCATAGTTACCTCCTTTTATACTAAATCTAGTTCCTTTAACCTCTCCTTGGTGGGGATTCCCTTTTCATTCCAGCCCCGAAGTCTATAGTATTCAGGAAGCATCTTCTTCAGATCAGGGACCTTTCCCTTTGCCTTGCCATCCGGCTTAGCAGTTAATAAGCGTTGGGGTAAAGTATCATCCTTACCTGAGATTCCTAATTTTATATCATAGAGTCTCTTAAGATTGAATAACCTTTCCCCGACCTTCAAGAGTTCTCTCTTATCCATCTCAAAGCCGGTGACCCTATTAACCCACCTTGCGACCTGGGAGGGCTCTGCCCTTCCCATCAGGAACTTGCAGATACCTAAGGGGTTATAGATAGATAAGAAGTTTTGTAGGTTATAGACGATCTCCGGCTTATCCTCTTCTTTAAACTGATCGGGTGGTTCTACATACCCAAAGTCTTCTATCTTTAGTCCCCGATCGAGGAAATAGGTCAATCCCTCTAAGTGGCAGGCACCTCTTACTGACGTAGCATAGGAGAGGGCCATACTAAAGTGTCCTCGAGGATCGTGGGCGGGGTAGTCAAGGCCCTTTGTCTGGGAAACAAACTCCATCGTTCTTTTGCCAATTCTTTCCGCTGCAAAGACTGGGCCATCTATTAGATATTCTCCAGCGAATCCCTCTTTCTCGGCAATCTGATTTATGAGAGTAATCATGGCCTTTGGCGCTCCCCACTTTATCTCAAGACCATCCGTGTCCTCTTTGGTAATCTTTCCTTTTTCATAGCACTCCATAGCAAAGGCCAAAGTATTTCCCGTAGAGATGGTATCCAGTCCGAATCTGTTACATAACTCATTTGTATAGGCCAGGAGTTCTAAATCATTATTCAAACAGTTTGCCCCCAGCAGGGCCACCGTCTCATATTCTGGATAGTGGCCATAGAATTTTCCATACTTCCCATCGCCTTTGACAATCTTGGCACAGCCTATGGGACAGGCAAAGCAGTGGTAGTGCCTCACCCAGATCGTTTCCCTCATCTTCTGTCCAGATATTCTCTTAATCCCCTCTTCCCAGGAGCCCAGTTGCCAGTTTTTTATTGGTAGGTCACCGAAGGATTCAACCGCTACTGCGCCACCTGATGTTCCGAATGCGCTCAATCCCTCTGCCTTCTCCTTTATTGCTGGAATCTCCTTCTTCAATAGTTCTCTTAAGGCCTCCCGATCCTTAACCTCTGGTCTCTTCTTTCCTCTTACCACAATGGCCTTCAGGAACTTGGAGCCCATCACTGCTCCCAGTCCACCTCGGGCAGCATTCCGGGCATTCATTCCATCGAAGACAATGCTGGAAATCTTAGATAGGTTTTCTCCCGCTTGGCCGATGGAGGCCACAAGTGCCTTCTCATCCGTCTCTTTCTTCAATATCTCATTCGTCTCAAAAGTATCTCTTCCCCAAACGCCTTCCGCATCCCGCATTTCGCATTTCTCATCATTAATCCAGAGATAGACCGGCTTCGCTGATTTTCCTCTAATGATTATTCCATCATATCCTGTGAATTTGAACTGGGCGGGCCAGTGACCCCCTACTGTGGACTCATTCCATATCCCAGTCAGAGGGCTCTTACTACAGACGCTTAACTTACAGGCAGTAGGAACCATGGTTCCAGTCAAAAGGCCAGCCATAAAGATCAACGGATTACGCGGATCGAAGGGGTCAAGGGATAGATCAGACTCTTCAGATAATATCTTGGCTGATAGGCCGCTTCCCATGAGGTACTTCTCAACATCCTCCTCACTTACTTCTCTTTGGGATATCTTCTGAGCGGTGAGATCGACTTCCAGTATCTTTCCTTGATACCCGTAATTCAACTTTGTAAACCTCTTTATACACAGATTAGCGCTGATTATGACACGGATGAGCACAGATAAATCCGTATGAATCCGTAATCAATCCGTATGAATCCGCGTTTAAATTACTCCCTCTTTCTTTAATGCTTTAATTCTTTTTGGGCTATACCTGAGATACTTTCTTAAGATTTCTTCTGTATGCTCTCCTAATAAGGGGGGTCGTCCAGGAATTTTGTCTGAGAATCCAGCCATCTTTAGAGGAATTCCAGCCATCTTGATCCTTCCCGCTGCAGGATGTTTGATCTCTTGGATCATGTTGCGAAATAGAATCTGAGGATGGCGCACCATCCTCTCCATGCTATTCACCGGGCCGCAGGGAATACCCCGTTTATTAAAGATAATTAAAAGTTCTTTAACCGTCTTTTTCTTTGTCCATCTCTCAATCAGGGATTTAAGAATCCTTTCATTCTTCACTCTCTTTTTATTATTCGCAAGCCTGGGATCCTTGAGGAGTTCCTTTTTCCCTATCGCTTGACAGAAACGATACCATAGATTCTCATTGCCGATGGCGATTACCATATAGCCATCCTTGGCCCTAAACATGTCAAAGGGCGCCAGAGAAGGATGTCTCGATCCAATGGGCGTGGGTGATTTTCCCGTAGCAAAGTATCTTATGATGGCATTCTCTAAAACAGAGGCTACGGAGTCGACCATGGCCACATCGATCCGGGAACCCTTCCCCGTCTGTTCTCGATTATAGAGAGCGATCATTATTCCATAAGCGGTGAACATCCCGGCTAAGATATCAGCGATGGAGGTTCCCACCCTGGTAGGAGGACCATCGGGAGAGCCGGTGATGGACATTATTCCGCCCACTGCCTGGGCAACGATGTCATATCCTGCCATCCGGGATATGGGCCCGGTCTGGCCATAGCCAGAGGTTGAGGCATAGATTACCCTGGGATTTATCTTCTTAACATCTTCGTAACCAAAGCCTAGTTTATCCATAGTCCCTGGTCGAAAGTTCTCCAAGATAACATCTACCTTCTTTATTAATCTTCTTACAATCTTCTTTCCTTCCTCATGCTTCAGGTTTAAAGTGATGGACTTCTTCCCCCGATTGAGGCTCATATAGTAGCCGCTCTCCCCTTTAATGAAGGGACCGAAGAAGCGGGCATCGTCACCAGTTCTGGGTCTCTCAACCTTTATCACCTCTGCTCCCATATCACAGAGCATCATGGCGCAGTAAGGTCCAGCTAAAACTCTGGTAAAGTCTAAGACCCTAATTCCCTTTAACGGCTTCTTCACCCTTCCTCCCCAATAGACGAAAGCGATGTGGGATGTGTGATCTGCGATTTGGGATTTTCAATCTCACATCTCATTACTCACATCCCATATCCACTACTTATTCTATGATTGCTAAGACATCTCCGGTATTTACCATATCCCCCTTGGCCACCTGGATCTCCTTTATTCTTCCCTCCTTGGGACTAAAGACTTCACTCTCCATCTTCATGGCCTCCAAAATGAGGATGACCTCGTTCTTCTCCACCCGATCTCCTTCATGGGCCTCAACACTTATTATCTGGCCACTCATGGGTGAGATAATGGTTCCCTCTTCTTTTCCTTCTAATCTCTCTATCTTTCGTCGGCCAGCAAGCTTCTCTGCCTCCTCTATCTCTAAACGATAGATCTCCTGATTGACAGAGATCAGGGTAGGAAGGCCATTCTCCTCCTCCAAAGAGGATATCTCATAGGAGCGGTTATTGACCAGAAGGGAGTCCTGGTTCAAATCGACATGATATGGCCTGCCGTTCACGACGATCATCCCCGGTTCCTTTACCTCTACCTGATAGTGATCGTTACCAACAGCGACCCGGAATCTCATATCTTCTTCAATCCTCTCTGCCACTTGCTTTCGGCGAACCCTCTCCTCCAGAGATTCTCTCTCTTCTTCTCCCTTTTTAGAGGGGGTTTCTTACAGTTCCGATAGGCGAGGAGACAGCCGGCAATGACTGCTATCTTCTCTGAGGCCCGATTATTCACCTTTAACCTCTTAAGTAACCTATGCCTCTCAATGAAGGAGAGGCTTATCCTTCCCCTTTGAAAATCCCTTTCACAGAGAATGGCCTTATGTAAGGGAACAGTGGTCTTCACCCCTTCGATAATGAATTCATTCAAGGCCGCTCCCATCCTTCTTATCACCTCTTCCCTGTCCTTCCCCCAGACAGTGAGCTTGGCGATCAGGGTATCGTAGTATAGAGGAATGGTATACCCGGAATAGATAGAGCTATCTACCCTTACTCCCAGCCCTCCTGGGAATCTCAGGTTTCTGATCGTTCCTGGAGAAGGAGTAAAGTCATTCAAGGGATCTTCAACATTTATTCGGCACTCCATAGCACATCCATCTAAGGAAATATCTTTCTGCCTGAAACGTAACCTCTCACCAGTGGCCAATCTTATCTGAGCCTTAACTAGATCCACCCCGGTTACTCTCTCAGTAACAGAGTGCTCCACCTGGATTCTGGCATTGATCTCAATAAAGTAGAAGTTCTTTCTCTCATCTAAGATAAATTCTACCGTCCCAGCATTAGTATATTCCACGGCTTTTGCGGCCTTTAGCGCTGCCTCTCCCAATCTATTTCTCAATTTCTCATCGACCACTGGAGAGGGCGTCTCCTCTAAAAGTTTCTGATACCTTCTCTGTATAGTGCAGTCCCTCTCCCCAAGATGAATCATATTATTATGCTCATCGGCCAATATCTGAACCTCGATGTGCTTGGGATTCCTGATATACTTCTCAATATAGAGAGAAGGGTCATCAAAGGAGACCCGGGCTTCAAGGCGTGCCACTTTCAAAGCACCAGGCAACTCTTTTAACTTATTCACCCGGCGCAGCCCCCTCCCTCCTCCACCAAAGGCGGCCTTGATTATTATCGGAAGCCCTAATCTTCGGGCCAAATCCCGGGCCTCCTTATTACTCTTTATCGGTTCTTTTGAACCCGGTATTATAGGAACCCCGGCCTCCTCCACAATCTTTCTGGCCAAGAGCTTATTCCCCACCCTCTCCATGGTGAGGGAATCTGGGCCGATGAACTTTATTCTATTCTTCTCACATAATTTAACAAACTTTGGATTCTCTGCCAAGAAGCCATATCCCGGATGGATGGCCTGGGCCCCACTTGACTTAGCGATCTCGATGATCTTTTTCATATTGAGGTAGCTCTCCTTGGGTTGGGGTCCTCCTAATAAATAGGCCTCGTGCGCCAGCTTGACGTAGAGGCTTGCTCTATCAACTGAGGAGTAGATAGCCACGGTCTGGATGCCCAGTTCCCGGCAGGCCCTGATGATCCTTACCGCAATCTCTCCCCGATTGGCGATCAGTATCTTCTTGAACATCACTTTTTCCCTAAAGGGGTAATGACTACTAGGGGAGCACCAGTCTTAACCTTCTGGCCCTTCTTAACCCTTATCTCTTTTACTACTCCTAATCCTGGGGTTACAATCTCATTCTCCATCTTCATAGCCTCTAGGATAAGGAGCGTATCTCCGGCCTTCACTCTATTACCCACCCTCTTCTTAATCTCCATGATTATTCCCGTAATGGGGGCAATAACAATAATCTGGTGGGGAGTAATAATGGGTACCCTGGGAATAGGAAAACCTGCCATTCATCCTCGTTTCACTCGGAATTAGTTAACAAGTTAATAAGTTGACAAGTTGATAAGTAAGTTTCGTGTTAACTTATATCCTTGTTAACTTGTAACTTGTTAACTTCTGGTTACTTTTACAACGGGATGTTCCCGTGCTTCTTCTGGGGTCGGGACTCTCCCTTTGAAGAGAACATCTCAAGAGCCTTGATGAGTTGTGGTCTCGTCTCATAGGGTTCAATGACCTTATCCACATATCCCCGGTGGGCAGCAACATAGGGATTGGCGAACTTCTCTGTATACTCCGCCACTTTTTGAGCGAGGATCTCTTGAGGCTTTTTGCTTGAGGCGATCTCCTTCTTATATACGATCTCTGCTGCTCCCTGAGGGCCCATGACCGCGATCTCTGCTGTGGGCCAGGCATAGACGGCATCCGCTCCCAAGTGTCGAGAACACATCCCGATGTAGGCCCCTCCGTATGCCTTCCTCAGGATGACGGTTAATTTGGGCACTGTGGCCTCCGAGTAGGCATATAAGAGCTTTGCTCCATGCCTAATCACTCCCCCGTGTTCCTGATCCGTTCCGGGCAGGTATCCTGGGACATCGACAAAGGTAACCAGAGGGATATTAAAAGAGTCGCAGAATCTGACAAACCTGGCTGCCTTATCAGAGGAGTTGACATCCAAGACCCCAGCCAGAACCTTAGGCTGATTGGCAATAATGCCTACGGAGTAACCGTTCAATCTTCCAAAGCCGATGACCATATTGGGGGCGAAATAGGACTGGATCTCGAAGAACTCGGAAGCATCGACCACCTTCTCAATCACATCCCGCACATTATAGGGCTTCTTGGGGATGGTGGGGACCAGATTGGCTAAGGTCTCATCCTGCCTATTGGGATCATCACCAAGATCGACGATGGCCGGCTCCTCCAGGTTATTGGAAGGGATATAACTTAAGAGTTTCTTCAAGAGGTTGAAGGCCTCCTCCTCAGATTCGCAGGCAAAGTGGGCTACCCCGGATAATTGGTTATGGGCCATGGCCCCTCCCAGCTCCTCCTGACTAACATCCTCACCAGTGACGGTCTTTACCACATCCGGGCCAGTGATGAACATCCTGCTAATCCCCTTCACCATAAAGGTAAAGTCGGTGATGGCCGGGGAATAGACCGCCCCTCCGGCACAGGGGCCTAAGATGACCGAGATCTGGGGAATTACTCCAGAGGCAATAGTATTCCTATAGAATATATCTCCATAACCTTTTAGGGAATCCACCCCTTCCTGAATCCTTGCTCCTCCAGAGTCATTTATCCCAATTAGAGGAACGCCCATCTTCATGGCCAGGTCCATGACCTTACATATCTTCTGGGCGTGCATCTCTCCTAAGGAACCCCCAGCAACTGTGAAGTCCTGGGCAAAGAGACAGACCCTTCTTCCATCTATATGACCATAGCCGGTGACTACTCCCTCACCAGGGAGCTCCTTCTTATCCATCCCTAATTCCTTTGCCCGGTGCTCAACGAAGATGTCCGTCTCCTCAAAGCTTCCATCATCCAACAAAAGATCGATCCTCTCTCTTGCCGTGAGCTTTCCCTTCTTATGCTGGGTCTCGATCTTCTCCTTTCCACCTCCCAGGAGGATCTTCTCCCTCTTCTCTTTGAGTTCTGCCATCTTCTGGGCTATGGTGGCCTTGGGTATCACCTCCACTTTAAGAAGTTTCTTCACCACTTCCTTCTTCAACTTTTTCTTCAGAACCTCTTTAATCCTTTTAAAGACTGGCATCTCTTTTTCCTCCTTCTTAATCACAGATTTGCACTGATTTTACTACACTGATTAGCACTGATTTAATCCGTGCCCATCCGTTTTTGTAAATCTGTGCTCATCCGTGTTTGTGTTTCAGGACTTCTTCTACTGCCTTTACGATATCGCTAGAATCGAGGTTAAACTCTTTGATCAGTTCCTCGGGTGTTCCCGACTCTCCAAACCTATCCTGAATGCCAATGAACCTCATGGGGACGGGATAGTTCTCCACTACTACCTCTGCTACAGCACTCCCAAACCCTCCCATGATCTGATGTTCCTCACAGGCGACGATGGCTCCGGTCTCTTTAGCTGCCTTTATAATTGCCTCCTTATCAATGGGCTTTATCGTATGAAGGTTAATTACTCTGGCACTTACTCCCTTCTTCTCTAACTTCTCTGCCGCCTTCAATGATTCACAGACCATATAGCCACAGGCGATCAAAGAGACGTCCTTCCCTTCTCTGAAAGTAGCCGCCTTTCCGAGCTTGAAAGGGGTATCCTTCTTAGTAATCACTGGTATCTTCTCCCTTCCAAAGCGGATATATACCGGACCTTTAATCTCTGCGGCCTTCATGGTCGCCTTATAGGTCTCGATGGCATCACAGGGGACGATGACCTTCATATTGGGCAATACCCTCATCAAGGTGATCTCCTCCAATGCCTGGTGGGTGGCACCATCCGGGCCAACGCTCACCCCACCATGGGCCCCTCCGATCTTGACATTCAAGTTAGCATAGCAGATGGTAGTCCTTATCTGATCCCAGGCCCTTCCGGCAATGAATACCCCATAGGTTGAGACAAAGGGAATCTTGCCCGTTAAACTTAATCCAGCCGCAGTATTGAGCATATCCTGCTCGGCAATCCCGATCTCGAAGAACCGATCCGGAAACTTCTCAGCAAACCACAATGTCCGGGTAGAATCGGTTAAGTCCGCACCTAAGACAACCACTTTGGGATTGGTTTTTCCCAATTCTACCAATGCCTCTCCATATCCGTCCCTCGTCGCTTTCATCTCTGTCATCTTTGTAAACCTCCTTATAATCACAGATTAACACAGATTAAAGGATACAGATTATCACAGATAATCTGCGGTCATCTGCGTCAATATTATCTGCGGTCATCTGCGTCCTACCCCTCTGCCTCTTCCAGTTGTTCCTTAGTTGGTTTCATATTTAGTTCTTTTAAGGCCAGTTCTATCTGCTCTCCCTTGGGTGCCACACCATGCCACTCTGCCTTATCCTCCATGAAGGAGACCCCTTTCCCTTTTATGGTATGGGCAATAATCATGGTGGGCTTCCCCTTTGTCCTCTCCGCCTCATCATAGGCATCCATCACTTCCTTTATATTATGACCATCGATCTCGATGACATGCCAGCCGAAGGATGCCCACCTCTCCTTTACTGATTCTAATTTCATAACATCCTCAGTGAAGCCATCGATCTGCAGTCTATTCCGATCGATGATGGCACAGAGATTATTCAGCTTATAATGACTGGCGGTCATGGCCGCCTCCCAGACCTGTCCCTCATCCGTCTCCCCATCCCCTAATAAACAATAGACCCGGTAGTCTTTCTTGTCCATCCGAGCTCCCAAAGCAATACCATTGGCGATGGATAGCCCTTGGCCTAAAGAGCCGCAGGAGGTCTCCAAGCCAGAAAGGTAGAGCATATGGGGGTGTCCCTGCAACCGGGAATGTAACTTCCTTAAGGTCATTAATTCCTCTTTTGGGAAGTAGCCACATCTGGCCATAATGGTATATAGACTGGGACAAACATGCCCTTTGGAGAGGATGAACCTATCCCTATCTGGCCAATCAGGTTTCTTGGGATTATAGCGCAGTTTATAGTAGTAAAGCCCGGTCAGGATCTCAACAGATGATAATGAGCCGCCGGGGTGGCCGCTCCCTGCTTCACCCAGCATCTTGATGATATCCTTTCTGATCTCTGTTGCTTCCTTCTCTAGTTCCTTAATATCCGGTCTCTTTTTCTTCTCCATCTTCTTGCCTCCTTTTAGTCGGCACACAGATTAACACAGATTAAAAGATACAGATTGGCACAGATATCTGCGATCATCTGCGTTTGGATCTGCGGTCATCTGCGTTCAGGGATAGATTCCCCTTAACCTCGTAGCCTCTGCCACTCGAGAAACGGCTAACATATAGGCAGCGGTCCTCATATCTACGCGCTCTTCTCGAGAAACCTTCAAGACATCCTGAAAACCCTTCACCATCACCTTCTCTAATTGAGCATTCACCTCTTCCTCTGTCCAGAAGTGGGACTGAAGGTCCTGCATCCATTCAAAATAACTGACCGTTACCCCACCAGCATTGGCTAAGATATCCGGAATGACGAATATCTTATTCTTAGCCAGTATCTCATCCGCTCCAGGAGTAGTCGGCCCATTGGCCGCCTCGGCAATAATCTTAGCCTTTATTCTTTCCACATTCTCTTCTGTGATCTGGTTTTCTAAGGCGGCGGGGACCAAAACATCACATTTCAGTTCCAGAAGCTCTTCATTGGAGACTGCTTCTCCTCTTTCATATTCCTTCACCGAGCCGGTTCTACTCTTATATTCCGCGAGTTTAGTAGGATCGAGGCCTTTCCCATTATAGATCCCTCCCCGGGAATCAGAAACAGCGATTATTCGGGCACCCTTCTCTCCTAAGATCCGGACTATTCCAGCACCGGCTGCACCATATCCCTGGACTGCTATGGTTGCCCCTTTAAGGTTTAGACCAAGATGTTGAATGGCCTGTTGGATAACAAATACCACTCCCCAGGAGGTAGCATCCTTTCTACCCCTGGTACCACCCAGCGCCAGTGGCTTCCCAGTCACTACCCCAGGAACAGTAAAACCCTGGGCCATGGAATAGGTATCCATCATCCAGGACATGGTCTGGGAATCGGTATAGACATCGGGTGCCGGAATGTCCTTCTCTGGTCCGATGATGACCGAGATCTCATAGGTATATCTCCTGGTCAGTCTCTCTATCTCTCCCAGAGACATCTCCTTTGGATTGCACTTCACCCCTCCTTTTGCTCCTCCATAAGGGATGCCCACTACAGCGCACTTCCAGGTCATGGCCATGGCCAGGGCCTTTATCTCATCCAGGGTAACCGTGGGATGATATCTTATCCCCCCTTTTGCCGGGCCACGATCCACATTATGCTGTACCCGATAACCAGTGAATACCTCTAAGGAACCATCGTCCATCTTCACTGGAATGGAGACAATGAGCTGTCTCTTGGGATACCTGAGCTTCTTATGCAAGCCGGGATCGAGTTTAAGTTTTTCCGCTGCCCTATCCAGTAATTTCAGTCCAATCTGAAAAGAATTCAATCTCTCTTCCATCTCTATAATCTCCTTATCAAAGTTTTAAATTCTCTATTCTTTTTATCGCTTCTTCTATTCTTGACTTATCGACTGTGAGAGCCGCCCGAATATAACCTTCGCCAGATTTACCAAAACCGTTCCCCGGGGTCATGACGATTCCGCATTTATTCAAAAGAGTTTCGCAGATTTTGGCTGAAGTATATCCTTTGGGCACGGGAATCCAGACGTAGAAGGCTACCTTTGGTAGAGGAACATCCCAACCCAGTCTATTCAATCCATTTACCAAGATATCCCTTCTCTCCCTATAAGTGTCAACATTCTTTTCGATGCACTCCTGGGGACCAGTCAAGGCCTCAATGCCAGCATACTGAATGGCCTGGAAGACCCCGGAATCGATATTGGTCTTTATGCTTCCCAACCCAGCCAAGATATCACTATTGCCAACGGCAAAGCCTATTCTCCAGCCGGTCATATTATAGGTCTTAGACAAGGAGTGGAATTCTATTCCCACCTCCTTCGCTCCTGCTATCTCCAAGAAACTGGGTGGCTTATAGCCCTCGTAGCCCAGCTCGGAATAGGTGGCATCATGACAGACGATAACATCATTCTCCTTAGCGAATGTAACCACTTTCCTGAAGAAATCTTTATTCGCTACGCTAGAGATGGGATTATTGGGATAGTTCAGAAAGATTAATTTTGCTTTCTTAGCGATCTTTCTATCAATGGTCCCCAAATCTGGTAGGAAATCATTTTCCCTCAATAAAGGCATGGGATGGGAAATTCCAGCAGCAAAGGTCACTCCCGCCCGATAGACGGGATAACCCGGATCGGGAATGAGGGCGATATCTCCCTCATTTATAAAGGCTAAAGGAAGATGACCTATCCCCTCTTTGGCTCCGATCAGGGTAAGGACTTCTCTCTCTGGATCCAGTTCTACATTAAATCTCTTCTTATACCAGGAAGCAACCGCTTCCCGGAATTTGAGCATTCCTTCATAAGAAGGGTACCTATGATTCTTAGGGTCCTGGGCGGCTCTGTATAATGCCTCAATGATATGATTAGGGGTAGGGAGATCGGGATCCCCCACTCCGAAGTCAATGATATCCACACCTTTGGCAATGGCTTCTCTCTTCGCCCTATCGATCTGGGCAAAGAGGTAAACGGGTAGTTTCTCTATCCTTCGGGCTCTTTTAATCATTATGTCCTCGCGGGGCTCGGCCATCTGCACAGATGAGCACAGATTCTAAAGCACAGATGGGCACAGATAAAGCTATTCAAATTTTGATGGTGTAAAATGGCAGATAACGAAATGAGTTCAGTGGCTCTCATGTACCACGTTGGGTACATGACAATGCCGAAAGATTATAACCTCGCCAGCATGAGCCCTAAACCCGACGTGGTTTAGGGTCCGTTGCAACGACTTGTTAGACAGTAAAAGTGAAATACAGAATCATGAGGATCCCAACGACCACGCCAAAAGCTCCTAGAATGAGCCCGATCTTTCCGCGGCGAGCGGTCCTGGTCAAGAAGCCTGTGACGATGGCAATCGCGCTGGCCGCGATCGACCCCCAGAAAACCCAGGACGGTTGGCCCCAACTCAAAACGAACACAAAGTAACCTAATACTGCCAAGATCCCGAAGATAATCGAAACGGTGGACATCACATTACCTCCTTTCTAAACGAGTTCTTATTGAATTCCTTCGTCTTATTTTGTCACAAATTTTTACTTTTTCTTTTCAGTAATTGTCCATATTGCGCCCTCAGGTGGAATATCAGCAGTCCTGGTGACATAATTTTCAGGATTTAATGTTTCCTCGGCCTTCAGGTTGTGCCATCCAGGGGTAACAAGATCGACGCATTGATCGCCTGGAGGCGCTGAACAGCTCTTCTCCCCATCAATAGATAGCGTCAACCAGAATGAAGTTTTGTTTTTGAGAACAAATTCCGCGCTGGTCTTTGTCGTACGCGCGGACTCACCAACTTCCTTTGCGCTTGTGGCTAGGGCTTCTTGTTTGCTCGTGCCAAGCTCCTCCTGAAGCAACACGGCTCCTTGTTCCCGCTTTGAACAGCCAAGGAATGATACTCCAACAGTCAGCATCATCAATACGGCAATAATCACTGTAGGTCTCTTCATACCTCCTCCTTTCCGTTGTGCTATTGTGCGTCGGTTGATTGCCCAACATAGGTTTATCTGTACTAATAAGATAAGCCTCACGGAGCCTGTCCCGCACCGAACTTGTTCTGGTGCGGGGTTCGGCAATCTTCACAGATTAGCACAGATTAAATGACACGGATTAGCACTGATAAAGCTATTCAAATTCTGATGCTGCAAAATGGCAGATAACAATAATCTCACTCGCCGGGGCAGCGGAGCAGTCACGGTCGAGTGGAGCGATGGGTTAGGATTTGTCTATAACCAAATCCTTCACTTCTGACCATAAAATCGAGAAATTTCGCGGAGCAAATCTCTCCTGGCTACGATTCCCACCACTTTTTTCCCCTCCACAATCGGAATGCGCCGGAAGTTGTGTTCAATCAAGCTGAGGCAAAGCTTTTCATAGGGTGTGTCAGGAGGGAAGCATATCACCTCTTTGGTCATGGCCTCTTTTACCACAGTCTGAGGCAGACTGCCACTGAGAATGAAATTTAACATATCCTTCTCGGTAATAATTCCCACCAGCTCATTCTTTTGGTTAACCACCGGCAGACCGCTGATCTTATTTTGGACCAGCTTGAATAAAGCCTCTCGTAAAGGTGCTTTTGCTTGGATGGTAACAACTTCCCGAGTCATAATATCTGCTACCGTAACCATCTCAACCTCCTTGGATTGAATTAATTCTATCAATGAAATCCTAACATAGGTTTATCTGTACTAACAAGCTAGACCTTACAATATTTTGGCAAAATCCTAAATTCTGATGTTGTAAAATAGTAGATAACGCTCGGAATAAGGCGCTTGGTGTGGGGCAGCGCGGAACACCAAGTCGCCTGAATGCTCTAGTTAGGTGTTATTCGCAGACGCTGAACTTCTTGAAACTGAAAACTGCATGGCGTGGTCAAATGTTTGGTTGAGGAAATTCCCAAACCACTTTTCAACTTCGGCATCCGTTGCAGTAAAGACCTTGCGAAAAACCCCTTGAGCTTTGAATTGCTCATACAGAAGTCTATCCAGTTCCTCACGATTCGCGTCTTGCCATTCCGACGAAAGTCGTTGCAGAATGTCAGCGTCTAGAGTCGGGTACTTTTGAGAGAGCGTGACTACTAGCTGTTCAACCGAAGTCAAGCTAGAGTCTTGTAGTCCCGACCGTAGGGCAAAGTAGAACGGCAGAACGATGTACGTTTTTCTAAACACATCAGGGGTGATATTTTTGTATGCATTGGGAAATGCAGGAATTTGATTCACACCCAGAAATCCGTGACTGTAGAAAAGGAATGAGAAGAATCGGAGTTTGCTGAGAAAATCATCAGCTTGGGATGGTGGCCAAAACATTCGGACTTCAAACAGTAATTTTCTCAGGGTTCTGAACTTCCGTGAGAAAAGCAATTTCAGCAATGACATCCTTAATCCTTTCTTTTCTGAGCACTTAACATTCGAAATTAGCGGTGGGTAACAGTCAGGTGTAGCGCCTTGTTATGAGAAATTATTTTTTCATAAATTTAGACATGACAGCTACTCTTCCGATGTTACCAACTACAAGGATACCAAGAAATATTAGGATAGGTGTCCAAACATTCTCACCTATTAATTTCCATATCGATTTATACGGAGAAACGAAAAAATTTATTGTAGTAAGAATTGCAAGGATTACTACTAAAAATGAAAATCCCCCATAAACCAAAAAATTGACTTTTGGAATTGCGAAATTATCAAGGCTCTTGTGCATACTAATAAGTCCGGGCAGAGAGAATACCCAAAGTCCGGCAGAATATACGATCTGCAGATAACATCCAAGCTCACCCGCCAAAAAGCGCCAGTTTTTTGGTCGGGTGCAGTGACTGGTTAGGAGTTGTTTTCCCTGATTCGCAACTCATTTCTTGCCGCATTTACGAAATTTCCAACAATTAGATTGAATTCTAATAAATTCTTCTCAGGTATTTTTGTCTCACTTCCTAGTCTTTGAATCTCACCAAATTTCTCATGCAATAAATTGGCGTGTTTCATAACTTCATCTGTTGCCACCAACCGTACCCTCTCAAATAAGTCGATAAACTTTTCAGTGGCATCTGGATTTTGTTGGTTGACTATCCAATAAGATACTGCAAGGTTGGCGGCACCTGTATATTGTGCATAAGTATCAAGTCTATCTTTTTGAAACCGTGTGGCATCAGAATGTTTAAACTGCCTTTCTTGAATCTTCCAAGTGACAAATGCGCCCACACAGACTCCAGCCAAAGTTCCAATGATGCCAACTATAGCAACCCAATTTATTCCATATGTGACCATTGTTATCTACTCCTTTTATCGCCTAACATAGGTTTATCTATACTAATAAAATTACAACTACGGCTATTTCTAACTATTAAAATCCTTACGAAGACCATAACGGTTTGCGGATAAAAGAAGTCCTGCTACTGGGCATTTTTGTTATTTCATATACATTCTTTAACGATCTTCGCTTCAGCAGTGACAAGGCTGGCGTGCCCCGGCATGACAGCCATAGTCATCTGCTGCACGCGACTGTTAGGCACCACACTTTCACTTGATGCGTATTAATCCTTTCCAAATACAACTAAATAAAGTGGCACAGTAATTATGCATTTCATTTCTTCGATCTCTTTTGCACCACCGGCTTCTTCTGGTGGTATGGGCGAATTCTTCGCATCGCTTCGTACGTTCACAATCAAGCCAGCTTCGACCTGGCCTGTCACAAAACCAAATTGCATTTTTAGTATGACTTCAAGTATTTTTTCTGAAACATTCCATTCAATCTCAAATGCAAGACCTTCCTTGAATCCATCATAGGCATATCTTCGATTTTCAATACCGATGGAATATTCAGGTGTCCACCGGTACTTGTTGAGGATTTCCTTTTGAAAAGCAAGAAGGCCAGTCTTTTTTTTCAACCATCCACGATGCAGCTCCTTTATGATGGTATCCACTTCGTCATGTAATCCTTTCGATGCGACAATGTCTCTGGCATGCCTGAAGTTGTGAGGAATTATTTTCATACGAACCTCGCAATCTATTTTAATGTGTGCCTAACGACAGGTATAAGCTGCAGCCGACAGAAACGAGGGCACTTGGCTGCAAGCCAAGCTGCCAGATTGATACCATTGTTAGGTGATTTTCTTTTTATCAATACTTTTCTTTATATCTTTTAACTTCGACACAATAGGGTCTTGTGGTATAGCACTCTTGAAGTATGGTCTAAGATCAATAACGGTTTGCTCTTGTACTGACTTCCCTGAAAATTCATACTGCGCAGTAACAGTAAATATACTTGGAGTTATATCTTTTTTTGCATCTTTACCGAAAATCACAAATCCTTGGGCTAAGTAAAAAAGCATCTGAGCATTAGGAACAAAACTATCTATTTTGCTAGAGAATGCACTGAAATTACGTAAGTTTCTGTCATCTTTCTTTTCGCCAAACTGGTAAAAATCTTTGTCAATTGTTAAACTCAAATTGTCAGCTGATGATCGCCCCGTGTTGTGAACCTTAAGAAAAAATATTGGATTATCAGTGTATACAACAGGAGAAATAGAGATGTATGGCCTAAATAGCGCTTCCTGTTGGCCACGCATTTCTTTAAGAACTGACTCATTTGCCTTTAAAATTTTAAAAGTTACCCAAGCATAAAATCCAGTAACTATGACAAGTATAGCTGTAAGTATTTCAATCATCTTTATTACACCTAATGACCAATCTCACCTGCCACTATGGAGCTCAGCGGAATAGCGGTCAGGTGCAGCGTTTTGTTAGCAGCTCAATTTTCAATCAATCAGTCTAAACATAGACAAGTCGTAAGCCTGTATCGATGATGATTCAATTATCTGATTATTCACTTCATATTCAAGTGAATGAAGATTTGCACGATGCAAAAATCTTCCCTCTATATTGGTAATCTTCCTGTCTTTAATGCGTTTGGAAAGTTCAAGGGCAATGTATTGCGCAAGAGAGTCTTGTTGTCCAGTTCCTTTTCCTCCAACTGGTTTTCCAATTGTTTGGAAATCTTGCGGAAATCGTTGTTGAAAGCTGATTGCAATTTGATACGGAGTTAAGAAAGGTCTGCCAAAATGATGACCTGGTTCGTGTGACTGAACATTTAATATTTGCGTGACCTTTGTATCCATTTGTAATTGGTCCCATTGTGACATCGTCATTCCTCCTTTTTTATTGCTGCTAACATAGGTTTATCTGGACTAATAAAATTATAAGATATCCTCACTACGCTCGGAATCTGATTACAGAGATTTTGAAAGACGATTACAGCGATAAAGCTATTCAAATTCTGATGGTGTAAAATGTCAGATAACGTCGGCATAACTTGCGGGCGACCCTGGCGCCCGCCTTGCCCCGCAAGGACTGTGACAGGGGCGACCGTCAGGTTAACGCAAAGTTAGACGGGTTCCTTTCTGCTCGCCGGCGGGTTGTCTGTCCTAGTCGCTCATACCGAACAAGTCATCCAGTCTGGACAATGTCTGCCGCATTGAGTTTTCAATCCGCCAGTACTGTTCAACAACTGCCTGGATTCCCTTCTTGGCCCTATTCGCGCCTATCTTGAGGGCTGCACTTAGTTTTGCAAGCTCAGCCAGAGATTCCGCGGCCCCCATTGCGCTCTCTCTGGCACCCTCAACTGAGTCCATCGCACCTAGAATGGTCGTCCGCAACTCGGGAACGTGTTCTCGCTCCTTCTCGACATCACTGAGCTCAAGTAGCTTAGGCAAGAACTCGTCTACTCGGTCCCAAGATTCCTCTAGCTCGCTGGCGGTGTTCTCTATTTTCTTTGCGTATGCGGCTAGAGCGGCAGCCATTGAACCAGCGATTTGCCGGAGTCTAGTTGCCTTACCAGGCATAGTGGAGGACTTCAATTGGAGTGCTCTAGTCGTTCCTGACTGGAGTGCCTCTGTGACCTCTTCCGTGTGTTTAGTGATGGCATTTTGACAGTCGATGGCAACCTGCATCGCGACTTCGAGTTCTGCGCTGAAATCCAAAATTCCAAAATCCGCCTTCTTTTCCTCGAGTAGTGCCTGGGTTGCTGAGTCCGCCTTCTCTGTTGTGGAACCCCGTTTGAGTTCCTGAATGTTACTGCAGGCGATACGGATGCCGCGAGCGACGTTAAGCCAAGCCTCGTCACGGTTGTCCCATGTTGTGACTGCTTTCGCGTTAGTCGGCAATGCTTGCAATCCAGCGAGAGGCGAGTCTTCGAGATCCACTGGTCTGATAATTATAGGTACGACCAATGCATCACCCTTCTTGTGGCGGGCTAAGGCACGTTCCAGCTCGACGTCGTAACAATAATCTGATGCAAGAAAGTCAGCGCTGACTAGAAGTAGAATAATGTCCGCGGCTTCTAGAGCATTGTCAATTTCTTCCTTCCACTCAGCTCCGGGAGCAATCCGTCGATCGCTCCAGTCCCTGATGCTCCCCTTTCGCCGGAGAATTGCCAAGTGTTTTTCAAGCTGACTACGGAATCCTTCGTCTGCGTGGGAATAGGAATAGAATAGTCTTAATCCTTCCTGTACCATGCGAGCCCTCCCGTGTGCCTCTATGAGGCGTTACAGTCGTCTAACATAGGTTTATCTGTACTAATAAAATTACAATTACGGCTATTTCTAACCATTAAAATCCTTACAAAAATAAGGAGTCAGCTACAGCAACTGTTAGATTTTATTTTTTATCCTACTTTTCCAAATAATTTTCCGAAAAGTAACAGTGGTGGAAGTACCCCGGATATGCCAGCCAAAGATACAAGAGTCAATAAACTTAGAATAATCCCTGTGCCTGTTTCTATTTTTGATAAGTCATTTATGTCGAGGAAAATTATGCAAATAGCATACAGCGCTATGTATCCGGCAATTGAGCATACGAAGTTGAAAATGAAGTCATGAATTCTATGAACTATAATTTGCTCTTTCAATGTCCATGGTTGGCGTTTTGGGTCGGCAGCTTCTAGCCCGACATTTTGAACGGCAACGGTATGCCTTTGAATAAATATCCCTCTTATTCCTTGATACAGGCTCATAAGTGAGGCTATACCCCAGTAGATAACTGGATGAGAAAATGGGAAGTCGAAAATATTCATCTTCTTTTCCTCAACGTTGCACGATGAAATCTAACATTAGGTTTATCTGCCTAATGAAATTACAATTACGGTTATTTCTAACCATATAAAACTCCTTGATAGATAATTTCCGCATCTCCTTCTAAATAAAGATCGGTGATCTTAGAGTGGGAAAAATCAAAGTATACTGTAAGAATAGAACCGCTTTTGGTATGCATCTTAGTGGGGGCTTTTGTTCTGCCCAATAGATGGGAGATGATGGCAGAGGCAGCTGCTCCTGTCCCGCAGGCTAAGGTCTCATCCTCCACTCCCCTTTCGTAGGTTCTGATGTCAAGGGAGTTCCCATCCCTTACTCTTATAAAATTGACATTCGTTCCTTCCGGGGCAAATTCCTGGTGATACCTGATTTTTTTTCCTATTTCTTTTACTTTTGCTTTTTCTAAATCCTCTGTAAAGAGAACAACATGGGGAACGCCGGTGTTGATAGTGTGGACCTCATATTCTTTATCTCCCACTAAAAGCTTAAAATTCAATCTGGTATCAACAGGGTCGCTCATCTTCAGTTTTACTGTATTGTCAGAGACGACCTCTGCTTCCAGAATCCCAGCCTCGGTCTCAATTTTGCATTTTGATTTTTGATTTTTGATTTTTGATTTCGCCCAAAGGGCGACGCACCTCGCCCCATTACCACACATCTCAACCTCTCCCCCATCGGGATTGAAGACCCTCATCTTGAAATCTGCCTTTTCTGAGCCTTCAATAAGCAACAGGCCATCTGCACCTATATTTATTTTACGTTTACATATTTTTTTAACAAAATCCAGCATCCAGGATCCAGTATCCAGGATCTGCTTTTCTCGATTATCTATCACAATGAAATCATTCCCACTGGCAGACATCTTAGTAAACCTAATCATCTCTTTCTCTTTGTAAATCTCTTTATGCACAGATTAGCACAGATTAAAAAACACAGATTAACACAGATTTTTTCCCGCGACTCACCTGCTCACTTTCCCACCTGCTCACCTGCTTACTTTATTCAAGGCCTCTCTCTGCCATCTCTACCGCTCTTACAAGCGCTCTTGCCTTATTTATGGTCTCCTGATATTCTTTCTCTGGAATAGATTCAGCAATGATTCCTGCTCCTGCCTGGATATAGGCCTGGTTTCCTTTAATGACTATGGTTCTAATGGTAATGCCGGTATCGAGATTCCCGGAAAAAGAAAAGTAGCCCACTGCTCCGGCATAGGGTCCCCTTCTTACTGGCTCTAACTCATCAATAATCTCCAGGGCCCTTTTCCTTGGGGCACCGACAACTGTTCCGGCAGGGAAGTTAGAGCGCAGGACATCGAAAGAATCTTTATTTTTCCGTAGTCTTCCAGTAATGTCACTCACAATGTGCATCACATGGGAGTATTTTTCGATGACCATGAGTTCATTTACTCTCACGCTTCCGGGCCTTGACACTTTTCCTACATCCTCCTTCCCCAAGTCAACAAGCATCATATGCTCTGCTCTATCCTTAGGGTGGACAAGGAGTTCTTTTTCTAAGGCTTGGTCCTCCTTTGAAGTCTTTCCTCGATGCCTGGTCCCGGCAATGGGTCTTACTTCTACCATTCCCTCCTCTAACCTCACTAAAATCTCTGGTGAAGAACCGACCAGCTTCAAATCCTTACACTTCAGATAATACATATAGGGGGAGGGGTTGATGGTTCGTAGTGCGCGATAGATATCAAAGGAATTAACAGTAATTTTAGTCTCTAATCTCTGAGAGAGAACGACCTGAATGATATCCCCTGCTCTAATATACTCCTTCGCTTTCCTTACCTTTTTCTTAAATCCCTCTTTTGTAAAATTCGACCTTACTCTAAACCTTAACCCTTGACCCTTAACCTTTAACCCTTTTTTAACAGGCTTCTTTAGTTTCTCTATCAAATCCTTAATCTTTTCAATCGCCTCTTGGTAGGCTTTCTTCGGGCTCTCTTTAATCCTGGCATTAGAGATCACCTTTATCTTATGCTCTAAATGATCGAAGATGAGAAGGGTATCGGCTAAGAGAAAGATGGCATCCGGAAGGTTCAGGTCATCCGGGTTCTCGTCCGGGATTTCTTCAAAGAAGCGCACCATATCATAAGCGAGATAGCCCACCATCCCTCCCACGAACCTGGGAAGCCCCTTAACCTTTACGAACTTATAATCTGCCATTAACTTCTTCAAAGTAATGAGGGGGTCGAATACCTCTTGGATTTTCTTTTTTCCCTCGCTAATTATCTCTACTCTTCTTCCTTTGCTCTTAAATATTAAAGAAGGGTTGCTCCCTAAAAAAGAATAGCGACCTAATTTCTCTCCCTTCTCTGCGCTCTCTAAGAGATAGGCATAGTCACCAGTATCGATCTTGGTGAAGGCAGAGACCGGAGTTTCAAAGTCTGCCAAGATTTCTTTATAGACCGGGATGAGGTTTCCTCTCTTAGATTTCCGAATAAATTCTTTTAGGCTTGGATAATACATAGATAAACCTTTTTATAAACGAACTGCTACTCCCTTTTTCTTTAAGTATTCCTTGGCCTCTCTTATAGTATACTCCCGGAAGTGAAAGATAGAAGCCGCCAAGACAGCGTCTGCCTTTCCTTCTGTCAGGGCTTGATATAAGTGCTCCAAGTTCCCTGCACCGCCAGAGGCGATGACTGGGAGGCCAGTGGCCTCAGCAATTAAACGAATGGAATGGATGTCATATCCCTTCTTTGTCCCATCAGCATCAATACTGGTAGGTAAAATCCCCCCTGCTCCCAAATTCTTTACCTCTTTGGCCCACTGGATAGCATCCTTGCCCGTAGGGGTCTTTCCTCCCTCAACAACCACCTCATATCCTGAAGGCATACTGGGATTTTTTCTGGTATCGACGGCTACAATGATACGCTGAGAACCAAACTTTTGAGAGGCCTCTTTTACTAAACCTGGATTTCTGACCGCTGCGGTATTGATGGCTATTTTACTTGCCCCCGCTTCGAGTATCTTTTCTATATCCTCAAGGTTTCCAATTCCTCCCCCCACAGTGAGTGGTATATTTATCGCTTGCGCTACCTTCTTCACCCAGGGAAGCATGGTCTTTCTCTTCTCCACAGTAGCACTAATATCCAGGAAGGCCAACTCATCCGCTCCCTCTTTTTCATAGAGGGTGGCGATTTCGGCCGGATCTCCCACATCCTTCAGATCAACGAACTTTACCCCCTTAACCACCCGGCCATCCTTGACATCCAAACAGGGAATTATTCTCTTTACTAACGTTTTTTTATTCGCGATGATTCGCGTCCTTTCTTTATTCGCGATGATTCGCGTTTTAGGGATAGATTCCTCTTAACCTGGTAGCCTCTGCTACCCTTGAGACAGCAAGCATATAGGCGGCCATCCTCATATCTACTCTGTGCTTCTTCGCAGCGCGCAGGACATCATAGAAAGCCTCGGTCATGATCTCCTCTAACCTTCGATTGACCTCTTCCTCCTTCCAGAAGAGGGCCTGGGTATCCTGGACCCATTCAAAGTAGGAGACCACCACCCCAGCGGCATTGGCCAGGATATCGGGAATGATGAATATCTTCTTCTTGGCCAGTATCTTATCCGCTCTTGGAGTGATAGGACCATTGGCCGCCTCAGTAATCATCTTGGCTTTTATGATCCCAGCATTCTCCTCTGTGATCTGATTCTCCAGGGCAGCAGGAATGAGGACATCAACCTCTAATCCAAATAGTTTCTCATTCGCTCTTTTAAAATCACTGATGAACTGCGGACCCTTGAAGCCCTTAATAACTTTATATTTAGTTCTTTTTACATGTTTTATCAAAGAAGGGATGTCTATCCCTTTAGGATTGAATAGACCGCCACTGATATCGCTGACCGCTACAATCCTTGCCCCTACCTCATGCAACAGCTTGGCACAGGCGCTTCCCACATTCCCGAATCCCTGGATGGCAATGGTTGCTCCTTTCAAAGAAAGCCCAAGGTGTTTCAATCCCTCCCGAGTGATGAACATCACCCCTCTTCCCGTAGCATCGAGCCTTCCCTTTGAGCCTCCCAGATGGACCGGCTTTCCGGTAACCACCCCAGGAACAGAGAATCCCTGATGCATACTGTAGGTATCCATCATCCAGGACATAACCTGAGGATTAGTATAAACATCGGGAGCCGCGATGTCCTTCTCCGGACCGATCATCATCATGATCTCGTAAGTAAACCTTCTGGTCAATCCCTCCAGTTCCTTTAAAGACATCTCCCTGGGGTTACAGTATACCCCTCCCTTTGCTCCCCCAAAGGGAATATTCACTACAGCGCACTTCCAGGTCATGAGCATGGCTAAGGCAGTAACCTCCTCCAAGGTAACCTCGGGATGGTATCTTATTCCTCCTTTGGCCGGCCCCCGGTCTACATTATGCTGCACCCGATAGCCAGTAAATACTCTCAAACGCCCATTATCCATCTTCACTGGTATGGAGACAATTAGGGCTCTTTTGGGAAACTTGAGTTTATCCACCAGTCCTGGGTCCAGTCTTAACTTCTTAGCCACCATATCCAACCGCTCCCGGGCATCGGTTAAGAATTGCATTCCTTTCCGGTAATCTCTAGTCATTTTTTCCTCCTTAGTATCTGAAATTTTTTTTATTCTATTTTGCATCTTTAACCCTTCTATTGGCCAGTCCCATCAGGGTTTCACAAATTGAAGACCATAACAAACCTTGCCATAAAATTCTTTAATCTTTTCCACCCTGACATTCAGTTTCATCCCTATTTTTGGTTTATCTACCAATAATCGTCCCGATGCTCTTATGCCGTTCTCAAACTCAACCAGGCCAAAGTCCAGATAGCGCTGGTCAAATCCTATTGGCAAGTTCCAGAGTCTAGTATAAGTTAGAAGTTTACAAGAACCTTTTAAAGGGGTCTTTTCCCAAGGTTTATATCCTTCTTTCTGGAAATTCGGTTCAATTTCCTGCTCAGGATAGCGCCGATATCCACATTTTTTACAGCGCATTGGGGCGGGATAATGGAGTTGCCCGCATTTAGGGCATCTGTAAGCATAGACATTTTTATCTATTTTATACATTTACTACTCCTTTGCCAAAATGGTAGCTACGACATTGTTTCCAAATCCTCCAAAATTGACCGCCAGACCATATTTTGGATTTTTAACCTGACGGCCTTTCTCAGCTTCACCTCGCAGTTGCTTTACCAGTTCATATATTTGAGAAATACCGGTGGCCCCCACAGGATGACCTTTGGCTTTCAATCCTCCGGAAGGATTAATTGGTAATCTTCCGGAAACTTCAGTTTCACCTTTCTCAATTGCTTCGATTGCCTTACCCTTTTTAAAGAAACCAACCTCTTCAGCAAGACAAAGTTCCAAAATTACAAAAGCATCGTGAAGTTCAGCAAAAGAGATATCTTTGGGTCCGATACCGGCCATTTTATAAGCCGTCTCAGCGGCCAGGCGAACAGCTTTCAAATCCAAAGGATCTTTTCTATTATGAACGCAATGGGTATCGGTAGCTGAACCAATACCGGCAATTCGTACTGGTTTCTTTTTAAATCTCGCAGCCCCATCCATAGCACACATCACAACAGAAGCTGCTCCATCTGAAACAGGGCACATATGATATAAGCGTAAAGGTTCTGAAACGTAAGAATTGACAACAGAAGCATGGGAACTGTCTGCAATCCCTTCCATGGTTACTGGTAATTGGACATGAGCAAAAGGATTTTTTTCTGCATTTAGATGGTCTTTTACGGAAATCAAAGATAACTGTCTTTCTGTCAGACCATATTTAGCCATATACGCTCTAGTAAACATGGCGGCAAAAGCTGGTAAAGTCAGGCCATAGGGATATTCAACTTCGGGATGAGATAATGTGGCTACGAAATCTGTTGCTTCCCAACCAGTAATTCTTCGCATCTGCTCTCCCGCAGTAACCAGAACCACATCGGCCATTCCAGAGACGATAGCCATATAGCCCATCTTGAATGCTGATGAACCCGAGGCCGGGCCATTGCTGACTAACTCAGCCATTGCCGGTTCCAGATTAAGCGTAGAAACCAGAGCAGATTCAATTCCTGTCTGATGATTCAACATACCTGCTCCCATGTTGCCCACCATAACCTGGTCGATCCCCCCATCAATACCAGCATCTTCCATGGCATTTAGCGAGGCATAGGCCATGATGTCGACCAGTTCATAATCACTAAGATTGCCGAATTTGGTATGTCCAATTCCTACTACTCCCACTTTTCTCATCTGCGCCACCCCGGTATTTGGGGATACTCTTCAGGGAGAATGAGAGTATCTGATGTTTCCAAAAGTCCTTTTGGCACCGGACGGGTTCCAGTAACCAGTCTCTCCTTTGCAGCGAAATAAAGATCCCTGGTCAGAATATAGGTAGGAACTCCTCCTAATTCGTGTTGCACATGAAATCTGGGCACGAGTTGATATTCGATCATCCATCTTCGAAAACCGATAGGACTTTCGGCTACAATAAACACTTCTTTCTGATTCAGGATCTCTATGTGGTATTCCATCTTGGCAGCGAACATTTGTGCTCCACAGCGAAGGCCTCTCTTTATAGTCATGGTGTGATAACTCATACCCAGATCATCATTGACAAGCCGTCCATTACAGATACTTGTGACAACCCCATCTATTGTTCCTACAAGGCAATACTCATCACGAACCCGGTAACGGAAGAACCCCAACAGTTCGGCATAAAAGCGGGCCGCCACAATATCATAGAAGTCCTTCTCTATCTTTATCAAAGGTTCTATCACTTCAAGAAGTAAAGGAATTTCTTCTCTTTTTACCTGCCGGATCACCATTTTTTCTCCAGATGCCAGGGTAATAAACTTTGGTGGATAAGGTAGCATTTCCTTTTGAGGTGGCCGGAGCTTCATCTCCAATTCATAAGCGATGTTCATAAACGCCTCCTTTGGTTTCCAGTCTCCTTCACGGTTAACTTCTTCTCCATCTTTGTAAACCTCCTATCTCAGGGGTTACAGGGGGAACAGGGGCTACAAGGGTAACAGGGGATTAAACCCTTGTTCCCCTTGCTACCCGTGTCACCCTTGCCGCAAATATCTGTCTATGGCCCGGGCGGCCCTCTTTCCATGGCCCATGGCATCGATCACCGTGGGCTCGCCCGGTATTATATCCCCCCCCGCGAAGACTCCCGGGATAGGGGTGGCCCCATCCTTATCCACCAGGATATGACCCTTGGAAGTGGTCTCCAGGTTCGGAGTATAGGAAGGCAACAGTGGGTTGGGCCCCTGGCCTATGGCCACCACTACCGTATCTACTTCCATTATAAACTGAGAACCTTCAATGGGTAAGGGTCTCCTCCTCCCGCTCTCATCGGGCTTCCCCAATCTCATTCGGGTACACTCCATCCCTTTCACCCATCCTCGTTCATCTCCCAGAAAGCGTATGGGCAAGGTCAGGAGTTTTATCTTCACTCCCTCTTCCTTAGCATGCTCTATCTCTTCCCGACGCGCAGGCATCTCCTGTTCGCTTCTTCTATAGGTGATGGTTACTTCTTCTGCTCCCAGGCGCCGAGCAACCCGGGCGGCATCGAAGGCCACATTTCCCGCCCCGATTACCGTCACCTTCTTTCCCCTTCTAACCGGGGTGTCGTACTCCGGGAACCTGTGGGCCTCCATCAGGTTGACCCGGGTTAAAAACTCATTCGCCGAATAGATCCCAGCCAGATTCTCTCCCGGGATGCTTAAAAAACGAGGGAGTCCGGCTCCAGTGCCGATGAAGATGGCCTTATATCCTTGTTCGAATAAATCCTCTAAAGTAAATACCTTACCTATGAGCATATTTGTCCGGATCTCTACCCCCAGCCTCTTTATTCCCTCGATCTCGAAATCCAGAATTCGCTTGGACAGCCTAAAGCCCGGGATACCATACCTAAGCACTCCTCCCGGAAGATGCAAAGATTCGAATATGGTCACTCTATATCCTAAGTTGGCCAGGTCGGCTGCTGCGGTCAACCCTGCCGGACCAGAGCCTACTACCGTTACCTTCATAGTTCGGAGTTCGGGGTTCGGGGTTCGGAATTTAAAATCCTGTGACCTGCCCCAATCAGCAACGAACCTCTCCAGTCTCCCGATGGCTACCGGTTCCCCTTTTTTGCCCAGAATACAGAGGGTCTCACACCGGGTCTCTTGGGGGCAGACCCGACCACAGATGGCGGGCAGGTTATTCTTCTCCCACAGGAGATTGAGGGCAGAATCGAACCTTCCTTCCTTTATATGCAAGACGAATCCCGGGATGTCTATCCCTACCGGACATCCCTCCTTACAGGGTGCCGGGGAACACCCCAGACATCTACTTGCCTCTTCTTTCGCTTCTTCTGCGCTATATCCCAGGGCTACCTCTGCGAAGTTCTTAATCCTCTCCTCTGGCCTCTGCCTGGGCATTCTCACCCTTAAGTTCTTCCTCATATCTCTCTAAAGCTATCCTCTCTTCTCTTTCAAATCGCTTCTCCCGAGCCAACAGCTCATCGAAATCTACCAGTTCTCCTGGGAATTCTGGACCATGGACGCAGACGAACCTATTCTCTTCTCCTACTCGTACACGACAGCTTCCACACATCCCAGTGCCATCCACCATGATGGTATTGAGGCTTACCATAGTGGGAATTTTCTCCCTTTTAGTGATCTCACAGACCTTCTTCATCATGATCAAAGGTCCTATAGCCAGGACCTGATCCATCCTTTTCTTCTGGGCGATCAGTTCCTTCAAGGCATCAGTTACCAGGCCCTCCTCACCATAGGAACCATCGTCAGTAGTGATATAGATCTCCCGGCTTAAATCCTTCATCTCTTTCTCTAAGATAATGAGATCCCTAGTTCTAGCTCCCAGGATGGTGGTAATCCTATTCCCAGCCTCTTTTAGCGCTCTTGCAATAGGAACTAAGGGAATGATCCCGATGCCCCCTCCAATAGCAAGCACCTCCCCATACTTCTCTATAGAGGTAGGTTTCCCCAAAGGGCCCAAAAGATCCGGGAGGGAATCCCCCACCTTCAGGGTAGAGAGCTTCTTGGTAGTCTTTCCCACCTCCTGGAAGATGATGGTTATCCTGCCCTGGGCTCCATCCGCCTCATAGATGGTCAAGGGGATCCGTTCTCCCTGCTCATCGATCCTCAGGATGACGAATTGACCGGGCAGGGCCTTTCTAGCGATCAAGGGCGCCTTTATCTGGAATAGAGTGATCTCTGGTGCTAATCTCTTCTTGGTCACTATTCTATACATTTTTCTGCGCCTTTGCGTCCCGATGTAAATCGGGGTTTAGCGTTTCGGCGTCTAAAGTTTAGCTAAGCCAGCCTCAATTTTTTCCAGGCCTTTTTTAATATTCTCAATGGAGGTAGCATAGGAGAGCCGAATATAGCCCTCTCCATACTCACCAAAAGAGGTCCCGGATAGAACTGCCACTCCCGCTTCATTAAGAAGGTAGTCTGCCAATTCCTGAGATCTCTTTCCTGTCTCCTTTATATTGGGGAAGACATAGAAGGCACCAAGGGGGTTACGACAGCTAATCTTGGGAATCTTATTCAAGCCCTTAACAATAACATCCCTTCTTCTTTTGAACTCAGCCACCATCTTGTCTACTGCATCCTGTGGCCCATTGATAGCCTCTATTCCGGCAATCTGAGTGAAGGTTGCGGTACAGGAGTTGGAGTTGGTCATTAACTTGGTTACCTTTTCTGCAATCTCTCTATTCATCACCCCATATCCCAATCTCCAACCAGTCATGGCATAGGTCTTGGAGTGGCCCTCTAAGATGATGGTTCTCTCCTTCATTCCGGGAAAGGAGGCGATGGAATGATGCTCCCCTTCGTAAATGATCCTAGAGTAAATCTCGTCAGATAGAACCAAGAGATCATTGGTCACAGCGACCTTGGCAATCTCTTCCAAGCCCTCCTTGGAGATGACCCCACTGGTAGGGTTGGCTGGAGAGTTAAGAACGAGCATCTTCGTCTTTTTGGTAATCCTCTCCTCCAGATCTTTGATATCGAAGACAAAACCCTTCTCCTCCTGTATGGGAATAGGAACCGCCTTGGCTCCCACGAAGTTGATCATCGATTCATAGATAGGATAAGCCGGATTGGGATATAGGACCTCATCCCCCTCATCGATACAGGCTAAGATGGAGAAGAATAGGATGGGCTTTCCCCCGGGAGTGACCACCACCTCTTCTGGATCAACCGGGATATTTCTGGTTTTTGAGATATATTTGGCAAAGCACTCCCTTGCTTCCCACAATCCAGCAGAGGGTCCATAATGGGTCTTATTCTCTCTGATCGCTCTAATCCCTGCTTCCTTGATATTCTCTGGAGTATCGAAGTCCGGCTCCCCAATCTGTAAGTGTATAATCTCCTTTCCTTCTCTTTCCAGGGCCTTGGCCTTTGCCAAGACCTCGAAGGCGGTCTCTGTTCCAATCCTGGACATCCTCTTAGCGATCATCTCTCTTTCCATCTTTGTAAACCTCCTTATAATCACAGATTAGCACAGATTAAAGGATACAGATTATCACAGATAAACCGTATTTATTCGTATTGTCATCTGTATTTTAATCTGCGGTCATCTGCGGCCATTTTCCGTATGCCTCCTCGCCATCTGCGTTAATCTGCGTCTAAATAGAGGGGAAATTTATCACACAACTTTTTAACCTCGCTTTTTACTTCACTAATTGCTTTCTCATCCTTTATGTCCTTTAAGATCTTTCCAATCCACTTAGCAATCTGTCTCATCTCATCTTCTTTCATTCCTCTGGTAGTTAGGGCTGGCGTCCCAATCCTCAAACCACTGGTAATGAAGGGACTTCTCTTCTCAAAGGGAATGGTATTCTTATTGACCACGATCCCTGCCTTTTCTAAGGCTTCCTCGGCATCCTTACCGGTAATATTCTTATCTGTGAGATCAACGAGCATTAGGTGATTATCTGTTCCCCCAGAGACGAGCCTGAAGCCCTCTTCTCTTAGTCCTTCTGCCAGAGTTTTAGCATTCTTAATAATTCTCTTCTGATATTCCCTGAAATCTGGTTTCAGGGCTTGGGCAAAGCAGACCGCCTTGGCAGCAATGGTATGCATGAAAGGCCCACCCTGAATCCCAGGAAAAACCATCTTATCTATCATCTTGGCATGCTTCTCCTGGCACATGATCATCCCGGAGCGAGGGCCTCTTAGGGTCTTGTGGGTGGTGGTGGTAACGAAGTCACAGTGAGGAACAGGGTCAGGATGGAGCTTGGCAGCTACCAGTCCTGCAATATGGGCGATGTCTGCTAAAAGATAAGCGCCTACCTCATCCGCAATTTTCTTAAACTTTTCGAAGTCAATGATTCGGGGGTAGGCGCTCGCTCCACAGATGATGAGCTTCGGCTTACACTCCTTGGCAATCCTCAGCACCTCATCATAGTCAATGGTTTCTGTCTCCCTATCTACACCATAGAAGACAACATTAAAGTATTTTCCAGAGAAGCTGACTGGACTTCCGTGAGAGAGGTGGCCGCCATGGGAAAGCTTCATAGAGAGCATGGTATCCCCTATATCAAGACAAGCGAAGTAGACTGCCATATTGGCCTGGGTTCCGGAGTGAGGCTGGACATTGACATACTCACAGTCAAATAACTCCTTCGCCCTCTCGATGGCTAAACTCTCTGCCACATCTACAAACTGACAGCCTCCATAGTACCTCTTCCCTGGATAGCCCTCAGCATACTTATTGGTCATTACCGATTTCTGGGCCTCCATAACCGCATCAGAGACAAAGTTCTCAGAAGCGATGAGCTCCAAGCATTCCTTCTCCCTTCGCTTCTCATCCTCTATCGCTTTATAGATCTCAGGATCAACATCCTTCAAACTTCTCATCTACTCTCCTCAACGCGGATTATCACGGATTTGGAACACAGATTATCACGGATAAATCCGTGTGTATTAGTGTTGTTATCCGTGTTTAGTAGCCGGCTTCTGCTGGAGTTCCCTTTATGATAGCTACGCTTGCTGAGGCACCAATCCTCGTTGCTCCAGCCTTGAGCAGGGCCTGGACATCCTCAAGGGTACGAATCCCTCCCGCGGCCTTTACTCCCATAATGGGACCAACTATGCGACGCATAAGAGCAACATCGGCTACCGTTGCTCCACTAGGACCAAAGCCAGTACTCGTTTTGACGAAATCTGCTCCGGCTTCCTTGGTTATCTGGCAGGCCTTTATCTTCTCTTCTTGAGTTAATAATGCGGTCTCTAAGATTACCTTGACCGTCCTCCCATTGGCGGCATTAACCACCGCCTGAATATCCTTCTTTACCAAATCATAATTCTTTGACTTCAGAGCCCCGATATTCATCACCATATCGATCTCATCCGCTCCATTGGCGATGGCATCCCTGGTCTCCATGGCCTTGGCAGTAGAGGTCGTGGCTCCTAAAGGAAAACCTACCACACAGGTCACTTTTACTGGGGTATCCTTTAATAGCTGAGAGCAAAGGGCAACATAGTTGGGATTAACACAGACGGTGGCAAAGTTATACTTCTTTGCCTCTTCACATAACTGAGTAATCTTCTCTACTGTAGCATCTGGCTTAAGATAGGTATGATCAATAGTGCGGGCGATCTCCTCTTCGTCTGTTTTTGCTCCAAGAATAGCTCCTATTCTATCTGCCCCAGCGGAGATAATATGATTCACGCTTGCTATAGGAAGACTAATCTTACCTTCAAGATCCTCTTCCCTAAGACGCCTCATAACATTCCTAGTAATCCTATCTATTAGTTCGTCGAACTCAGCCATAACTATACTCCTCATATTCGGGAAGTAACCAGTAACCAGTTTACAGTTTCTTTTCTGCTGGTTACTGTTCGCTGGTTACTGTAAACTAACTTTCAATATCGATGCGGTCTATTACTCCTGCGATAAAAGTTCTCACCGGGATCTCGGGATTGCCGAATACCTGACGGGCAGAATTTCCCTCATCAATGACTAAAACCGTCTCCCCGAAACCGGCATAACTCTGATCCACAGCCATCATAGAATTCCCTTCAGGCTTTAATTTTTTATCCAGTGGTTGGACAATTAAAAGCCTATACCCTTCCAGGTGCTTATTCTTCCTAGTAGCCACCACTACCCCAGTTACCTTAGCAATAATCATCATACCCTCATTTCATTCGGGAGTTAACAGTTTACAGTAATTAAAAACTGGTTATCCATCCTCCGTAGCAGTAGTCTGCTACTGCGGAGGACGGGCTGTTCGTCCGCCCCAAAGGGGCGAGACCTCGCCTTCGGCGGGCTGGTTACTGATTACTCTAGAGTCTGCTCGTTACTGTTCGCTTTACTTAGGCCTGGGCTTGGTTGGAGTGACCAAAGATTTGTGAATCCAGCCCATTCTTTTATCGGGTAGTCTAACCTTATACCAGTTTCTGCTCTCTTCCAAGACCTTTAGTCGAGCGCCTTGTCTAAGAGTAATAACTATCTTACTCTCGATTGTAGCTGTACTTCTTATGTTGGCTTGCCCCACTTTGATCCAGACCTTGGCCGGGATTTTCTTAGTAGTTACCGCAGCGCAGCCAGCCAGTAGAATAGCAACTACTAAGCCCAGTATTAAAAGTCTCCGTCCCATTCTATCACCCCCTTTTCCACCTTATCGGTGGATCAGCCGAAGAGGCTGACTATTCTTCCTCATGGATGTCTACGGAATCCACGATGCCTACGATGCCCGCATCGACCGGAGCAATCTCAGGTAATAGGGGTAGGGAAGCTTCCCTTGCTTCAACATAGAAGACATAATCCCCGATCCCCGCTTGGACAGTATCTACAGCCACCTGGGGCTTGTCTATGGGCTTCTTCTCCTCCCAGGTTAGAGGCTGAATGATGAGTAACTTCGCCCCTTCCAATGTCTCATACTTCTGAGAGGCAACTACGGTTCCGATCACCTTTGCTAATTTCATAGCTTCCTCATTTGAGATACTTCTTTTCTATCCCCATGATCTTATCTACCCTTCGGGCATGGCGACCACCAGCGAACTTGGTTTCCAGCCACACCTTAACCATATCCTTTGCTAAAGCAATCCCTATGGTCTGGCCCCCAAGACATAGAACATTGGCATCATCATGTTCACTGGCCATCTTGGCAGTAAAGGTATCGTAGGCTAAGGCAGCCCTTATTCCGGGAACCTTATTACAGACGATGCAGGAGCCCATTCCCGCACCATCAATCATTATTCCTTTAGAACATTCTCCTTTTACTACTTCTGAGGCAACCAGATGAGCATAATCGGGATAATCGCAGGACTCCAGGCTATAGGGACCGCAGTCCTTTACTTTATATCCTAATTCATCGAGATACTTTCTCAATTCCTCTTTTAAGGGGAACCCACCGTGATCGCTTCCCATGGCAATCCTCTTCTCATCCTTAGGAGGAACTTCAGAAGTCTTTAACTTAGTGGCCACTTCTTCAGCAATCTTCTTTATGATATCTTCAGAAACCATGCCTTACCTCAGGGGTTACAGGGGGAACAAGGGGTACAGGGGTAACAGGGGTTTAAAACCCTTGTCGCCCTTGCTACCATTGCCACCCTTGTCACCCTTGTCATTTTACTCTTTGATGATTTTGATTCTGAATTCCAGGGCCCTATCCCGGGCAAAGGGAGTGATGATGGCATTCTTGGGAACCCTCAACTCCTTCTCCCCTCTTTTGGCTACTTGGAGCATCTCCTCTTCGGTAATAAGCATCTTCTTCCCTGTGGGGGGAGCCACTTTTCCCTTTTCAGCCAACTCCTTCTGGACCTCTTCAGTAACGATTTGAATCAACTTCTCTTTATCCATCTCATCCTCGTTTCACTCGGATAGTTTACAGTTTACCCGCTCGGCCTCTGGCTTCGCTGTTTACCGTTAACCGTCTTTTACCGTAAACCGTACACCGTGAACCGTAAACCTATTATAATAATGCTTTTCTCAGTGCCTCATGGGGCTTGGGAATAACGGTTCGGTTCACTAATAGTCCTTCCTTCTCTATCTCCCTACAGCCAGCATCTATGGCCGCCTTTACCGCGTCCACCTCTCCCGTTAAGGTAACGAAGCCCTTGCCTGCTAATCCCTTTGCTAAGCGAACCTCGATGAGTTCAATTTTGGCCGCTTTTACGGCAGCATCTGCGGCCAGGATGATGGCCGATACTGAGAAGGTCTCTATTACACCAATTGCTTTTAACTCCTTAATTACTGTGGTTCCCATTATGGCCGGGAAGACATCGGTATGGACATTGGGAATGACGAAGCTATCCATTACCGTCTCCTTCCCCACTTCCTTCCCCTTATCGACTGAAGACCGGGTACTAGCCACGTCTCCCATTACCAAGACGATATATTTACCAGGGCAGATACTAAAGGATTCAATCAAATCCACCGCCGCTACCTTCATCATGGCATCGCAGACCTCAAATCCCCGGGCAACGCTATTCACTTCCACCATGCCGATGGCATTTCTAACCATTTCATCCTCGTTTCACTCGGAAGTTAACAAGTATGCGGTTAATATCGGTTACCTCATTAAAAAAGCAACTGTTATTAACTGTTGTTAACTGCTATTAACTGGGTACTTTACTGGGCTTCGATAGTAATATAGTCTTCGATGTCGGTTATCTTTCCTTCTATCGAGGCGTGAATTCTGGCTCCCAGAGCCCCTCTGGGAATATCGGCAATTAGGTCTCCCACCTTTACCTTGTCATTCAACTTCGCTATGGGGACCGATCTTGCTCCCACATGCTGAGAGAGAGGAATCCTGACAAGGTTCGTCCGATATCCCCTTTTTTCTAAGGGAGCGTCAACATTATACTCCTCCACCCCAATCCTTGAAATAATCCTTGCTGTGGGAACCCTGCGATACTCTATCATGGGATGGGCTTCCTTCGGAGCCTCCTTATGGGGATTTTTAACCTTGGCCTCTGTTAATTCCTTCTTAATCTCCTGATTTACCCTGAGTGGTGATAGTCCAAAAGGACAAGCATATAGATTACATAAACCACATTCTGAGCAGAGGAAGGCAGCAGTAATATCATTCAGTTCCTTCCTCATCTCATATCCCACGTGCCTCATTATCTTATGGGGTTTTAAGGAATGGCCGATTAAGTACCTGGGACAGAGCTCGGTACAGTCAGTGCACTGCATACAGAGCATAGTCTTCCTTAGGATTTTTCTCATCTCTAAGGTCTTGTTCATAATTACATTATGGTCTTTGGGAAGAACGATCAATCCCGTGGTGGTCTTCATCACTGGGGAATCCAGATCTTCAATCAGTTTCCCCATCATAGGACCGCCATCTAGGACAGAGAAATTCTCTATCTTTGGTTCAGCTAATCTTATTACCTCTCCCACACTCATCCCCACGGGAACCTTCACTGACTTCGCTCCCTTTACCGCCCCGGATATTGTGAGATAGCGATGGGTAACCGGCTTTCTTTCTATAGCATCTGCGATATTAATAAGAGTTCCTACATTATCTACTACTACTCCTACATTAAGAGGAATCCCTCCTTCAGGGACAATCCTTTTCAATACCTCATAGACCAGGATCTGTTCATCACCTGCGGGGTAGAAATCGGCGAGGATAAATAGTTCGATGTGGGATGTGGGATGTGGGATGTGGGATGTTAAAGCAGCGATGGCCTCTTTATATTTTTCTTTTAAAGCAATAAATCCCTTCTTGGCACCGGTGGCCTTCATTACCAGTTCTAATCCTCTGATCACTTTATTCGCTTGAGAAGCCATCAATTGCTGATCGATGCGCAAGAGAGGCTCGCACTCCGCACCATTGGCGATGACATACTCTACCTTGGCTTCTAACTTCACATGAGTGGGAAAGCCCGCTCCCCCTGCTCCCACTACTCCCGCATCCCTTACCTTTTCGATAATCTCTTTTCTATCCATCTCTACCATCAGTTAACAAGGAAACACGTATACAAGTTGACAAGGAAGAATTTACTTACTAACTTGTCAACTAGTCAACTTATCAACTATTTTAGGCTATTCTGAAGTAGTCCACTAGGACACATCTTAGAGGTCTGGTGAAGTTGCTGGTTTTGATCAGGCCTTCACCAGTGGGGGTAGCAATGGAAAGGGCAGCATATCCCTCTCCCTCATAGCCCAAGCCAGCATAGGAAGGGGCATTCTTAACGAAGATGGAAACTTGAGCGGTCTTGGCCATCTTGGTCAGATTGGCCACATTTAAGGAATGCATGATAGCGGTATGCTTATTGGCCTGTTCAACTTCTACAGCAAAATTAATTGCCTCATCAACATCCTTTACCCTGACAAAGGGAATGACCGGCATGAGCTGCTCTGTCCAGACGAAAGCGTGGTTTCGGTCCACTTCACAGAATAAGAGTCTAGTACTCTCTGGTACTTTTACTCCAATCTTGGAAGCGATTAAAGTGGCGTCCTTCCCTATGTATTCCCTGCTTACTTTGGGTTCCTTCCCTGGGCCACCTGGTTCCAATATGGCCGCCTTGGTCAATCTCTCAAACTCATCCTTCTTTAATTCGTAGGTCCGCGGATCCTTGCGTAATAATTCCAATAATCTATCGGCAATGGCTTCTACGGCAATGATCTCTTTTTCTGCAGTACATAAGACACCATTGTCAAACATTGCTCCCTTAATAATGGAGTCACAGGCATGCTCTAAGTCTGAAGTCTCATCCACAACTACTGGGGGGTTTCCCGGTCCAGCAGCGATCACCTTCTTCCCACAGGCCATGGCAGCTTTGACAACCGCTGGCCCACCAGTAACCATGATGAGCTTTATTTTGGGATGCTTGAATAGTGTCTGGGCCTCTTCAATAGAGGGCTGGGCAGCAGTGGTCATTAAATTTGCTGGACCACCCGCTTTTATAATCGCTTCATTAAGAATCTGAATGGATTTCAGGGATACCTTCTTGGCTGCTGGATGGGGAGCAAAAACCACGCTATTCCCGGCAGCGATAATAGAGATGGCATTATTTATTATGGTTGAAGAAGGATTGGTAGAAGGAGCCACGGCACCAATTACTCCAAAGGGAGCCCTCTCCTCCAAGGTTAAACCATGATCCCCAGTATAGGCAACGGGATGTAGATCCTCTACTCCAGGGGTCTTCTGGGCAGCTAACAGATTCTTCTGGACCTTGTCCTCCCATCTTCCCATACCGGTCTCTTCCCAGGCCAACCTGGCTAAGCTTTCTGCTTCCCGGATAGAGGCCTCCCTTATGGCTTCGATGTACTTACTCCTCTTCTCCAGGCTCTCCCGGAAGAGCTCCCTCTGGGCAACCCTTGCTGCCTCAATGGCTTCCTCTACATTGGGAAAGACCCCCAAGCCTTCTGTTTCTCCTTTACCAGAAGGCTTGGCTTCTTCCTTGGTCACTCTTTCTACAATTTCCTTAACAACTTCTCTTATCTTCTCTGGACTGATCTCCATCTTCATCCTCACTTCGCTCGGATAGTTTACAGTTTACCCGCTCGGCCTTTGGCCTCGCTGTTTACTGTTAACCGTCTCTTACCGTAAACGGTGTCAACTGTAAACCTTCTATCCGCATTCAAGATTTTCTAAATAAAACCTTACCTTCTGCCTCAATGGTATCGACAATGGCCATGATTACCGCATCCGTAGGAGTATCCTTAGTCCTTACTGTCTGACGGGCAGAGGAGCCCTTGGCGATCAGGACCACCTCCCCGATTCCAGCTCCCACAGCATCGATGGCTACCAGAGGAAACCCTTCTTCTTTTCCTTCCATGCTTATGGGCTGAATCGCCAATAACTTACACCCTTCTATCTTCTCATCCTTCCTGGTGGCCACAACAGTACCGATTACCTTAGCAAATATCATTTCTTCCTCCTCCTCCTTCCTCTAGTAATTACACTGTAGGTATCCCGAGCAATAACCAGTTCCTCATTGGTTGGAATGCAATAGACTTTGACCTTTGAATTGGGAGCGCTTATCTCCCCCTCCTTCTTTATTGTCTTCTCGTTCCTCTCCTTATCGATAACCACCCCTAAAAATTCCAACCCAGCACAACTCAAGGCTCTTATTCTGGGAGCATTTTCGCCAATCCCGGCAGTGAAGACGATAGCATCCACTCCTCCCATGACTCCGGCATAACTGGCGATATATTTTCTTATATGATAGGTGAAGATCTCTATGGCCAATCTTGCCCGGTCATTCCCCTTCTTCTCCTCTTCCAGGATATCATACATATCACTGCTCACTCCTGATAATCCCTGAAGACCAGAGTGGAAGTTAAGCATGGTATTTACCTCATTTATGGATAATCCTTCATTAGTCATGATATACAAGACGATAGCTGGATCGATATCCCCGCATCTGGTTCCCATGACTAACCCCTCTAAGGGGGTAAAACCCATTGAGGTATCGATGGATACCCCTCCCTTAATGGCAGCAATACTGACTCCATTCCCTAGGTGGCAGGTGATGACCTTTAAATCTGTCAAGGGCCTATCCACGAGATGAGCCACTCTCTGGGAGACATAGAGGTGGGAAGTCCCGTGAAAGCCGTATCTCCTTATCCCATATTTACGATACTGAGTGTAAGGCAATCCATAGATATAGGCATATCTAGGCATGGTCTGATGGAAGGCAGTATCGAAGACCGCTACCTGGGGGATCCCGGGAAGGAGTTCCTCACAGGCCATGATTCCCCTCAGGTTATGGGGGTTATGTAGAGGAGCAAGTTCTATGCAATCCGCTATACCTTCTTTTACCTCCTCAGTAACCAGGACTGAAGTAGCAAATTTCTCTCCCCCATGGACTACTCGGTGACCGACAGCAACAATCTCTTTCTTATCCTTAATGACTCCAGTCTTGGAATGGAGTAAGGCATCCAGGGCCAATTTTATTGCCTCTCTATGGTCTAAGACCTCTGCTGCCGTCTTTACCGGCTTCTTCTTCCCAACCTGATGGGTAAGGAGGGCTCCGCTCATCCCGATGCGTTCCACAATCCCCTTGGCCAAGATAGACTCTTTCTCAATCTCAATCAGTTCATACTTCACAGAGGAACTACCGCAGTTTAGTACTAATGTCTTCACTCTTACCCCCTTTAAGGTTGGTATTAGTTAACAGTTTACAGTGAACAGTTTACAGTAAAAAAAACTGGTTACTGTTCGCTGGTTACTGGTTGCTCTTTATCTTAACTTTTTATGATCTCTATTAAGTCTCCCTGGGAGAGACCAGCGGCATTGGCCTCATCAATATCTATATGGAAATCTAACTTATGGGTTGGTCCGGACCTTATTATGATATTATCGAATATCAATGCTCTTTCGCCGGCTACTTTTACCTTTACTATATCCCCATCCTTCACCCCAAAGCCCCTTGCCTCATCTGGAGACATATGGATATGGCGCTGGGCAATAATCACTCCTTCCCTTAAGTCAATCTCTCCCTTGTGTCCGATAATCTTTATTCCGCCTGAGCCCTTTATATCCCCAGAGATCCTCACGGGAGGCTTGATCCCCAGGATATAACTATCTGTTCTTGAGACCTCCACCTGGGTTTCTTTTCTTACCGGACCAAGGATGCGCACTTTATCCATCCTTCCCTTTGGTCCCACTAAGGTGACGGTTTCATTGGCAGCAAACTGCCCTGGCTGGGAGAGGTCCCTCAGTTTTGTCAGTTTCGCTCCCTTTCCGAATAGGATCTCCAAATCTTTTGTGGTAAGGTGTAGGTGCCTATTGGAGAGGCCGACTGGAATCTTTCCCGAAGGTGCTCTAGGGGCAAGGCTTAACTTATCTAAGACTTCCTTCACAATAGAACGAACTAACTTCTCATCGTACACGTCTTCTTTCCTTACTGAACCGTTGGCCGTTGAGCGGTGCGTTTTACTTGCCCCGCTGATGAATAATTATTATTCAATTTGCCTGTTCCGACATCCGTCGGGACTGTTTACCGTTTACCGTCTTTTACCGTGAACCGTACACCGTCAACCATAAACCCCTTACTATCTTTCGTATTTGATGATTTGGGCAAAGGATCTGGCATCGAGGCTTGCTCCCCCTACTAAGGCGCCATCGATATCCTTTTCCTTCATTAGAAGAGAAATGTTTTCTGGTTTGACGCTTCCTCCATATTGGATTCTGACCTTAGAGGTAGTAACCTCATCATAGAGTTCTCTTAAGAGCTTTCTAATGAAAGAATGTACCTCTTGTGCTTGATCTGGAGTAGCGGTCTTTCCTGTTCCAATGGCCCATACCGGCTCATAGGCAATGACTATCTTCAACACCTCTTCCCTAGGTAGACTCTCCAATCCCCGGGTGATGTGCTCTCTCAGCACCCCTTCGGTTACTCCCCTCTCCCTCTCCTCTAACCTTTCTCCTACACACATTATAGGAGTGAGGCCGAACTTTAGCGCCGTCTTTACCTTCCTATTCACTGATTGATTCGTCTCAGTGAAGAACTGCCTCCTCTCTGAATGGCCGATGATGACATATCTACAGCCCACATCAATAAGCATCCCTGGTGAAACCTCTCCCGTATAGGCTCCCTTCTCCTCCCAGTAAATATCCTGGGCACCAAGAAAGATGTTCGTTCCCCGAATAGCCTTGCCCACCGCAAAGAGAGAGGTAAAAGGAGGACAGACTACAATGTCAAGATCGTTGACTTGGGCGACCTCGGACTTTAATTTAGTCACTAAGTCCAGGGACTGGTCGATGGTCTTATTCATCTTCCAGTTCCCGGCAATTATTGGCCGGCGCATAAACTCCCCCCCTAAACACAGATTTACACAGATAAGAAACAGATTCACACAGATCACAGATATTTAGTAGCATCCAAATTCCAAAAAATCCTAAGCACAAAATTCTAAATCCAAAACAAATTCAAAATCCGAATGTTCTAAACTCAAAACAGTTTTGGTTATTTGAATTTCGAATTTAGATATTGTTTAGTCAGAGTTTAAAATTTATACTCTCTCCAATGCAAGCAAAGCGCATTGGGCTTTCGATATTAGAATTTCGAATTTTATAATCTGCGATCTGTGGCCATCTGTAAATAATCTGTGATGATCTGTGCTATTTACCGGGAGTGATAGGCATTACCCCTTCCAGGTCCGGATGAGGCCTGGGAATGACATGAACGCTTATCAGTTCCCCCACCTTCTGGGCAGCACTGGCACCAGCATCGCAGGCTGCCTTACAGGCGGCAACGTCGCCTCTCACTAAGGTGGTGACATAGCCTGCACCGATCTTCTCATAGCCAACCAGTCTCACCTTGGCCGCCTTGATCATGGCATCCGTAGCCTCGATAAGGGTTACCAGTCCCTTGGTCTCAATCATCCCCAACGCTTCTTTTGTTTCTTCCATTTTCTTCACCTCCTCTTACCCCGACTTCGTCGGGAAATTTACAATTTACAATGAATAAGTAACAATTGTTCACTGGTTACTGTTCACTGGTTACTGGTTACTTTTATATATGCAGACCCTATTCCTTCCTTCTCTTTTAGCGCGATAGAGAGCCTGGTCTGCCTGGCCGATCAGTACTTCCTTACGCATACCCTTCTTATAACTGGCCACCCCAATACTCATCGTAATCTTGACTCTCTTCTTCTTTCCTTTCAGAAAGTCAAATGTCTGGACCTTCTTCCGCAGGCGCTCTGCTAAGAGATAGGCTCCCTTGGCATCCGTCTCAGGCAGGATAAGGGCGAATTCCTCTCCTCCGTAGCGGGCAGCGATATCCACTCCCCTTATGGCTTGCTCTAAGAGATGGGCGATATTCACTAAAACCGTATCCCCAGCCGGATGACCATAGGTATCGTTGAATCTCTTGAAGTGATCGACGTCTAACATGAGCAAGGATAACGAGGTCTCATAGCGCTTGGCCTTCCTCATCTCCTGCTTCAGGTAATTCTGGAAGAAGGTATGGGCGTAGAGGCCGGTCAATCCATCGTGAATCGCTTGCTCATATAACATAGCGTTCTGGATGGCTACCGCAGCATGGCTTGCTAAGGTAGACAAGAGCTCCTCATCCCTTCTAATGAATGGCTGGCGGGAGACCTTATTGGAGAGGGTAATCACTCCTACCCCCTCTCCCTTGGCCACCAGGGGAAGAGCAAGTAAAGTCTCTGTCCTATGTAATTTCTTCTCTGTCTCCAGAGGCTTATAGCGCCGATCCCTTAAGGTGTCATTGATTACCATGGACTTCTTCTTCTCAAATACGCTACCAGCAATCCCTTCTCCCCTCTTTAGGCTCAGACGCTTTTTGGCCTCCTCACTTATTCCAATACCGTAAGCGATGGAAAGCCTCTTCTTCTTCTCGTCCCAGAGCATGAGAGATCCTTTCTCCACCTGAGCCACCTCCATGAACAGCTCTACGATGAGCCTCAAGAGATCTTCTTTCTCCAGGTTGGAACTTATCTTTGTAGAGAGTCTTTGGAGCATCTGGAGATCCAGGACCCTCTGGTTAAGCTCCTCCTTTGCTCTGGATAGGAGAGTGCTCTTCTCCTCAAGCGATCGAAAGCTTCCGGAGAGCCGCTTCGACATCTCATTAAATACCTCTCCCAACTCTCCCACCTCATCTCGAGAGGCAATCCTCACCCTAGCTCCCAGATCTCCCTTGCCGATTTTCTTGGCAGCTTGAACTAACCTATTTATCGGTCGGGTGATGGTGGCTGCTAGGAGCAAGGAGATGATAATCCCCAGGATGAGCAGGCCAATGGTCAGAAGAAAGATGCGATCTCGGGTCTCAGCAATCCTTGCTTTTAAGGGTAGAGATGAAAAGCCTACCCGAACCAGGCCGATCCTCCTTCCCTGGGAGAGGATGGGCACGGCGACATCATACCTCTCCTCTGGGGTAATCTGTAAGAGGGTTGTCCTGGCCCTCTGGGCCTCGATACTTATTGGATCACTCAAGGTCTTACCCACCAGGCTCTCATCTGTATGAGCCATGACTTGGTAGATATCATTCAGAATGATGACATAATCGATATCCTCACCCTTCTTATCTATTCCCTCTACTATCTGGGCCAGGGTGATGTAATCATTGGCTAGGATGGTAGTGATGGAGGTTGTGGCCAGGGCATTGGTAATATCCTTTGCCCTCTTGATCATCTGGTCAGTGGCTGTCCTCTCCTCCCTTTTGAGAGTGATACCAGCCACTAAGGACATGATGATCACAATGATCAAGATCACAAATCCAGCAATCTTTCCTGCCAGACTGATCTTCATTCTCCTCCCCATTTTAGAAGTAACCAGGGGAGATAAAGCCCGCTTCTTTTCCCTCGGGAGTAATCCTTAAGGAGCCAAACTGGATGATCCTTATTCTCCCTCCATCTTTAACCGGGGTAGTTAAAAAGATTCCTTTTTTCTTATAATCGATCTCTTCTATCCTCCCCATTCCTAAGGTATCGCCTTTTTCATCCAAGAGGCCGACCAGTATTCCCTTCTCCTCGCCAGCAACGATGTTTCTGATATTTCCCAATTCTTTACCCAGCTCATTCAATCTCTCTTGAGGAAGAGGCTTTTGGGTAACAACCAATGTTCCTTCAAAGCCAGATAGTCTCTCGGCATAAAGAGTCCCGGGAATTTTCATCTCTCTTCCTGTCCCGAAATAGCATCTATCAGTTGCTATTCTCTCCAGGGGAAGTCTAATCTTCCTGGCCCCTTTAAAATACCTTGTGCTGGGCAGTTCCCTCAGCTTCTTCCTCTCCTTCTCACTGGTAAAGGAGGCCTTCTTTGAGACATGGATTCGGACAATCTTTTTGGGATCGTAACTCTTAACCAGATGCTCTAACTCATCCTTCCTCTGCAAAAGAACGATGATCTCTGGAGAGAGAATCTCAATCTTTGATCTCTTGAGCGCTCTCCCTCCATCGCTCTGTACCCAACCCGTGGTATTGACAATGACGGTATTCGCTTTCTTCAGACCAGCCTCTGCCAATCTCTTGGTTCCCACAATAGTGGGTAAAAAGTGCAGCCCCGGGGAATGGGAGCCCACGAAGTAGAGGGCAGATATCTTGGCTTGAGTTAAAAAGACCACCTGCTTCTTTAGAACCGCCAATCCCAAAGTCCCTGGGATACCGATGTCGCTCTGGCCCGGGTCACCATCCAGGACCGCCGGCCTTACTCCCTTCTCCAGGAGTTTATTCGCTAAATAGGTAGCGAAGAAGGTCTTTCCCGTATCCACCTCTCCTAAAACGAGAATTGTCCTGGCTTTTTCTTTTACAATGCGGGAGATAAGATCATCCCAGGAGGAAGGGATGGTTCTCTCTTTAATTTTCCTTATCTCGCCGGGCCTCTTTACTTCTATAGAAAGAGTGGATTTTTCTTCGGCCTCTAAGGGAATGGTCTTGCCCGGAGGAATAAAGACCTCTTCATTTTCTTCAACACTCTTTCCCACCGCTTCCATTCTTCCCCTCTTTACTCTCACCTTTCCCGGCCCTTTCAGGATATAGATATCGCCTTTCTTTACTTTATACTCCATTCTTTTCTCCTTTTGACACGGATTTTTTGTATTGCGTACTGCTTGGGCAAAAAACACCGCGGATTGTCACGGATTTATCTGTGTTAATCTGTGTTGTATCTGTGCTCATCCGTGTTTGCGTTTTGATCTGCGGTCATCTGCGTCTTTGAATACTAAAGTGGGCCATATCTTTTCCAGGACCCCCCTCTCCAAACTCAGAACCTTCTTCACTTCCTCATTCTTTACTTCCCTACTCTTGGGGCGTTTCAATACTTCTGAATTCTCTAAAACAATCCTATCCTTCTTTTTTAATTTAACAGTACCCAATATCTCTAAAGTCCCCGTCTTAATGAGTACCCTCTCTCCCTTCTTGAGTTCCCCTATCTTCTTCTCTTTCACCATACTGGGCAGACACATGGAGATTATTCCAGGATAGATGGGGATCTGCTTATGGGTCTCCCAGATCTCCTTCAATACCTCAACCACCAGGGCTGGGTTCTTATACTTATGAATGAGATTTACCATCTCCCTCTTTAGACCAGGGTAATCCGATTCCTGAAAGGTCATCTCTTCCCTCCTTCTGACACGGATTTTTTGTATTGCTTACTGCTTGGGCAAAAACACCGCGGATTGTCACGGATTAAATCTGTGCTAATCTGTGTTGTTATCCGTGTTCATCCGTGTTTGCGTTTAAAGTTTTTTATTGCTTTCGTGATCCTTTCTACTATTCCCTTATAGTGGGCCTTTCCCTCATAATCGGTATTGACCACTACTATGGGTATCTTTGATTCTTCTCCAAATCTTAGCAATTCATCTTTATCATCGTGAAGATAGGTCTCTTCCATCTCCTCACGTGGTACCAGATGGTTATCTACTCCTGCAGCCAGGACCGTCTCATGCCTTCTCACATTTCTCTTCCAGCAGGTCTCAAAGGAACAGTCAATATAGACAATAAGAGATTTATTCAGGATTCCCTTATCAAAGTTTTTCAGGGAATGGACATAGTTTGAACGGGAGAACTCAATGAAGATAATCCTTCCCGCCTTATCCAGTTTCTTGACGTCCCTATTCACCTCTTTCAGGATGTCATCCCAGACCTTGGGATCGGTGACTTTATATCCCCCATCCTCTGTCGGTTTACATCTCCTAAAATTCTTATCGTTGACAAAGACATTCCAGAGTTTTGGGAAGTCATCTACCCTGACAAATTCTTGGGCAAACCCCTCCTCCTTCAATCTCGGGGTGAGCCTTCTATATAGCTCGCTCTTTCCACATCCCGGCCTGCCCAAAATGAATATATTCCTGCACTCCTTCTTAACCATTAACCTTCACTCCGCCCTGAACCGTATGGTTCAGGGCTCCGTTCGGGAGTTTACAGTAACCAGTTTACAGTTAACAGCGAAAAAGTAGAAGAGTATCAGATAACCAGATCATCAGATGGAGAAGGACAGATACCAGAAGGTCAGATTGGAAAAATTAAATCTGGTATTCTGAATTCTCATTCTGATACTCTGATGTTCTGATAATCTATAGTTTCACTGGTTACTGTTCGCTAGTTGCTGGTTACTTTCTTCTATGCTATTTAAAAATACTATTTAGATAGTCTGTCTCATCTCGGAGAAGCTTATGAGCATTTAACAGTTCTTCAGGATCCCTCACCGCAGTCTCAACAACAACCAGTTCCACCCCCTTTTCCTTTACAATTTCAGCAAATCTCTCTAAGTTCTTCCTCTTCAGGGGACCCTTCTGGTAATGTAGGGGAGGGTGGAACTTCTTGATCTTGGGGATATAGTCATTGAGATGGATCTCTTTTAGGAGTTCCGCGGGAATCTTCTCCATAATACTCTCTGGAGGATCTGGAATCTCCTTGGGTGGAGTTCCATCTGCCCTGGTGAACCAGTGGCCAATGTCAAAGCAGTAATAAATCTCCAACCCCTTCTTCTTCACTTCCTCAATTACTGGATAGATCTCCTCTGGCTCTACGAAGACGATATCAAAGGTGGTATTATTCTCAACATGAAAGGAGATTTCCAACTCTTTAGAGGTCTTTGCCAATTCTACCAGACTCTTAATGAGGCTCTTCTTCAAATCCTCTTGATACTGGGGGCCGGCCTGATAGAAGGGAACGGTCCCCGGATGCATGATGGCATTGATTGCCCCCACTCCTTCAGCAAACTTTAAGTATCTCTTCTGTAAGGTAACCGCCAATTCCCGGTCCACCTCCTGGAAAGCACAGGTGCTTGCTCCCACATAAGTATAGGGGAGATGTAAAGAGATAGTGATCTCGCACTCCTTTGCCGCTTGCCTTGCTCTTACCATCTCTTCCTCCCTCATCTCCAAGAAGGGATTGGGCACCCCGCCATCAAGTTCTATATGGTCCAGGCCGATTTCTTTTGCTACTTCTATTTGTTTAGGAATATCCCTCTTGAACTTTATCTGAGCCAGGGCATCCAAATCCGGGACATCTATCTCACCTCTCTTAAATCTCTCTCTATCTTTCTCGCTTACATAATCCAATTCCAATAGATTAGTAAAGTTCCTTCCAATCCTAACCATCTCTCCCCCCTTGTTTTTTGGGAAGTAACCAGTAACCAGTTTACAGTAAAAATACTGGTTACTGTTCGCTGGTTACTGTAAACTTCTCACTTGAAGTATTTCCCAATAAGTAAATTCAGTTCCTTCTTCCTCTTCTCTGGTATGGCATCTTTCTGGGTAATAATGACATTGGCTAAGGCAGTGGCACAGGAACATTCCCTCTTATCTGGTATTTTGGGAATGACCGCCTTTACCAGTTCCTTTGCTTTTAAGGTATTTGCCTCTAAATTCTTCATCACGGTCTCAACGCTCACCTCTTCTGTTACGTGCCACACGTCATAGTCCGTAACCAGAGCCACGGTGGTATAGCAGATCTCTGCCTCCCGGGCAAGCTTTACCTCTGGGAGGTTGGTCATCCCAATGACCTCCACCCCCCAACTGCGATATATCCTGGACTCTGCTCGGGTAGAGAAGGCTGGCCCTTCGATACAGAGATAGGTCCCGCCCTTATGTATCCGGTATCCCAGGTCCTTGCCTCTCTCATATAGTATCTTGCTCAAGGTCGGACAGTAGGGGTCGGCGAAGGAGATATGGGCTACAATCCCATCCCCAAAGAAGGTAGGGACCCTGGTCTTCGTCCTATCGAATAGTTGATCGGGGATGAAGAAGTCCTGGGGCCTAATCTCCTCCTTCATGCTTCCCACAGCAGAAAAAGCAATGATCCATTCTACCCCAAGAGATTTCAAGGCATAAATGTTGGCCTTATTATTTAGTTCCGTAGGCATGATCCTGTGCCCCCTGGCATGGCGAGGGAGAAAGGCCACCCTCTTCCCTTCCAAAGTACCAGTGATTATATTATCTGAGGGCTCACCGAAAGGAGTAGAGGGCTTCACCTCTTTTATATCCTCTAAGCCCTTGATATCATATAATCCCGTTCCCCCAATCACCCCAATCTTAATCTTCTCCATATCAGAAACTCCTCAAGTTTTCCGAGCGATCAGAATTAATCTTATACTTCTTTAAGATTCTCTGGTTGGCTTCCTGGACTTTGTCTCTCTCCAAGACTATTTCATAGCCCCGTTCATCTACCATGGTGTGGTATCTTCCTTCATAATCCTCAAAAGCCCTTACCAGGTCCTTCATAGTAGAAATCTTCTTACCATTGACATAAGAGATCACATTATACCTCCAGTTGTGATAGCCCACATTGACTTCATCAGCCAGGACCTTCGCCAGTACAATCACCTCTCTTCGTTCCTCTGTTGGTTCCCCCTCATAGTAGTAATTGACCCGACATCTGCCAGGGATCATAGTAATCATGTTCATTATATACTGTGTAGATCTTTACCACAGCCTCCTTTACCTTTCTTTTGGCGAACGATGATGAGGTGATAAGACAACCCAAAACCACTATCAAGATAATCTTTGAAAATGATCTCATCTCTTCCTCTGTTTAACTCTTGAGATAATCCAGGCCCAGATCTATAGCGATCTCTCTCTCCCTCTTCCTAAGTCCATTCTTGTCTGCCCTTAAGGAGAGGTCTCTTAACTGTTCATATAATCTGAAGAAGGCCAGTATGGCGGCGGGGGTAGGAACGGGTGCTGTCCGGGTATTGCATTCTGCCGCCCGGCTATGGCCTCCTCCAGTAATCAAGTCTGGAAAGCCATACTTCCTCACCAGCCTACTGGCCAGGGTATGGCAGATTTTACCACAGTGTATCCTATCCGAGGTGGCACGAAGGGAGAAGTGGGTTCCTCCATCAGGCTCCTTATTGACCATGACTAAGAGGACATGCTTCTCACTCGATTCCTTAGTGAGATCATGGAGCTTCACCGAGCCCACCATGGGCAGCAAGGGAACATTCTCTCCAATGAAGAGCTGGATGGCCACCCGACCCATCTTCCCTATGGAGATGGTGGAATCTAAGAGGTGGCTAGCGCTCTCCCAATCCCTTAAATAATATTTGTATAGTTGCTGGATGACCCAGCGATAGGGAATCTCTCCTAAGAAGTGATCGAGCCTCTTTAGATTCGATATCTTAGGGTTTCTTCTTCCATACTTGGACAAAGAGGTGAAGAGAAGGTCTACCTGGTCCACTCCCTTCAAAGACTTCGCCCTATCGTTATAGAAGTACTGGAAGCCCCCGCCACAGGTCCCATGGATGAGTTCTGTGATCCGGGAAAGAAGAGAGGTCTTCTCCCTCTGGGTAATATCGAACATGGTGGGTCGGGACTTCAGGGGGGTGAGCAGATTCTTGAAGTTCTTCTCATATGTCTCATAGAAGGATTGGGCGAATTTACTCACCTCTCCTGTTGCCGGATCGATGGCAAAGTCTCCCTTCAGCCCAATGAAGCATAGAAAGTCATCATAATCCTCTTTTAAACCCAAGGTCGTAGCGATCATGTGGGTGAGAAGTGAGGTGGAACACCCGATATACTCTTCTGCTTGAGGATTGCTATTAGGGTTATAGAGGAGGCACTTCTTGGGAGGTCCTTCGGGGAGATCGGGGAAGTGATGATCGATGACTACGATATCCTTTATGATCATGGTGTGTTCGTCATAGTAGCTGGTAGTCCCC